>CBFGPX010000106.1:0-13281 GCA_965650725.1 uncultured Comamonadaceae bacterium | reverse complement strand
CCAGCGACGCGGCCTCGATGGTCACGTTGGGGCGGCTCTCGTAGATCATGCCGAACACGCCCAGCGGCACGCGCATCTGGCCCACGCTGATGCCGGTGGGGCGGCGCTTCACGCCGGTGATCTCGCCCACCGGGTCGGGCATGGCGGCGATCTGCTCGCAGCCTTCGGCAACCGTCGCCAGCGTCTTGGCGTCGAGCTTCAGGCGGTCGCGCAGCGGGCCGCTGAGTTCAGACGAACCCGCCAGATCGCGGGCGTTGGCTGCGGCCATGCTTGGGCCCGCCTCGCGCAGGCGGCGGGCCAGCGCAAGCAGTGCGGTGTTCTTGGCGGCCGTGGAGGCGGCGGCCATCTGCGTGGCGGCGGCGCGGGCGGCGCGGCCGAGGTCGTCCATGTAGGCGGTCAGGCTCATGGCCGCCATTGTCCCAAGAAGCCCCGGGCTAGAGCTTCGTAAGGTCGGGCCCGCCCTCCGCGCCGAACCAAGCCTTGCTCAACGCCTGGCGAGCGCTCTGCTCGGCCTTGGCGTCGCCCTTGCGCTTGTAGACCTCGGCCAGCGCCGCCAGCGCCCAGCCGTTGTTGCGCACGCGGGCCAGCGAGTCGCGCAGCGCCGTCTCGGCCTCATCCAGCTTGCCCTGCCTCAGCTTCACGGCGCCCAGCGACTGGCGCACCGGGTAATACCAGTAGGGCGGCTCGGTGTAGGCCAGGCCGTCCTCGATGGCCACGGCCTGCTCGAACGCGGCCGCCGCGCCGGCCAGGTCGCCCTGGGCGTCGGCCAGCCGGCCGGCGGCCACCAGCCGGGCCGTCTGCGCGATGGCCTTGGCCGGGATGCCCCAGGCGTCGAAGGCGCTGAAGTCGGCGGCCTCCAGCTTCGTCAGCGCGGCGATCTCATGCCCGGCGGCAGTTGCGTCCTTGCGCTGGGCGTGCGCCACGGCGCGGGCGTAGTGGTACATGACCTTGACCAGCAGCAGATCGTCGGCCGGCGCCGGTAGCGCCAGGATGGCCTCGGGCGCGCTGAACTGCGCATGCGTCGTGTACGGCGCGGCCTTGACGGGCTGCATGATGGGATAGGCCTTCACGACATCCACCGGCATGGACGCGTCCAGTTTCGCGGCCGAGGTCACGGCCGTGCGCCCGTCGCCGCCCATCTGCGCCGACACCATCAGGAAGTGGATGTTGTGCGGGTAGTAGGCCGAGCGGTACAGCGGGTCCGACGGCGACTTGTTGAAGTAGGCCTCGTCGACTTCCGTGGCCTTGCGGTTCAGCTCCAGCGACTCGCGGTACAGGCCCACGCGGTAGTAGATGTGCGAGGGCATGTGCACGATGTGGCCGGCGCCTGGCATCAGCGCGGCCAGGCGGCGCGCGGGGGCCAACGCGCGCTCAGGCGTCGTGGAGGCCTCGACCGCATGGATGTAGAGGTGGATGGCGCCCGCATGGTTGGGGCTGCGCTTCAGCACCGTCTCCAGCGCGGTGACGACATCGGCCGTGCGGCCCTTGGGTTTCGCGCCACCGGCCTCCCAGTAGTCCCAGGGCTGGGTGTCCATGGACGCTTCGGCGTGCAGCGTCTGGATCAGGTCATCGCCGGGGAACTGCACGGCCACGCGCTTCATCGCGTCGGCATAGGCGGCATCCAGCGGCGCGCGGTCGGCGGGCTGCTCGGGCAGGTAACGCACCTGCAGCGCCTCGATGAGCGCCTTCTCGCGCGGCGGCAGTTGCCGCTTCAACGCGGCGGCGCGCTGCAAAGCGGCCCAGGCGGGCGCGACGGCTTCGGGCTGCATGGGCACGTTGATGTTGGGGCCCAGGATCAGCGCCTCGCCCCAGAAGCACATCGCGCAGTTCGGGTCCAGCTTCTGCGCGGCCTGGAAGGAGCGCTGCGCCTCGGCATGGTTGAACGCAAAGGCCAGGCGCAGGCCCTGGTCGAAATAGGCCTGCACCCGGGGCGCGGCCTTGCCCAGCTTGAAGGTCATGGCGCCGAGGTCGCCGTACAGCGGCACGTCGCCACCGGCCGCCTTCATCGCGGCGGGCTGGAAGGGCTGGGTCTCGGACTTGGTGGTGGCCGCGGCCAGCAGCGCCTGCAGCAGCACGGGCTGGCCCGCCGCGCCGGGGCGGCACAGGCCGCCGCCATCCAGCAGCGGGTCGAAGGCCGGGCCGCTGCCGGCGGGGCCGGAGGCGGTTGTCAGCGCGGCGAGGCCGGCGGCGGACAGGGCGTGAAGCAGGCGGGGCGTCTTCATGGCGGAGCCTCCAGGCGTTCAGGGCGGCGCCATCGTCCCACCGGCATCTGCGGCTCACAAGCTCAAGCCTGTGGATGCGACCTCAGCGCCGCAGACCCGGATGCTCCATCGCCACTTCCGAGACGCCGAAGCCAAGCTTCTCGTAGAAGGCGCAGACGCCGTCGCGCCCTGCACGCAACACCCAGGTCATGCGGTCGTTGTCGCCCATGGCTGTCCGCACGAGGGCGCTGCCAATGCAGCGGCCGCGGTGCGACGCCGCGACGACCACCATGGAGATGTAGCCATTGAAAAGCCCGTCGGTGATGGCACGCAGAAAGCCCACCACCTGCGTGCCCTCCACCGCGACCAAGGTCGTCTGAGAACGCTCCAGCAGCAAGCGGAAGACCTCCGCGTCCTGCACCCGGGGGCCCCAGGCGTTGTCCATGAGCAGCTGGCGTGCGGCTTCGACCTCGTCGGGCTGGATGGGGCGGATTTCCACTCACCCCCCGAACATCATGCGCCGGGCGATGGCGGTCTTCAGCGGGCTGGCCACCTCAAGCCCTGCAAGCGCCAGGCCGCGCAGTGCGGGCAGGCCCGGCAGTCGCCAGGCGAAGCTGCGCGCCAGGAAGTCGGTCGCCGCGATCATGGGCCAGCGGTCCGGCGCACGCTGCCAATCCACACGGGCCAGCGTGGCGTCCAGGTTCTGTCCGGTTTCGGCGGCTTCGCGCAGCGCATCGACCAGTGCCTGCGCGTCGCGCAAACCCAGGTTCAAGCCCTGCCCGGCCACCGGATGCAGCGTCTGCGCCGCATTGCCGATGCGCAGCGCGCGGCCTTGCAGCAGCCGCGTCTCGGCGTTCAGGCCCAGCGGGAAGCACTTCAGCGGCGAGATGCCCGTCAGCCGGCCGGCCACGGCGGGCAGCTGCTGCTGGATGACGGTCAGGCGCTGCGCGTCGTTCAGCGACGCGATGTCGTCCTCGGCCTGCGGCAGGCACCAGACCAGCGCGGCGCGATGGCCTTGCGCATCGTCCGGCAGCGGCAGCAGCGCCAGCGGCCCGTTGCGCGTGAAGCGCTCGATGGCCAGGCCCTGCAGCCCCGGCGCGGCCAGGCGCACGCTGCCCACCCAGGCGTTCTGGTGGTAGTCGCTGGTGATGGACTTGTGATCCTGCTCGGCAAACACGCCGCCCTCGGCGACGACGGCGAGGTCGAAGCCGTCCACCAGCGGGCCTTCGCCGCTGTCCAGGTCGACACCGTCGGCGCGCGAGCGGATCGCATGCACCGCCGTGCCGAAGCGCGTGAACAGCCGCGCGGGCTGCGTGGCGGCCAGGTCCAGCCAGCGCTGCTGCAGCGGCGCCACCAGCGCGCCATAGGGCAGCACGGCGCCCAGCTGCGGCAGGCCCTGCTCGGCGGCGCGTATCCACACCTCCCCCGCGATGGGTGCGGGCGGTGCCTGGCTGACATGCACGGTCTTGATGGCCTGGGCGACCTCGGGCCGCCAGGCCTGCAGACGCTGCAGCAGCCGAACGCTGCCCAGGTTCAGCGCCAGCGTGCGTGCGTCGCCGCTGATGTCGCGGTCCAGCGGGCGGGTGTCGAAAAGATGGATCTGCGCCTGCGGCAGCCGCTCGGCGGCCAGCAGGGCGAGCGCGAGGCCGGCGGGGCCCGCGCCGATGACGGCGAGGTTCATGGCCCTAACGATACCTGGGGCAAGGGGCGGCGCTTAAGCTGCCGCCCTTTCCCAAGCCCCCTGCCAAGGATCACCCCATGCAATACCGCCGCCTCGGCCGCGCCGGCCTCCAGGTCTCCGAACTCTCGCTGGGCTCCTGGGTCACGTATCACAACCAGGTCGACACCAAGGCCGCCACCGAGATGCTGGCCGCCGCCTTCGATGCCGGCATCAACTTCTTCGACAACGCCGAGGTCTACGCCCAGGGCCAGAGCGAGGTCGTCATGGGCCAGGCCTTCAAGGCGCTGGGCTGGAACCGGCTGGACTACATCGTCTCCAGCAAGTTCTTCTGGGGCCTCGCTCGCGACGGCGTGACGACGACCAACCGCAAGGACACGCTGAACCGCAAGTACCTGATGCAGGCCGTGGACGGCTCGCTGAAGCGCCTGCAGCTGGACCACATCGACCTGATCTACTGCCATCGCCCCGACCCGCACACGCCCATCGAGGAGACGGTCTGGGCCATGAGCGACATCATCCGCCAGGGCAAGGCGCTGTACTGGGGCACCAGCGAGTGGAGCGCCGCCGACATCCGCGCCGCCTGGGAGATCGCCGAGCGCCACCACCTGCACAAGCCGGTCGTCGAGCAGCCGCAGTACCACCTGTTCCACCGCCGCAAGGTCGAGCAGGAGTTCGCGCGGCTGTACGACGACATCGGCCTGGGCCTGACCACCTGGAGCCCGCTGGCCTCGGGCCTGCTGACCGGCAAGTACCGCAGCGGCATCCCGGCCGGCAGCCGCGGCGCGCTGGAGACCATGGGCTGGATGCGCGAGCAGCTGCAGGACAAGGCCAGGAACGACGCCGTCGGCCAGCTGGGCGAGATTGCCGCCGAGCTGGGCTGCAGCACCGCGCAGCTGGCCATCGCCTGGATCAACCGCAACCCGCGCGTGTCCACCGTCATCCTGGGCGCCAGCCGCATCGAGCAGCTGCGCGACAACCTCGGCGCGCTGGCCGTCACGCCCAGGCTGACGCCCGAGGTCGTGGCGCGCATCGACGAGATCACCAAGCCCCTGGCGCAGTGACGATTCACGTTCACTGAGGGCAAGACCCGGCCGGCGCGGCGCCGTTGCTGGCTGAGAATGCGCGCCATGTGGGCTTGGATAACAAAAGGGTGCACAACCCTGATGGTCGTTGCGGGGCTGGCCACGTCGGCGTGGGCCGTCGTGCCGCGCTTCGAGCCCATCGGCGACCCGGGCGGCGTGCGCGACAACGTCGTGTCGGCGCTGGCCCTGGACGCCCGCGGCCTGCTGTGGGCCGGCTCGCCCGAGGGCCTGCTGCGCTACGACGGCTACAGCTTCCGGCGCCATCCGCTCAAGGCCCCCGACGGCCAGCTGCTGCCCGAGCAGTTCGTGCGCGCCATGCTGCCCGATCCGCGCGGCTGGATCTGGGTCGCGGCCGGCAACAGCGGCCTGGTGCGCCTGGACCTGAACCAGAACCGCTGGGACCGCTGGGCGCGCGACGGCAACTCCGCCGACGACGCCGCGCCCGCCGCCAACACGGTGCGCAGCTTCGCGCTGGAAAAGGACGGCACGCTGTGGCTGGGCGGCAGCGGCGGGCTGGACCGCTTCGACGTCAAGACCCAGCGCTTCACCCACCACCGCGGCCGCGAGGACGGCCTGCCCGACCCGCGCGTGCAGACGCTGCTGGTGGACCGCCAGGGCACGCTGTGGATAGGCACCTGGCGCGGCCTCGCGCGCAAGCCCGCCGACGGCCCCATCGAGACGCTGGACGTGGGCCTGTCCGACCAGCTCGTCACGCTGATCGGCGAGACGCTGGACGGCCGCATCGTCGTCGGCACGGCCCAGGGCCGGCTGCGTGCGCTCTCAAGCGCCGGCCAGGTGCTGCCCTTCAGCAACGGCGCCGAGCCGGGTGCGGCCACTGGCGTGTCGCCGGTCATGGCCATGGTGCAGCCCGACGCCGAGGAGCTGTGGTTCGGCGACGCCTCCGGCCTGACGCGCCGCCATGCCGCCACCGGCGAGCTGATCGAGCGCCTGCCGCCCGCCGGCACTTCCAACGCCGGCTCGGTGCCGCGCAGCGACCTGCGCGCGCTGATGCGCGACCCCTCCGGCACCGTCTGGGCCGGCAGCTACGGCGGCGGCCTGATGCGCCACGTGCCCTCGCTGCCGGGCCTGAGCATGGTGCGCGAGCCGCTGCGAGGCGGCGCGGGCGGGCTGGACGTGCGCAGCATCCTGCAGCTGGACAACGGCGAGGTCTGGCTGGGCACGCTGGCCGGCGGCATCGAGCGCCGCGACCGCCAGCTGCAGCCCATCGCCGCCATCGCGCCGGGCAGCGCGGGCCTGCCGGCGGGGCGCGTCAACGCGCTGGGCCAGACCAAGGACGGCTCGGTCTGGGTGGCCGTGGACACGCAGTTGCTGCGCTTCGACATCCGCGGCCGCTGGCAGGAGACGCTGCGCAGCGGCAACGCCGTGCCGCGGCGCTTCCACGCCGGCGCCGACGGCTCGCTGTGGATCGCCACGCTGGACGGCCTGATGCGCTGGACGCCGGCAAAGCCGCAGATGCGCGCCATCCCGACCGCCGGCCTGGTGGGCGGCACCGGCGAGGTCAACGCCTTCGCCGCGCTGCCGGACGGCAGCCTGTGGGCCGGCGGCGCGGCGGGCCTGTTCCGCGTCGCCAGGCCGGGCGACGCCGAGCCCGTCGCCGAATGGGTGGAGCCCCAGGGCCTGACCGGCCAGACCGTGCTGGGCATGGCCGTGGCACCCGACGGCCGGCTGTGGGTGGACACCGGCAACGGCCTGCACCGGCTGGTGCAGAGCGACGGCCAGCGCGCCCGCTTCGAGACCGTGCCGGCCGCCGAGCTGGGCGGCGCGTTCGGCGCCAACCTGTTGTTCGACGCCCGCGGCCGGGTCTGGTCGCAGCGCAACATGTACGACCCCAAGACCGGCGAGCGCCGCGAGCTGGGGCCGGCCGACGGCGCCGACCTGGGCACCGGCTGGTTTCGCGCCTATGCGCGGCTGGACGACGGCCGCATGCTGTTCGGCGGCGCGCGCGGCCTGCTGGCCATCGACCCCGAACGCTTCGCGCCCTGGAACTACCAGCCGCCGCTGGTCGCGTCCGAGCTGCGCGTGGAGGGCGAGGAGCGCGCCGTGCCGCAACCGGGCCAGCCGCTGGTGCTGGCGCCCGGCGAGCGCAGCTTCAGCCTGGCCTTCGCGGCGCTGGACTACAGCCAGCCGGCCCGCAACCGCTACCGCTACCGGCTGCAGGGCCTGGACCACGGCTGGGTGGAGGCCGGCGCCATGAGCCGCACGGCCACCTACACCAACCTGTCGCCGGGCCAGTACACGCTGCACCTGCAGGGCAGCAACCGCGACGGCGCCTGGGGCCCGGGCGAGCTGCAGTACACCGTGGAAGTGCGCGCCGCCTGGTGGCAGACGCGCTGGGCGCTGGCGCTGGCCGTCATCGCCGCGGCCGGCCTGGTGGCCTGCATCGTCGGCATGCGCACGCGGCTGCTGCTGCGCCACCGCCGTGTGCTGGAGGAGCGCGTGCGCGAGCGCACCGAGGAGCTGGAGGCCGCCAAGGCCGCGCTGACGGCCAAGTCCGCCGAGCTGGAGGAGGCCAGCCTGACCGACCCGCTGACCGGCCTGCGCAACCGCCGCTTCCTGGACCGCCAGATGCCCGCCGACGCGGCGCTGGCGCTGCGCCACTACGAGCCCATCAGCGACGCCCCGGTGGAGGGCGAGAGCGAACAGGACCTGCTGTTCTTCCTCATCGACATCGACCACTTCAAGCGCATCAACGACGCCCACGGCCACATGGCCGGCGACGCGGTGCTGGAGCAGATGCGCGGCCGGCTGGAGCAGGTCTTCCGCGCCACCGACTACCTGGTGCGCTGGGGCGGCGAGGAGTTCCTCATCGTCGCGCGCGGCACGCCGCGCTCGCGCGCCGCCGAGCTGGCCGAGCGCGCCCGCCAGGCGGTGGCGTCGCAGCCCTTCGAGCTGGACGGCGGCGTGCGCCTGGCGCAGACCTGCTCGGTAGGCTTCTCGGCCTTCCCGCTGTGCCCGCAGCTGCCGCGCGCGCTGGACTGGCGCTCCGCCATCGACCTGGCCGACGCCGCGCTGTACGAGGCCAAGGACGCCGGCCGCAACGCCTGGGTGGGCCTGATCAGCGCACACGCGTCCAGCGACGACGAGCTGCAGCGCGACGTGCGCCGGCCGCTGGAGAGCTGGGCCGCGCGCGGCCGGCTGCGGCTGGTGCAGTCGGGCAGCTGAAACCGCCCCGCCCGGGCTGCTACGCTCGGCGCCCCCCGAGACGACGACTGCGCCGATGCGCCTGCTGCCTGCCCTGCTCCTGCTGTTGATCTGCGCCCTGGCGCCACCCGGGGCCAGCGCCGAGCGTGATCCGATGTCCGAACCGCGCTTCGTCAGCGCCAGCGGCACGGCGGGCATCGTGGACGGCATCGTCGCGGCACTGGCCCAGGACGAACGCGGACTGATCTGGGTGGGCACCAGCGTCGGCCTGGTGCGCTACGACGGCTACCAGACCCGGTCCTACCCGATGGCGCAGGCCGACCGCCCCGCCGGCCGCGCCAACCGCTTCCTGCGCGCGCTGCTGGCCGACCGCGGCGACGTGCTGTGGGTGGGCAGCGCCAGCGAGGGCCTGGCCCGCTTCGACTCGCAGGCCGAGCGCTGGACCTTCCTGCAGCACGACCCGGCCCAGCCCCACTCCATCTCGCCGGGCAGCGTGCAGCGGCTGGCGCGCGCACACGACGGCCGCATCTGGGTGGGCCTGCTGGGCGGGCTGGACCGGCTGGACCCCAGCACCGGCCGCTTCGAGCATTTCCGCGCCGGCAGCGCCAGCGGCCTGCCGGACGACCGCATCGGCGCGCTGCTGGTGGACCGCGACGGCGATCTCTGGGTGGGCACCTGGAAGGGCCTGGCGCGGCTGCGCGCCGGCGGCCAGCGCTTCGAGGCGGTCGAGGGCGGCTGGCCCGTCAACGCGCTGGCCCAGGGCAGCGACGGCCGCATCTGGGTCGGCACGCGCGACGGCCGCCTGCTGCTGCTGGACCGCGACGGCAGACAGCCGCCGCAGCCGCTGGAGGCCGGCGAAGGCGCGCGCCCCTCGCCGGTGCTGAGCCTGCTGAGCGTCAGCGACGGCGAGGTCTGGGTGGGCCGCGTCACCGGCGTCGAGCTGCGCACCACCGACGGCCGGCTGCTGCAGCTGCTCAAGCGCAACCAGCGCCGCCCCTGGACGCTGGGCGGCACCGATTTCCACGCGCTGCTGCGCGACCGCGCCGGCACGCTGTGGGTGGGCGGCTACGGCGGCGGCCTGCAGCGCCACGACCCCGAGAACCGCGCGCTGTGGGTGCGCCGCCAGGACGACGACCCCACCAGCCCGCTGGCCGACACCGACGTGCGCAGCGTGCTGCAGTTGGGCAGCGGCGAGATCTGGCTGGGCACACTGGAGCGCGGCATCGCCGTGCTGGACCCGCAGCTGCGGCTGACCGGCGCGATCCGGCCGGACGCCCGCTTCAGCGGCCTGGTGGCCGCGCTGGCCCAGGCCGGCGACGGCAGCGTCTGGGCCGGCACCGAGAGCGGTCAGCTGTTCCGCTTCGACGCGCAGCGCCGCCTGCGCGAGGTGATCTCCACCGGCCAGGCACGCGTGCGCCGGCTGCTGGCCGGCCGCGACGGCACGCTGTGGGTGGGCACGGCCGACGGCCTGCATCGCCTGCCCGCCGGCAGCGCCGCGCTGGACCGCCTGCCGCTGGCCGGCGGCAGGCGCCTGGGCGGCAACGTCAACGCGCTCGCCGAAACCGCCGACGGCCAGCTGTGGGTGGGCGCCGAGGCCGGCCTGTTCCGCCTGGTGGACGGCGCGCTGCAGCCGGCCGGCGCCGGCCTGCCGCCGGAGGGCGTGCTGGGCCTGCTGGTCGCCGCCGACGGCACGCTGTGGGTGGACACCAGCGCCGGCCTGTTCCGCCGCCCGCCCGGCGCGGACTTCGAGCGCGTGGCCATGCAGCGCGGCCCGCAGGACCGCAGCTTCGGCGCCAACCTGCTGGCCGACGCCCAGGGCCGCATCTGGACCCACCGCGGCATGTTCGACCCGGCCACCCGGCTCTACACCGAGTTCGGCAAGATCGACGGCGTGGACATCGGCACCGGCTGGTTCCGCGCCTACGGCCAGCTGGCCGACGGCCGCATGCTGTTCGGCGGCAGCACCGGGCTGCTGGTGGCACAGCCGCAGCACTTCAGGCGCTGGGACTTCCAGCCGCCCGTGGTCGCCACCGAGCTGCGCATCGACAGCCGCCGCCAGCCGCTGGGCCTGCTGCGCGAGGGCCTGGCGCTGACGGCGCAGCAGCGCGCCTTCTCGATCGAGTTCGCCGCGCTGGACTTCAGCGCGCCGGCCCAGAACCTGTACCGCTACCGGCTGCAGGGCTATGACGAGGACTGGATCGCCACCGGCGCCGAACTGCGCGTGGCCAGCTACGCCAACCTGGCGCCGGGCCACTACACGCTGCAGGTGCAGGGCAGCAACCGGCTGGGCGACTGGACCGACCCGCCGCTGCAGATCGAGGTCGAGGTGCAGCCCGCCTGGTGGCAGGCCTGGTGGGCACGCACGCTGGCCGCACTGCTGGCCGGGCTGGCCATCTACGGCCTGGTGCAGTGGCGCACGCGCGCGCTGGAGCGCCGCCAGGCCGAGCTGGAGCGGCGTGTGCAGGAGCGCACGGCCGAGCTGGAGGCACTGTCCGAGGCGCTGAAGGAGTCCAGCCTCAGCGACCCGCTGACCGGCCTGCACAACCGCCGCTACCTGACCCAGCACATCGACGCCGACATCGCCGTCGCGCTGCGCCGCCACGCGGCCGGCAGCGGGCCGTCGGACAACGGCGACCTGGTCTTCATGCTGGTGGACGTGGACCACTTCAAGCAGGTCAACGACCGCCACGGCCACTCGGCCGGCGACGCGGTGCTGGTGCAGATGCGCGAGCGGCTGCGCGAGGTCTGCCGCGACAGCGACCACGTGGTGCGCTGGGGCGGCGAGGAGTTCCTGGTCGTGGCGCGCGACGGCTCGCGCGAGCACGCGGCCGACCTGGCCGAGCGCATGCGCCTGGCGGTGGGCCGCCGGCCCTTCGAGCTGCCCGACGGCCAGCGGCTGACGCGCAGTTGCTCGATCGGCTTCGCCTGCTTCCCGCTCAGCGCCGCCCAGCCGCAGGCGCTGGACTGGAGCACCGTCATCGACGTGGCCGACGGCGCGCTCTACGAGGCCAAGCGCAGCGGCCGCGACCGCTGGGTGGGCGTGGTCGGCGCCGACGCCGGCCTGGACGCAGACGCGCTGCGCGAGCTGCTGGGCCGCCCGCCGGTGGAGTGGCTGGCCAGCGAGCGGCTGCGCGTGCTCAGGAGTGGGGGCTGACCAGCGCCGGCCCCCAGCCGAAGGGCTCGGGCAACGCCGCCAGGATGCGCTGGCGCAGCGGCGCATAGGCGGCATCCACCGGCTGGCCCGGGCGCGGCGCCAGCGGGTCCTGATGGCTGCCGAAGGCCTCGTCCAGCTGGGCCCAGTCCTCGGGCGTGAACAGCGCTGCGGCGCGCGGCAGGATCTCCGTCTCCTCGCGCTTCATGTGGCGCAGGTAGCGCGCCGCATAGACCTTGATCTGCTGCTCGAACTTCTCGCGCCGGGTCTCGCCCATCTGCTCCCAGGCCAGCAGGCTGTGCTGCAGCTCGCGGATGGCGCGCTCGCCCTGGGCATGGTCGGCCTCCAGCTCGTCCAGCACCGTGCGCAGCAAAGGGTCGCGCGCGCGCAGCCGCGGGAACAGCAGCTCGCTTTCCTTTTGGTGATGCAAGCGTTCGGGGAATTCGTCGACGTAGAACAGCATGGCCCGCAGCGCGCCGAAATCCGGCGGCGTGCCGCTGCGGCGCTGCGCCTGCAGCAGCAGGGGCAGCGTGCGCAGCATGGCGGCCAGCGCGTCGTGCTCGGCGCGGATGACGCGCACGGCCAGCGGCATGGGCGAAGAGTTCATGCCGCAAGCGTCGCGCGGCGGCGACGCAGGGTCCTTGCGTTGGATCAAGCCGCGGTGAGGCACCCCCGTAAAATCCCTTGCTTTGCCCCAGCCCAAGGAAAGCCCCGGCCATGACTGACGCATCGACCGCCTCCCCCACCCTCATGGCCCACGCGATCCGCGCGCTGGCGATGGACGCCGTGCAGGCCGCCAACTCCGGCCACCCGGGCGCCCCCATGGGCATGGCGGACATTGCCGTCGCGCTGTGGGCGCGGCACCTGAAGCACAACCCGGCCAACCCGCACTGGGCCGACCGCGACCGCTTCGTGCTGTCCAACGGCCACGGCTCGATGCTGATCTACGCGCTGCTGCACCTGACGGGTTACGACCTGCCGATGAGCGAGCTCAAGGCCTTCCGCCAGCTGCACAGCAAGACCGCGGGCCACCCCGAGGTGGGCATCACGCCCGGCGTGGAAACCACCACCGGCCCGCTGGGCCAGGGCATCAGCAACGCGGTGGGCATGGCGCTGGCCGAGAAGCTGCTGGCGGCCGAGTTCAACCGCCCCGGCCATGCGGTGGTCGACCACCACACCTACGCCTTCATGGGCGACGGCTGCCTGATGGAAGGCATCAGCCACGAGGCCTGCGCGCTGGCCGGCGCCTGGAAGCTGAACAAGCTGATCGCCATCTACGACGACAACGGCATCTCCATCGACGGACAGGTCGCCCCCTGGTTCGGCGACGACACGGCCAAGCGCTTTCAGGCCTACGGCTGGAACGTCGTCGGCCCGGTGGACGGCCATGACGTGGACGCCGTGGACAAGGCCATCGCCAAGGCCAAGACCAGCGCCGACAAGCCCACGCTCATCATCGCCAAGACCACCATCGGCTTTGGGTCACCCAACCGCGCCGGCACGGCCAAGGCGCACGGCGAGGCGCTGGGCGCCGAGGAAATCAAGCTGACCCGCGAGGCGCTGGGCTGGACGCACGCGCCCTTCGTCGTGCCGCCCGAGGTCTACACCGCCTGGGACGCCAAGTCCGCCGGCGACCGCGCCGAAAGCGAGTGGGACCTGCGCTTCGACGCCTACGCCGAGGCCCACCCCGAGCTGGCCGCCGAGTTCCAGCGCCGCATGGCCGGCGCGCTGCCCGCCGACTTCGCGCAGATCGCCGTGGACGCCGTCGTCAAGGCCCACGCCGAGGCGCAGACCGTCGCCAGCCGCAAGGCCAGCCAACTGGCGCTGGAAGCCTTCACCGCCAAGCTGCCCGAGATGCTGGGCGGCAGCGCCGACCTGACCGGCTCCAACCTGACCAACACCAGCTCGACGCCCAACCTGCGCTTCGAGAAGGACGGCACGCCCAACAACGGCCGCCACATCAACTACGGCGTGCGCGAGTTCGGCATGGCCGCGATCATGAAC
>CBFGPX010000105.1:0-13311 GCA_965650725.1 uncultured Comamonadaceae bacterium | reverse complement strand
TGGTCGAGATCGTCGTGATGTCGCGCCGGCGCTGGCGGCCGGCGTCGAGGGCGGAGGCGAGAGCGGTATCCATGCCGCCACTCTAGGCAGCGCATCGCCGGCCTGGTTGCGATGGTTCGTCAAGTTCTGTTGAAATCCAGCCATGACCCAGCCGCGCCTCAGCATTCCCGCCCTGTCGCCCGAGCGCTATGCGCCCACGCACGAGCGGCCGCTGCGCGCCAAGGCCAGGCACTTGGAGCACCTGACCGACATCCAGCCCCACCGCCACGACTGGGCCCAGCTGGTGTTCTCCATGACCGGTGCGGTGCGCGTGAACACCGAGGTGTCGACCTACATCGTGCCGCCGTCGCGCGCGGTCTGGATACCGCCCGGGCTGGTGCACGCGGTCACGGCCATCGAGCGCTGCGACCTGCGCACGCTCTACCTGGGCGCCGGACTGCTGTCCGGCGAGGCCTGGGCCACGGGACGGGTGCTGGAGGTGTCGCCGCTGCTGCGTGAGCTGGTGGCGGCCCTGCCCGGCGAGCCCGACCCCCAGCCGCCGGAAAGCGCCGACGACGCGCTGCGCCGCCGCGGCATCGAGGGCCTGGTACTCGCTGAGCTGAAACGCGCCCGGCCGCTGGCGCTGGGCGTGGCCTTGCCGCAGGACGCGCGGCTGCGCCGGCTCTGCGAGGCCATGCTGAGCGAGCCCGGCCGCCATGCCGGCCTGGACGAATGGGCGTTGGAGGCCGGCTACAGCCCACGCACGCTGAGCCGGCTGTTCCGCGACCAGCTGGGCACCAGCTTCGCCCAATGGCGCTCGCAGCTGCTGCTGGCCCACGCGCTGACGCTGGCCGCCCGCGGCCGGCCCATGAGCCACATCGCCGCCGAGCTGGGCTATGCCAGCGCCAGCGCCTTCACGGCCATGGTCACACGCACGGTGGGCATGCCACCCAGCCGGTTCTTTGCCGAGGCCTAAGGGACAATCCGCCCATCGCCAGAGAGACCGACGCCCCATGGACACCCAGTTGTTCGACTACACCAAGCAGGACGCCGCCGGCACCTGCTCCACCGCTCACGCCTGGGCCAAGGTGCCCGCGCCACTGACACCCGCCGAGCGCAGCACGCTGGCCGAGCGCGCCGCCACGCTGCTCAAGGCCCACAACGCCGTGCTGGTGGCGCACTACTACGTCGACGGCGTGCTGCAAGACCTGGCGCTGGCCACCGGCGGCATCGTGTCCGACTCGCTGGAGATGGCCCGCTTCGGCCGCGACCATGCGGCGCAGACGCTGGTCGTCGCCGGCGTGCGCTTCATGGGCGAGACGGCCAAGATCCTCAGCCCCGAGAAGCGCGTGCTGATGCCCGACCTGGACGCCACCTGCTCGCTGGACCTGGGCTGCCCGGCCGACGACTTCGCCGCGTTCTGCGACGCGCACCCGGACCGCCAGGTCGTCGTCTACGCCAACACCAGCGCCGCCGTGAAGGCGCGCGCCGACTGGATGGTGACCAGCTCCTGCGCGCTGGAGATCGTGTCCGACCTGCACGCCAAGGGCCAGAAGATCCTGTGGGCGCCCGACCGCCACCTGGGCCGCTACATCCAGGAGCAGACCGGCGCCGACATGCTGATGTGGAACGGCGCCTGCATCGTGCACGACGAGTTCAAGGGGCTGGAGCTGGAGCTGCTGCGCGAGCAGCATCCGCACGCCCAGATCCTGGTCCACCCCGAGTCGCCCAAGAGCGTCGTCGACATGGCGCATGTGGTGGGCTCCACGTCGGCGCTGATCAAGGCGGTCGTCGAGGGCACGGCGCAGGAATACATCGTCGCCACCGACAACGGCATCCTGCACCGCATGCGCCAGTTGGCGCCGGGCAAGACGCTGATCGAGGCGCCCACCGCCGGCAACAGCGCCACGTGCAAGAGCTGCGCCCACTGTCCGTGGATGGCCATGAACGGCCTGGCCAACCTGGTGGACTGCCTGGAGAGCGGCCAGCCCGAGATCCTGGTGGAGGAAGCCACCCGCGTGAAGGCCGAACGCTGCATCACGCGCATGCTGGATTTCACGGCCGCGCGCAAGAAGGCTGCCTCAGGCATGACACCGGGCATCGGCGCCGCCTGATGGCGCTATAAATCGGAACTCACCGACCGCCATCACGAGGCCCGCCATGCCCGCCGATTTCAGCTCCCTCTACAACCACCACGAGCGCGAGGTCTTCGCCGCGGTGATGGACGCGTCCAAGGACTTCCCGGAGATCGCCGACAGCAACGACCTGCTGTGCGACGTGGCCTGCGTGGCGCTGAACCGCCTGCCACCGCGCTACATCCGCCACGAGGTGGACTTCAGCTTCTACCTGACCGAGCACGAGCGGCTGGAAATCGACAACGCCATCATGGAGGCCGTCAGCTACGCCTTCAACTTTGTGCAGGCCCGCACCGCGCTGCGCACGCGCAAATAGGCCGCGCCCGCCGCCGCTCCACGCGCCCGCATCACGCGGGCTTTTTTTCGCCTGCTCCCTTGCCGTCCTGCAAATATGCAATTAAAGTGATATCACTTTTACAAGGAGGCACGTGATGCAAAACCCCCAGGCAAGCCACCGCGAAACCAGCGCGACCACCGCCAACGGCTACCTGGGCCTGCTGGCCGGGCTGGCGATCTTGGCCTGCGGCCCCTTGCTGCTTTGGGTCGGATTCGGGCGGCTGCCGGTGATGCTGCTGGGCGTGCTGAGCATCGCGGCCGGCGCGCTAGTGCTGGCCGGGCTCTACATGCAGCAGCCCAACGAAGGCCGCATCCTGACGCTGTTCGGCCAGTACACCGGCACCGACCGCAGCGAAGGCCTGCGCTGGGCCAACCCGCTGGCGGTCAAGCGGCGCATCTCGCTGCGGGCGCGCAACCTCAACGCGCCGACCATCAAGGTCAACGACAAGCGCGGCAACCCCATCGAGATCGGCGTGGCCGTGGTCTGGCGCGTGGAAGACAGCGCCCGCGCCGTCTTCGAGGTGGATGATTTCGAGGCTTATGTCGGCATTCAGGCCGAGGCGGCGATGCGCCATCTGGCCTCGCAGTACGCCTATGACGACGGCGAGGATCTGGATGCCAACGAGACCACGCTGCGCGCCGGGCAGGACGAGGTTGGCGCCGCACTGGTGCAGGAGCTGCAGGCCCGCTTCGGCCAGGCCGGCGTGCATGTGGTGGACGCCAAGATCACCCACCTGGCCTATGCCCCCGAGATCGCCCAGGTCATGTTGCGCCGCCAGCAGGCCGAGGCCATCATCAGCGCGCGCAAGAAGATCGTGCAGGGCGCAGTCAGCATGGTCGAGGAGGCGCTGCACGGGCTGTCTGAGCGCCGCATCGTCGAGCTGGACGATGAGCGCAAGGCCGCCATGGTGTCCAACCTGCTGGTGGTGCTGTGCTCCGACAAGGACACCCAGCCCATCGTCAACGCCGGCACGCTGTACGCCTGAGGTCGGCATGCGCCGCGTGCTCGATCTCGCCTGGCTGGCGCTGCTGGTCTTCATGGCGGCCACCTGGCCGCTGATGCCCGATCTCGTCGGTGCGCCGCACAAGGCGCTGCCGCGCGACCAGCACATGGCCGTGATGCTGGCGGTGGCGGTCTTCAGCGTGTGGATGACCACCCGCGGCGCGCTGCTGCTCGCGCGGCACGCACCGGGCCTCGTCAATCTGCCCCACCGCAACCACTGGCTGGCGCCCGAGCGCCGCGAACAGACGCTGGCCGACCTGGGCGAGCGCGTCGCCGTGCTGGGCCTGGGCCTGGTGCTGCTGTTCGGCGGCCTGCACTACCGGGCGTTGCAGTCTGCCCAGCCCGGCTGGCCGCAGGTGCCCGAGGCTGCCTGGACGGCCGGCGCCATCGGCCTGGGGCTGGCCTTCGCGCTGTGGCTGCTGGCGCTGATGCGCCGCTTCGGCCGGTTGCCGCCCGTCACGACCGCACGGCCGGCACGGCGCGTTTCACGCAGCCGCGACCTGGTCTGGCGCGAGGTGCAGCCGATATGGCCGCTGCTGATCGTGCTGCTGCCGCTGGCCGCGGGGCTGTGGCTGTTCGGCGCCGGGCGCAGTGATGAAGCCTGGCTGCTGCCGGCCCTGCCCGCGCTGCTGGCCGTGGGCCTGGGGCGCATGGTGACCGAAGTGCATGGCGACCGCATCGCGTGGCGCTTCGGCTGGCTGCCGTGGCCGCGCTGGCGGGTGGACCTGGACGAGGTCGTCGCCGTCGAAGCCGCCCGCTCGCGCTGGACCGAAGGCTGGGGCCTGCGCATCACCGGCGAGGGCATGCTTTACAACGCCAGCGGCACGCAGGCCGTGCGGCTGATGCTGCGTGACGGCCGGCGCCTGCGCGTCGGCACCCAGCAGCCGCATGCGCTGCTCCAGGCCCTGAAGGGCCGCATCGGCGGCTGAGGCGGCAGATGGCCAGCCCCGACAAGAAGAGCTTCGCGCTGCGGCTGGACCCGGCGCTGTGGGCCCAGATCGAACGACTGGCCGCGCAGGAGCTGCGCTCGGCCAACGCGCAGATCGAGTACCTGCTGCGCGACGCGCTGGCGCGGCGCGGCATCAAGCCGGCGGCCAGCCCGGCGCCCAAGCGCGGGCGGCCGGCGGCGGAGGCGGGTGACCGCGACGATCAAGCAGGCTGAGCGCCCCCAACCGCGACTCGCATCACGTAAGCACCGCTCAGGCTGCCCCCTCACCGGCAATCTTGCTGAACCCAACGGGAGGCCGCGAGGGCGGCGCCTCGTGGCCCCTCGATGGCATTGAAGCCTTCGTCTGGCGGTATGCTTGCCCGGTACTCCTGATAGTGGCGATCCAGAGTCGTCGAAACCGTCAGAGCCAGCAAGCAACCGTTGCTCAGTGGCAAGACGGTGTTGGCGGAGTTGACGCCCGCCGTACCGGCGCCGAAGTAGCGAACCGCGGAGGCTGCTTTGAATGCGATCACCAGCATCTCACCGGAGCTGGCCGTACTCGGTCCCGTCAGCACCGCCACGCGTCGAGCGGGCTCGACAGTTTCCGCATCACCGCCAAGCGGCTCCATGACGGTGTTGCCGCTCAACCTTAGCGAATTGCCTTCATGGCTCAGGGTTGTCACGGCATCCATCCTGTCCTTGAAGCTCAGCAGGGGGCCCTGCGGCAGCAAAGGCATCAGGCCCGAGAGCATCGGATACATGTTCCCGCCACCGTTGTTCGTGAGGTCGAGAAGCAGACCACAGGGGCTGTCGCGCAAGGCGCGGGCCAACATGGCACGCAGCGCTCTCGCGGCACTGAGGATCTCGGCCGCGTCCAGGCTCGCATAGGTATGGACCGCCAACCGGGCCACGCCGTCCACTGGCGGCAGCAGTTCGGCAATCTGCCCGGACACAGCAGTCGGTGCGCCGCCGCTGAGCCCACGAGCTACGCGGGCAGGCATGTAGAACGAATGCCCATCGTTCAGGCGGCGAGTGAGTTGATGCAATGCCGTGTCGAGATCGCGCCTGCGCGCTCGGTCTCCGGCCAGGGTCACGGCGGCACGCTCGGCGTCAACCCAGTCGACCTCGTCCGCACGCAACGCGTGTGCGCGGATCAGCCCGATGGCCTCCCGGATGACCTCGTCCGGCTTGCCGACGGCGGGGCTGGTCAGCTCGTCGTATTCCGTCCACGCGCCCCAGCCCAGCAGCACAACAAGCAAGGCGCCGAGCAGCCACCAGGCCCCCATCAGCCAGCTCCGTCGCGGCGCTGCTGCTGACGGCACGAACGTGTCCAACCGTCGCTCAGCGACGTCGCCGCTCGCTGATCATCACCGTCGGGAAGCTGACCGGCAGCGTCTGCGGATAGTCGCGGCTGTAGTGCAGGCCGCGGCTCTCGTGGCGCAGCAGCGCCGACTTGACGATCAGCTCCGCGCAGTCCACCAGATTGCGCAGCTCCAGCAGGTCGCGCGTGACACGGAACGACCCGTAGTAGTCGTCGATCTCGCCGCGCAGCAGCTCGATGCGGTGCAGCGCGCGCTCCAGCCGCTTGGTGGTGCGCACGATGCCCACGTAGTTCCACATCAGCAGGCGCAGCTCGTCCCAGTTGTGGGCGATGACGACCTGCTCGTCGGCGTTCTCGACCTGGCTCTCGTCCCAGGCCGGCAGCGGCGCCGGCGCCTGCGGCGCGTGGCCGAGGATGTCGGCCGCGCAAGTCTGGCCCAGCACCACGCATTCCAGCAGCGAGTTGCTGGCCAGCCGGTTGGCGCCGTGCAGGCCCGTGTAGCCGGTCTCGCCGACCGCGTACAGGCCCGGCAGGTCGCAGCGGCCGGCCAGGTCGGTCACCGCGCCGCCACAGGTGAAGTGCACGGCCGGCACGACGGGGATGGGCTGGCGCGCGATGTCGATGCCCAGCTTCAGGCAGCGCGCATGGATGGTCGGGAAATGCTCGATGAGGAAGGCCTCGCCCAGGTGCGTGGCGTCCAGCAGCACGTAGTCCAGGCCGTGCTTCTTCATCTCGAAGTCGATCGCGCGGGCGACGATGTCGCGCGGCGCCAGCTCCATGCGCTCGTCGTGCGCGGCCATGAAGCGCGTGCCGTCAGGCAACTTCAGGTGCCCGCCCTCGCCGCGCAGCGCCTCGGTGATGAGGAAGCTGCGCTCCTGCGGGTGGTACAGGCAGGTCGGGTGGAACTGGATGAATTCCATGTTCGCGACGCGGCAGCCGGCCCGCCAGGCCATCGCGATGCCGTCGCCGGTGGAGGTGTCCGGGTTGGTCGTGTAGCGGTAGACCTTGCCGGCGCCGCCGGTGGCCAGCACCACCGCGCGCGCCGCCAGCGTCTCGACGCGCTGGCTGTCGATGTCCAGCGCGTAGACGCCGTAGACGCGCGGCGGCTCGTCGCGCTGCACGTGGCGCGACGTGATGAGGTCCAGCGCCATCCAGCGCTCCAGCAGCCGGATGTTGGAATGCTTGCGCGCCACGGCCAGCAACTGGTCGTGGATGGCCTTGCCGGTGGCGTCGGCCGCATGCGCGATGCGGCGCACCGCATGGCCGCCCTCGCGCGTCAGGTGCAGGCCCATGGGGCCGGTGTCGTCGGGCGTGAAGGGCACGCCCTGCTCCACCAGCCAGCCCACCGCGGCGGCGCTGCGTTCGGCGATGAAGCGGGCCGCGCCCTCATCCACCAGGCCGGCGCCGGCGTCCTGCGTGTCGCGCACATGGCTGTCGATGGAGTCGTCGCTGCCCAGCACGCCGACGATGCCGCCCTGGGCCCAGGCCGTGGCCGCCTCGGTGAGTTCGCGCTTGGCCAGCACGACGACGGGCACGCTGTCGGCAAGGTGCAGGGCCACGGTGAGGCCGGCAAGGCCGGCGCCGATGATGACGACGGGGGCGTCGTCTTGGGGGGCAGCAGTCATGGTGCGCGATTGTCCCGCACCACCGCGAGCGGCCCATGATCACGTTGGTGAGGATTGCGGCGGACCCGCCGATCGCCCGCCTCGCCGTCCTATGCTGCGCATCGCTGTCAAAGAAGCAGCAGGAGGAGATGGGATGCAGATCTGGAACCGCATGGGCGCCCTCGGCGCCGGCCTGCTGGCGGCGCTGTCGGCGCACGCCGCGCTGCCGGCGGAGTTGTTCTTCCGGGACCCCGACATCGCCGAAGCCGTGTTGTCGCCGTCCGGGCGCCAGCTGGCGTTCACGACGGCACGCGACGCCGGGCGGGTCGGTCTGGTCGTGCTGGACCTGGACAGCGGCAAGGCCACGCGGGCCGCCCAGTATTCGGCCGCCGACGTGATCCAGGTGAAGTGGGTCAACGAGCAGCGCCTGGTCTACAGCGTGATCGACGTGTCGGCAGGCAGCGCGCGCGCCGACGGCTACCCCGGTCTGTTCGCCATCGACGCCGACGGCAGCGACATGCAGCCGCTGGTGCAGCGCGACAGCTCCCGAGGCGGCGAGCTGGGCTGGCGCAAGCTGAAGGCACTGCACCCCAACCACGGCCTGCTGAAGGTGCCGGCGCCGCGCGAGGGTGAGTCCGCCGACGAGGTGCTGATGGTGCGCAACGACGGCTCGCTGACGCCGCTGTGGCTGAACACGCGCAGCGGCGAAACGCGTCCCGTCGCGGGGGAGGTGCCGTCCGGTGCAGTGCAGCTGATGGCGGACTCCCGCGGCGAGCTGCGCGCGGCCGTCACGCTGCGCAGCGGCCGGCTCGCCGCGCTGTGGCGCGCACCGGGGCGCAGCGACTGGCAGCGCCTGTACGAGATCGGCGAACTCGACCCCAAGCCCTTCCAGATCGAAGGCTTCGACGACCAGGGGCAGCTCTACGTCAGCCACCACCCGCGCGCCTCCGGCGAGGCGGTGCTGAGCCGCTACGACTTCGAGCGCCGCGCCCCCGAGCCCAAGCCGCTGCTCGTGACGCCGGGGTTCGACTTCGATGGCGACCTTGTCGTGGACGGCCACGGCGCGGCGCTGGGCGTGCAGTTCATGACCGACGCCGAGAACGCCCACTGGTTCCATCCCGTGATGAAGGCCCTGCAGCAGGAGGCGGACGCGCGCCTGCCCGAGCGCATCAACCGCATCCAGTGCCGGCGCTGCGGCCAGCCCGACATGGTGGCCCTGGTGCTGTCTTACAGCGACCACGACCCCGGCCAGCTCTGGCTCTACCGTGCCCAGCCCGAGGGCGGCGGGCGCTGGAGCCCGGCAGGCCGCGTGCGCAGCGACGTCAAACCGGCCGACATGGCGGCGATGTACTTCGAGCGCATCAGCGCCCGCGACGGCCGCGACCTGCCGGTCTGGGTGACCCGGCGCGCCGACGCGGACGGCCCGCTGCCGGCCGTCGTGCTGGTGCACGGTGGGCCCTGGGTGCGCGGCGGTGTGTGGAGCTGGCGGGCCGAGGCGCAGTTCCTGGCATCACGCGGCTACGCCGTCATCGAACCGGAGTTCCGCGGCAGCCTGGGTTTTGGCGAGGCCCACTTCCGCGCCGGCTTCAAGCAGTGGGGCCAGGCCATGCAGAACGACGTGGCCGACGCGCTGAAATGGGCACAGGCGCAGGGCATCGCCAGCGACAAGGCCTGCATCGCCGGCGCCAGCTACGGCGGCTACAGCGCACTGATGGGTCTCGTGAACGACCCCGGCCTCTACCGCTGCGGCGCGGCCTGGCTGGCCGTGACCGACCTGGAGCTGCTGCTGAAGGGGCCGCGCTGGGTGAACGACGACACCGGCCGCAAGATGCGCAAGTACCGCATGCCCGAGATGATCGGCGACCTGGACAAGGACGCGGCCATGATTGCCGCCCACTCACCGGTGAAGCAGGCCGCCCGCATCCAGGCGCCGCTGCTGCTGGCCTACGGCGAGGCCGACCGGCGCGTGCCGCTGGTGCATGGCGAGCGCCTGCAGAAGGCGCTGCGCGAGGCCGGCCACGAGCCGACCTGGATCACCTACCCCGGCGAGGGCCACGGCTTCGCCGCGCTGAAGAATCGCGTGGACTTCGCGCGGCGCCTGGAGGCCTTCCTGGCGAAGCACCTCAAGCCCTGATCAGCCCCTGAACCCGTTGCCATGCCGCCGCCACTCCGGCGGCCTCCACAGGTGGGCCAGGCGCAGGCCCCAGGTCTTCTCGGCCGCCATGTCGCGGAACATCGCGCGCCACTCGTGCGCGTTCAGCCAGAACAGGTTGCGTGTCGGGAACGGGTGCTCTAGCCCGTAGTCCACCGGCTCGCGCTCGGGCTCGAAGCTGCCGAACAGGCGGTCGAAGACGATCAGCATGCCGCCGAAGTTCTTGTCGATGTACTGCGGATTGCGGCCGTGGTGGGCGCGGTGGTGCGACGGCGTGTTGAAGATGAACTCGAACCACGCCGGCATCTTGTCCACCCAGGTGGTGTGCACGAAGAACTGGTAGCCCAGATTCAGCGACAGCGCGAACAGCACCCAGCGCGGCTCGAAGCCGAGAAACACGGCCGGCAGGTAGAACAGCCAGTTGCCGGCCACCGGGTAGAACCAGCTCTGCCGCAGCGCGGTGCCGAAGTTCATCTTCTCGGAGCCGTGATGCACGACGTGGGCGCACCAGAACCAGCGGATGCGATGGCTGGCACGGTGGAAACCGTAGTACAGCAATTCCACCAGCAGGAACAGGCCGACGAAGCGCCAGAGGCTGACGTCGATGGTGAACAGCCGGTGCTCGTAGACCCAGCCCATGGCCGGCAGCACGAACAGCGCCAGCGCCAGCAGGTCGGCCACCAGGTAGCTGCCGCCGCTGTTCATGCTGTCCAGCGTGTCGCGGAAGTCGAACACGCCGGTGCGGCGAAAGCGCCAGGCCTCCATCGCAATGAAGACGGCAAACACCGGCGACAGCAGCACCAGCGTCAGGTCGCGCCAGTCGAAGTGGCGTTGGTAGAGGTCGAGCAGCCAGTCCATGGCCGCCATCTTGATGCCATTCACCCCCCTCACCGCTGCCGGCAAACCCCGAGGCCGGGCGCGGCGACACTCGCGGCATGAAGCCCGCGCCCGCCGCCGTCACCGCCGACGGCCGCCCCGCCCACGGCCGCTACGCCGGCCGCATCGCCCGCATCGACTGGGCGCCTCTGCGTCCGCGCCCCGGATGGCTGTGGCGGCGGCTGCACCACAAGCGCTGGCATTACGTGGGCCTGGGCAACGACGCGGTCTTCATCGGCGTGGCCATCGTGGACCTGGGCTGGACGGCCACGGCCTTCGCCTACCTGTTCGACCGCGGCGAGCGCCGCTTGCGCGCCGACTGGAGCCAGGACGGCCTGCCCGGCCTGCAGGCGCGCGTGTCGGACGAACCGCTGGCCGGCGCCCGCGCCTGGTTCCGCGGCCCCGCCGCCCGCCTCAGCCTGCAGCACCGGGCCGACGACAGCCTGGAGCTGCAGGTCGACACGCGCGCCCTGCGCCTGCATGCCCGGCTGGAGCTGGCGGGCATGGCGCCGCCGCTGCTGGCCATCGGCCCCATAGACGGTGGCCTGGCGCATGCCACGCAGAAAACGACCACCCTGCCCGTCCAGGGCTGGGCCGAGGCCGGCGGGCGGCGCTTCACGCTGGACGGCGCGTTCGCGGCGGTGGACGCCTCCAACGGCCTGCTGGCCCGCGACACCGCCTGGCGCTGGGCCAGCGCCCAGGGCCGGGGCCTGGGCTTCAACCTGCAGCAAGGCTATTTCGGCGACCGGGAGAACCTGCTGTGGCTGGACGGCCAGCCCGTGGCGCTGGGCGCGGCGCGCTTCGAGTTCGACGCCGCCCGGCCGATGCAGCCCTGGCGGGTGCGCACGGACGACGGGCTGCTGGACCTGACCTTCACCCCCGAAGGCCTGCGCCAGCATGGCCGCGACCTGGGCTTCGCGGCCAGCCACTACGTGCAGCCGGTGGGCCGCTTCTCGGGCTGGGTACGCGCCACCGCCACGGCGGCGCCACGCGAGGTGCAAGACCTGCTGGGCGTCACCGAGGACCACCGCTCGCGCTGGTGACGACGGCGGCAATCCGCCACGAACCGGGCCATCTCGCCGCCCTGGGCGCGGCTGGCGCCACTAAAGTCCTCATTTGCCTGCCGAACCCCCTGGCCGATGCAACACGCCCCCAGCAAACCCGGATTCCTCGCCGCCGGCATCGCCATCACCGTGGCGGCGCTGGTGGGCCAGGCCTGGCTGCCGCAGCGCACGCTGGAGCTGACCCGGCCGGGCGTGGCCAGCAACTTCTTCCTGGTCGGCGCCTGGCAGGCGGCCGAGGGGCAGGACGAAGCCCCGGTGCGCTGGGTGGACGTGGATCGCCGCCACTGGCGCTGCGACTACCGCGGCATCGACGGCCGCCAGGGCTGCGGCCTGACCTTCATGCTGGGCGACGCCGAGAACGGCCGCGGCCTGGATCTCAGCCACTTCGACACCGTGCGCATGGAGCTGCAATACAAAGGCAGCTCGCCCTTCGTGCGGCTGGCGCTGCGCAACTTCGACCCGCGCTTCTCCAAGCCGCAGGACGGCAACAGCGCGCGCATGCAGTCGGTCAACCTGCGCCAGCGCGACGTGGCCCGACCGGTGGACATCGAGATGAGCGAGCTGACCGTGCCCGAGTGGTGGGTGCAGCAGTTCGACCTGGCGCGCGAGTACAACCGCCCCAGCCTGGAGAACGTGACCTCGTTCACCGTAGACCTGCCGGCCGACCTCAGCGGCCATCCGCAGGACCTGGTGCTGCACAGCCTGACGCTGAAGGGCGAGTGGGTCAGCCGCGACCGCCTCTACCTCGGCATCCTGTGCTTCTGGCTGCTGGGCGCCAGCCTGATGACCCTGTGGCGCTGGCACGAACTGCGCCAGCGCGACAGCCTCCAGCAGCGCGAGATCGACGCACTGACCGCGCGCACCCGCCAGTTGCGTCTGGAGCAGGAGCAGCTGCGCCGCCTGGCCACCATCGACGAGCTGACCGGCGTACTGAACCGCCGCGGCCTGGAGGCGGCGCTGTGCGACCTGGAGGAACAGGGCGAGACGCTGGGCCTGGTGTTGCTGGACATCGACCACTTCAAGCACATCAACGACCGCTGGGGCCATGCTGCGGGCGACGAGGTGCTGCGCCGCGTGGCCGCCATCGTGTCGGCCAACCTGCGCAATGCCGACGTCGTCGGCCGCTGGGGCGGCGAGGAGTTCCTCGTCGTCTGCCGCTGCCGCCACATCGACGAAGCCGCCGCGCTGGCCGAGAAGCTGCGCGCCGCCCTCGCGGATGGCACGGTGGACCCCAAGGGCCGCTTCGGCATCACGGCCAGCTTCGGCGTGACGCTGGTGCCGCCGGGTGCGCCCACGCACCGCGCCTTCCGGCGCGCCGACGCGGCGCTCTACCGCGCCAAGGAAGCAGGCCGCAACCGGGTGGAGCTGGGCAGCACCCTGGACGCGGCGACGACGCGCTGAGCAGCGCTCGCCGCAAGCGCTCGTGAGCGCGTGCCACCAATGGCTATTGTTTGGCGCGTTAGCATCATCCGCAGTTGCAACTGAATCCTGGCGCAGATCAGCACCACCGTTTTGTTACAACGACTCGTTGGCCGGGGCTCTTTGGCGACGGTCATATTCACCGGTCGACAGTCTCTTCGGCTTTGTATGGTCGCTAGGGTTCGCTTCGCCCGTGGCCATTGAGGACCACGACATATTTGCTGGACAAAACGTTCCATGACACATCGACACGAGCCCCGCACCGGCCGCCTCACCGCCCCGTCTCCCCGCCCCCTGACCACCATCGGCGTGCTCTGCGGCAGTCTGTGGCTGAGCGCCTGCGGAGGAGGCGGCGGTGACTCACCGGCGCCACCGCCTCCTCCGCCGCCTCCCCCGGTCACCGCGCTGCCCGATCTGGACATCGTGGCGCCAGCACAGACCGACATGGGCGCGGCGGTCGCCCTGTCCACATCGGCCACACCGGCTGCAGCACT
>CBFGPX010000104.1:0-13324 GCA_965650725.1 uncultured Comamonadaceae bacterium | reverse complement strand
AGCGCCAGGATGTTGGTCTGGAAGGCGATGCCGTCGATGACGCCGATGATGTCGCTGATCTTCTTGGAACTGGCGTTGATCTCGTCCATGGTCGAGACCACCTCGGACACGACCTCGCCGCCGCGTCGCGCCACCGCGGTGGCGGAGCTGACCAGCTGGTTGGCCGTGGTGGCGGAGTCGGCGGTGTTGCGCACCGTGCTGGTCAGCTCCTCCATGCTGGAGGCGGTTTGTTGCAGGTTGCTGGCCGTCTGCTCGGTGCGGCTGGACAAGTCGGTATTGCCGGTCGCGATCTCCGAGGAGGCGGTGGCGATGCTGTCGGTGGCGCTGCGCACGTTGCTGACCATGCGGGCCAGCGACGCGTTCATCTGCCCGAGCGCGTTCAGCAACTCGCCGAACTCGTCGTTGCGGTCGGCGCTCATGCTCCGGGTTAGGTCGCCGTCGGCGATGGCCTTGGCGAAATCGACCGCTGACTGCAGCGGCTGGCGGATGGCGCGTACCAGGGCGGACGCCACGAACATGCCCAGGCCTATCACCACCAGGGCGCCCAGCGAGCTCCACAGGATCAACCCCTTCTGGGCGTCGGCGGCGCTGGCCTGGGCCCGTTCGTTCTTGTCCTTCTGCAGTTTGACGAACTCGTCGATGGCGCCCAGGTAGGCCGCCACCGAGGGCACGTATTCCTTCTGGATCACCTCACGGGCGCCGGCCTGGTCGCCGGCCGCGCCAAGCTCCCGCGCCTTCTTGCTGGCGGCCAGCAGCACGCCGCCGTTGGCCATGATCTTCTTCAGCTGGGCCTGGTCGGTGTCCGTCTTGGCGAGTTCCGTGATCTGCTCGCGCAGCTTGACCACCCGCGCCGTGTCGTTGGCCAGGTTGTCCTTGAACAGCTCGCCGACGCTGGGGTCGCTGCTGACCGCCGCCGCCATGCTGCGCGTCACGGCCGTCTCGGTCATGCCCTTCCAGACGGCCGACTTCTCGATCAGGTCATGGCTCGCGTCGACCGCTGCCATGGCCTCGGAGTAGACGCTGTTGCCGCGCTTGAGCGTGATGCCGGCGATGAGCAGCATGGCCGTCATCAGCAGCAGGATGGCGCCCCAGAGCTTGCTTGATACGCGCAGGTTGTTCAGGTTCATTTGTCTCTTCTCCGTCAGCCGGCATCGGACAACACGCCCGTGACTGACTCAGCAGCATTGACGCAAACGCGAAGCCGGCGTCTCGCGCGCGCTTCGCATCACCCTGTTCTCACGGCCACCGAGGGCCTGGCCCCGTGGCACTGCGCGAGGCAGCACAGCGACTGTCGCATGCTCTGTCCGCGCCCGGCGGCGGCCCGTTGCCGGCGCACGCCACCTTTTTGCGCAGCATTTCGCGCTTGGCAGGCCTGCGCCCGGCGGCGAGCGGTGAGATACGCTTCGCCCCTGCCACCCACGCCGCTCGGCCACAAGCCGGCGGCGTCATCACATCCAGAGCCCAATCCCCAGGCCCCATGACGACCACTGCCCTCCCCGACGCGGCCCCCACGGCCGCGCGCCCCGCGGCCAAGATGCCGCCGCAGATCCCCTACATCATCGGCAACGAAGGATGCGAGCGCTTCAGCTTCTACGGCATGCGCAACATCCTGACGGTCTTCATGATGACCAGCCTGCTGCTGGCCATTCCCGAGGAGCACCGCCGCGCCGAGGCCAAGGAGGTGTTCCACACCTTCGTCATCGGCGTGTACTTCTTCCCGCTGCTGGGCGGCTGGCTGGCCGACCGCTTCTTCGGCAAGTACCCGACCATCTTCTGGCTGAGCCTCGTCTACTGTGCGGGCCACGCCTGCCTGGCCGTCTTCGAGGACAACATCAAGGGCTTCTACTTCGGCCTGTTCCTGATCTCGCTGGGCTCGGGCGGCATCAAGCCGCTGGTGACCAGCTTCGTCGGCGACCAGTTCGACAAGAGCAACCGCTCGCTGGCGCAGAAGGTCTACGACGCCTTCTACTGGATCATCAACTTCGGCAGCTTCTTCGCGTCGCTGCTGATGCCGGTCATCCTGAAGAACTACGGCGCCAGCGTGGCCTTCGGCCTGCCCGGCATCCTGATGGGCCTGGCCACGCTGATTCTGTGGAGCGGCCGCAAGAAGTACGTGCACCAGCCGCCGCGCGGCGCCAACCCGCACAGCTTCATGTGGGTGGTGTGGACGGCGCTGAAGGCCGGCGGCTTGGGGCTGGCGATCGCGGCCCTGGGCCTGCTGCTGGCAGCCGTCAGCCTGAGCCAGATGGGCAGCCTGGGCTTCGTGGCTTCCGTGTGCCTGGCGCTGGTGCTGGTGATGGGCTTCGGCGGCGTGGGCGCCTCGCTGCAACTGGACCGCGCGCGCGGCCATCACCCGGACGAGGCCGTGGACGGCGTGCGCGCGGTGCTGCGCGTGCTGGTGCTGTTCGCGCTGGTCACGCCGTTCTGGTCGCTGTTCGACCAGAAGGCCTCCACCTGGGTGCTGCAGGCCGACCAGATGGCCAAGCCCGAGTGGTTCCAGTCGTCCATGATGCAGGCGCTGAACCCGCTGCTGGTGATGATCCTCATCCCCTTCAACAACCTGGTGCTCTATCCGCTGCTGGAGCGCTCGGGCCTGCGCGTGACGCCGCTGCGCCGCATGGGCGCGGGCATCGCGCTGGCGGGCTTCGCGTGGATTGCGGCGGGCATGCTGCAGCTGTGGCTGGACGCGGGCGACCCGGTCAGCATCGTCTGGCAGGTGCTGCCCTATGCGCTGCTGACGCTGGGCGAGGTGCTGGTGTCGGCCACCGGCCTGGAGTTCGCCTACAGCCAGGCGCCGCAGTCCATGAAGGGCACCATCATGGCCTTCTGGAGCCTGTCGGTGACGGTGGGCAACCTCTGGGTGCTGCTGTCCAACGTCAGCATCAAGAGCCCCGGTGCGCTGGCGGCCATCAAGTCCAGCGGGGTCAGCGAGACGGCCTGCCTGATGTTCTTCTTCGCCGGCTTCGCGCTGCTGGCGGCGCTGCTGTTCGCGCTGGTTGCGCGGCGCTATCCGATGCTGAACAACTACCGCGACTGACGACGCGGGGTCGTCAGACCTTCATCTCCAGGCGCAGGCTCCACACGGTGTAGGTGCGCCCCCAGTTCTGCGTGGCGACCGTCTTCTCGGGCGCCACCGTGTAGCTGTCGTTGAGGTAGTCCTGCGGCGCCAGGTTGGTGGCCGACAGGCGCAGCGCGGTGTTGGTGTCGAAATTCCAGCTCGCGTAGCCGTCCAGCACCTGCTTCTTGGACGAACGCGTGGCCGCCTCGCGGGTGGACTGCAGCGTGGTCACCGGCGTGTAGTTCAGGCTGGCGCCCAGGCCCAGCGGCAGGCTCTTGAGCCGGTAATCGCCGCCCAGGTTGGCCGTGAAGCGGGGCTGCTGGGCCAGGCGGTTGTGCGGGCCGGGAATGCCGTCCACCGTGGACTTGTAGAGGCTGAGGTTGCTGCGCACGTTGATGGGCAGCGCGCCGTCCAGGAACTGGTCCAGCCTGAACTTGGCCTCCAGCTCCAGACCGCGGCTCAGCGCCGTGCCGATGTTGCGCGGCCGCGAAACCCAGCGCGGCGCGTCCGACCAGCCGACGTCCGGCTCCAGCTCGGTGAAGCGCCGCACGAGGTTGCTGATGCGGCGCACGAACAGGTTGGCACTCAACACGCCGCCCTTGCTGAGGTATTGCTCGTAGGCCAGGTCCAGGCCCGTGGCCAGCTCGGGCTGCAGGTTGGGGTTGCCGGCGTAGTCCGAGTAGATGAACTCATTCGTCGCCTGGCAGCGCTGGCCGGTCGGGCAGGGATAGAGCGAGTTCACATAGGGCCGGGCGATCACATCGTTCAGCTCGGGCGAGCGGTAGCTGCGCGTGAGACTCAGGCGGATCTGGTCGCGGCTCTTCTTCGGGTCGTCGCTGAACTTGTAGAGCGCATGGAACAGCGGCGTCAGCACGCGCGAGGTGTTGCTGACGACGTAGTTCTTGGCCGTGCTCTCGGTCGTGATGGCTTCCCAGCGCAGGCCGGCGTAGAAGGACCACTGCTTGCCGACGTTCCAGTCGTCCTGCGCGTAGACGGCGATGCGGCGGCTGCCGGCGTCGAGCTGGTCGCCGAAGTCCAGCAGGTAGTCGCAGGAGACGCCGTCCTCCACGCAACTGCTCTGCTGCCGCATGCGCCGGCCCTCGGCCTCGAAGCCGGTCACAAGGCTGTGCTCGTCCATCAACGGCTGCGAGAACTTGCTGCGCAGGCTCCAGTTGCCGTTGCGGGTGTCACCGCCATGCTGGCGCGAACGCATACGCTGCGCGCCGATGAACTCCAGGTTCTCGGTGCTGTACTCGCTGCGGAAGCGGCCCAGCATCGCGCTGGATTCCAGCTTGCCTTCCTTGCCGATGCCGGTATGCCACTGGCCACTCAGGCCGCCACCGGCATAGCTGTTCCGAGAGCTGAACTCGGAGCGGTCGAAACGCGCCAGCGGGTCGCCCGGCAGCGGCGCCGGCGTGACGCTGCGCTCGAAGCCGCCCTCGCCACTGCCACGGCCAGCGCTCAGGAAAGGCGCGACCGCCAGCAGCTCGCGGTTGGACGGCTTCCATTGCAGCCGGCCGTTCAGGTTCAGCGAGCGGTTGCTGTTCTCGTTGCCGTTGTGGCTCTCGATGACACTGTCCCGGCCGTTGCGCAGGTCACGGATCTCGCTGCGGCCGCGGCCCTCATTGCTGAAGTCAGACTGCTGGGCGTTGACCGTGATGTTGTAGGTCGTCTGGCCCTTGTCGTCGAGCTTGTCGTTGCGGCTCCAGTTGAAGCTGGGCCGCAGGTTGCCGTTCTCGGTGGACAGGCCCAGGCGCAGCTCGTTGACGAGCCGGGGCGGCGCTTGGCGCAGCACGATGTTGATGGTGCCGGCAATGGCTCGCGCGCCGAACTCGGCGGTCGGCGCGCGCATCACCTCGATGCGCTCGACCTGCTCGGGCGGCAGCGTCTCCAGCGACATCCCAGGCGGCATGCGGTCGCCGTTGACGAGGATCTGCGTGTAGCCGCCGGCCAGGCCGCGCATGCGGATGTCGCCGCCGCGGCCGGCCACGCCGCCGGTGGTCACGCCGGGCAGGCGCTTCATCAGCTCGCTGACCGAGCTGTCGCCGTAGCGCAGCAGTTCCTCGCGGCCGATGACCATCTTGGCCGCCGTGGACGCGCGCCGCGCCTCGTCGTCGCTGGACGTGCCGGACACGTCCACGCGGTCGAGCTTCTGGGTCTTGGCGCCGGCCTTCTCGTCCGACCTGGCCGGCGCCTTGTCGTCGGTCTTGCTGGCAGGCGGCTGCGGCTCCTGAGCCCGTGCCGGCGCGGCGATCGCCGCAAGGGCAAGGCAGATGGCGGTCAGGGCAAAGGGCTTGAGCATGGCGTGCGCACCGGCAGGACTGTTAGGGCGGGCGGATGGTAGTGGCGCCCAGCCGGGCCGCGCACCGGCGCCGCGACATCTGCGCCGCACGAAGGACGTTGAAATTACCCACGCGGTACGCGCGCTGAAACTTCGCAATCGCCCTAGGATCGCGCCCGCCGCCAGTCCGGCGGCATTTGTTCTGATCGGATCGCACCCGTGACCACTTCCCCGCTCCGCCTCGCGCTGGTCGGCACCCTGTTCGGCCTGCAGCTCGTCGCCCAGGCCGCGCCGCAATCGCCCCAGGTCATCACCTTCGACACCACGCCGCGCGCCGGCCAGCACCAGCGCCAGCTCATCGACATGCAGATGACGATGCAGCCGCGGCTGGAAGCCGGCCCCGAGGCCAGCGACGAGCAACGCGCCAAGATCGCGCAGGCCGCCGAGAACATCGCCCGCAGCGGCCCGATGAAGATGAACATGAAGATTGCGCAGACCACGCAGGTCGGCCAGCCCGATGCCGAGGGCTGGCTGCCGCTGACCGTGAGCTCGGCGGCCCAGGGCGGCCAGATCGAGGTCGGCGGCCGGGTCCAGCCCATGCCGCCGCAGGCCAACGCCAACATGTCCTTCACCGCGCGCTTCAATCCCAAGGACTTCGCCTTCGAGATCCTGCAGAGCCAGGGCACCGAGCTGAACGAGCTGATGCGCGCCCAGGGCCAGGCCATGATCAACGAGGCGCTGCAAATGGCCAAGGCACTGGGCCAGAAGACCATGAAGCCCGGCGACAGCATCGAGGTGCCGATGAACCTGGCCCTGCCCGTGCCCATCCCCGGCGGCGCCGGCAAGCTGGACGCCAAGCTGCGCTACACGCTCAAGCACGTGGACCGCGGCGTGGCTCATTTCGACCTGTCCGTGACCATGCAGATGGCGATGGACGCGCCGCTGCCGGCCGGGGCGGCCTCCGCTGCGTCCGCCACCCCGCAGACGCTGAACATGCAGCTCACCGGCACCGGCGCGGGCACCAGCTCGCTGCGGCTGTCGGACCGCCTGCCGCTGGCCAGCCAACTGGGCATGGAGGTGAAGATGAACATGCAGGGGCCGGACAACGGCCGCATGACCATGGACATGCAGATGCAGGTGCAGGCCCGCGGCGAGTCGCTGGCCAAGCCGGCCGCGGCGCCCGCGAAGAAGAAGTCCTGAGCGCCCGATGAGCAACGCCCGCCCGCCACGCCCCTACGTGGACCCCACGTCGCTGGCGGCCGACGCGGCGGCGTCCGCACCGGCACCGTCCGAGCCCACGCCCAGCTGGCAGCAGGCCTCGGCGCGGCCGCGCGCCGCGACGGCAGCGCGCCGCCGCCCGGCGCCCGCCGCGGCGCCGCAGACCGGCTACTTCACGCGCCACTGGCGCGGCGAGCTGAGCCTGGTGCGCAGCTTCTGGGTCAACAACATGCTGCTGGCCACGCCGCTGGCGCTGGCCTTGACCGGGCTGATGAGCTGGATCGGTGCCAAGGGCGACTCGCTCCAGGTCAGCGCCATCGCGGTGCTGGTGGGCATGCCGCTGCTGCTGGGGCTGGACATCTGGTGCCTGGTGGGCGCCTGGCGCGCCGCGGCCCACTACCTGCGCGAGCAGGGCTCGCTGCTGTGGGGCTGGCTGGCCCGCCTCGTCCTCGCGCTGGGGGCACTGCAGCTGCTGGCATCGGTGCTGTTCGGCCTGCTGCCCAACCTGGGCGAGTTCTGGCAGATGGCGCGCGGCATCGACCCCATCGGCCAGGCGAAGTTCGCGCTGTCGGCCGACGGCCGCAGCCTGCGCCTGGAAGGCGTCATCGGCATGGGCGACGGCGAACGCCTGCGCATGCTGCTGGCCAGCGATGCCGCACGCGGCCTCAAGCGCGTGGAGCTGGAATCACCCGGCGGCCGGGTGCGCGAGGCCGAGCGCATGGCCCAGGCGGTCAAGCAGCACGGCCACGCGGTGCGCGCCGTGGGCACCTGCGCCAGCGCCTGCACGCTGGTCTTCCTGGCCGGCAGCCCGCGCCAGCTGTCGCCCGAAGGGCAGCTGGGCTTCCACCGCGCCTCCACGCGCACCTACAACCCGGTCTTCGACGAGCTGGCCAACCAGCAGCTGGCCCAGACCTACCGCGAGCTGGGCCTGCCGCAGCCCATGATCGACAAGACGCTGGACACGCCCGCACGCCACATGTGGTTCGTGCCGCGCGCGGACCTGCAGGCGCATGCGCTGATCGCGCCATCGCCGCAGACGCTGGCCGTGCCGCTGCCTGCGGCGGGCGAGACCACCACGCTGGCGGACTTCGACGACGCCCTGCGGCAGCATCCGGTCTGGGAGGCGCTGGAGCGCCGCTCGCCCGGCATGGTCGCCGCCGTCGCCCAGCGCATGTGGGACACCCGCCAGGCCGGCGCGCCCGACGACGCGGTGCAGGCCAGCGCGCTGACGCCGCTGGCGCGGCAGATGCCGGACCTGATCAACGGCACCGACGGCGTGCTGCGGCGCCGCTACGTGCAGCTGGTCTCAGGGCAGCTCAAGGCCTTGCGCGCGCCGCCGGCCGCCGACTGCCGCGGCCTGATGGACGGCCGCCTGGGCACGCGCGGCCAGTTGCCCGAGGAGCTGCAGGCGCGCGAGGCGCAGTGGATCCTGGAAGCCGCCCGCGGCGCCCCGCCGCGCTGGGTGCCGCGGCCGCCCAGCGGCATCGAGGTCGAGGTGCTGGACCGCACCGTGGGACGCGCCGCGCTGGGCCTGCTGTCGCGGCTGTGGGCCGACGCCCCGGACGGCCCTGCCAGCACGGCCGGCTGCGACGCCGCCATCGCGCTGCTGGACCGCCTGCCCGCGCAGCCCCCGGCACGCCGCGAGCTGGCCGAACGACTGCTGTTCCAGCCGCCGCGCTGAAGCTCAGCCCGCGCGCTCGACGACGACAAAGGCGACGGCGTAATCCTGCTCGTCGCTGACCGTCACATGCGCGCTCAGGCCACGGGCGGCAAACCACTCGGCCAGTTCACCGTGCAGTGCGATCTCGGGCTTGCCGCTGGGCGCCTTCACCACCTCCATCGCACGCCAGGTCATGGGCATGCGCATGCCCATGCCAATCGCCTTGGAGAAGGCCTCCTTGGCCGCGAAGCGCGTCGCGAGGTAGGCCTCGCCGCGCGCCTCCACCTTGGCGCGGCGCTCGCGGAACACGGCCAGCTCATGCGGCCCCAGCACCTTCTCGGCGAAGCGCTCGCCGCGCCGCGCCAGCGTTTCGCGGATGCGGCGGATGTCGCAGAGGTCGGTGCCGATGCCGTAGATCATGTGTAGGCCGTCGCGATGACGCGCTGGTAGGCACGCACCGTCTCGGTGTAGCCCAGCTCCAGCGCATCGGCGATCAGCGCGTGGCCGATGGAGGCCTCCAGCACGCCGGGCACGTGGCGCAGGAACACGCTGAGGTTGTCGCGGTTCAGGTCGTGGCCGGCGTTGATGCCCAGCCCCACTGTGAGCGCGGCCTGCGCCGTCGCCGTGAAGCCGGCCAGTACGGCGTCCTGGCGCTCGGTGCCGAAGGCGCTGGCGAAGGTTTCGGTGTACAGCTCGATGCGGTCCGCGCCCAGTTCGGCCACGTGCGCCATCGCCGCGGGATTCGGGTCCATGAAGAGGCTGACGCGCACGCCCAGGTCCTGGGCCTCGCGGATCAGCGGCTTCAGGCGCTCGACGTCCTGCGGCAGCGTCCAGCCGTGGTCGGAGGTGAACTGATCTTCCGAATCGGGCACGAAGGTGACCTGGTGCGGGCGATGCCGGCGCACGAAGTCCATCAGGTTCTGCGTCGGGTTGCCCTCGATGTTGAACTCGGCTTGCGGCCAGTCCTTGAGGAACGCAGCCAGGTCGTCGACGTCGCCGGGGCGGATGTGGCGCGCATCGGGCCGCGGGTGCACCGTGATGCCTTGCGCGCCGGCCAGCAGGCACTGCTCGGCCGCACGCAGCACGCTGGGGATGCCCAGGTGGCGCGTGTTGCGCAGCAGCGCGACCTTGTTGACGTTGACCGACAGCGCGCAGCGGGCGCCGGCGTGTGCAAATGGATTCATGTGTCGAGCAGTTGTTGCACGTCGACCATCAAGGCCCGCGTGCGCAGGGGCTGATGGCCAAGATGGTAGTGGAGCAGCCCGCGCAGCGTGGTCTTGAGGCCCTGCGGCGCGGCTGCGCAGGCCTGGCGCAGCGCAGCCATGCTGCCGTGCAGCAGCGCGGCCTGCAGCTGGATCAGCAGCGCGCCGGGCAGGCTGGCGTCGCTGGTCGGCGGGATGACACCGGACTCGGGCGAGAGCTGATAGCGCCGTGCCGGATCGACGGGCGCCTGGGTCGGCGTGACGACGCTGAGGTCGGGCAGCAGGCCCAGCTCGGCCAGCAGCTTCAGCTCGAAGGCGCGCAACACCTCGTCGCCGTCGCTCAGATGCGCGAGCGCGTCGGCATAGGCGTCGAACAGCTGCGGATGCGGGTCGTGCCGGGCGAGCAGTTTCAGCAGCAGCTCGTTCAGGTAGTAGCCGGAGAACAGTGTCGCGCCGCTGGGCAGCGTGGCGCCGCCGCCCCACTCGGCGCTGCGCAGCGTCTGCACCTCGCCACCATCCGCCTTGGCGGGCTTGCTCAAGGACACGCTGACGCGCTGCAGCGGCAGCAGCACGGCACGCAGCTGCGAGTAGGGTCGCTTGGCGCCCTTGGCGGCGACGGCCACGCGGCCGGATTCGCGCGTGAACAGATCCAGGATGAGGCTGGACTCGCTCCAGTCGTGCTGATGCAGCACGTAGGCCTGCTGGACCGCCGGCGGGCGCGTCAGCCGCATGGATGGGTCACTCGTAGCCGTAGGAGCGCAGATGCTCTTCGGTATCCGCCCAGCCCGAGCGCACCTTCACCCACAGCTCCAGGAACACGCGGCCGTCCATCAGGTGCTCCAGCTCCTGGCGCGACTCGGAACCGATGCGCTTCAACCGCTCGCCGCCCTGGCCGATGATCATGCCTTTGTGGGCGTCGCGCTCGACGACGATGCTGGCGCTGATGCGGCGCAGCTCGCCCTCCTCTTCCCACTTGTCGATGACGACGGTGGAGGTGTAGGGCAGCTCGTCGCCAGTCAGACGGAACAGCTTCTCGCGGATGATCTCGCTGGCGAGGAACTTCTCGCTGCGGTCGGTCAGCGCTTCGCCGTCGTAGAACCAGCCCTGCTCGGGCAGGTAGGGCTTGAGGATCTTGAACAGGCGCGTGACGTCGGCCTCTTTCTTGGCCGACAGCGGCACGAACTCGGCGAAGTTGCGGCGCTCCTGCATGCCCTTGAGCCACGGCGCCAGCTCGGCGCGGCGGTGCACGGCGTCCAGCTTGTTGGCGATCAGCACGACCGGCTTGTCCTCGGGCAGCAGGCCCAGCACCTTGGCGTCGTCCAGCCCGAAGCGGCCGGCCTCGACGACGAACAGCACCAGGTCCACGTCGGCCAGCACGCCGTGCACGGTGCGGTTCAGCGTGCGGTTCAGCGCGGCGTTGTGCTTGGTCTGGAAGCCAGGCGTGTCGACGAAGACGAACTGGGCTTCGTCGACCGTGCGAACGCCGGTGATGCGGTGGCGGGTGGTCTGGGCCTTGTCGGACGTGATGCTGACCTTCTGGCCGACCAGCGCGTTCAGCAGCGTGGACTTGCCGACGTTGGGTCGGCCGACGATGGCGATCAGGCCGCAGCGTTGGGGCGGGCCTTCGGGGGCGGGGGATACAGCGTCGTTCATCATCGGCCTCGTTCGTTCAGTCGGTCCAGCAGGCGGCGGGCGGCCTCCTGCTCAGCGGTGCGGCGCGAGCGGCCCTCGCCCAGTGCGGCCATGTCCAGCGCCGGCACGGCGCATTCGACCTCGAAGGTCTGGGCATGGGCCTGGCCCCGCGTCGCAATGATGCGGTAGCTGGGCACCGCGATGCGGCGGGCCTGCAGCCATTCCTGCAGCGCGGTCTTGGCGTCCTTGCCGAAGTCGCCCGCGCTGGCGGCGGTAGCGATGGTCTCGCCCAGCAGCCGGCGCACGATGTCCAGAGCGGCCTCGTAGCCGGCATCGATGTGGGCCGCGCCCAGCACGGCCTCGACGGCATCGGCCAGGATGGACGGGCGCTGCGCGCCGCCGCCGCGGGCCTCGCCGTCGGACATTTTCAGCACCTCGGGCAGGCCCAGCGCCAGCGCGAGCTTGTGCAGGCTGTCCTCGCGCACCAGGTGGGCGCGCACGCGGGTCAGGTCGCCCTCGTCGGAGCCGGCGTAGCGCTCGTACAGCAGGCTGGACACGGCCAGGCTTAGCACGGCGTCGCCGAGGAACTCCAGCCGCTCGTTGTGGTCGGCGCCGTAGCTGCGGTGGGTCAGCGCGCGCAGCAGCAGTTCGGGCCGCTGGAAGCGATGGCCCAAACGGCGCTGAAGGGCATCGAGCGCAGCGTTCATCGTCGCAGCACCCGCGTCAACGCGATTTGCCGCGGTACTTGATGAGCAGGTGGACCGGCCCGAACAGGTCGATTTCCTTGTCCCAGCCGAACTCGATGACCACCTTGTCGCCGCCGTCCTTGCTGACCGTCAGGTCGGCACCCGTGATGCTGACGATGGAGTACTCGACCTGGCGGACGCGGTCGAACTCCTGGCGCACGGCCGGCACGGTGGACGGGTTGCCGGCGGCGATGCGGTCGACCACGCCCTTGACGGTGTAGTACTCCAGCACGGTCGGGAAGACCTTCATGCCCACGACCGCCGTCACGGCGATGACGGCGCCCCAGAACAGCAGGCCGACCAGCGTGAAGCCGCGCTGCGCACGGGCGGAGGATGACGACGGGGAACGGCGGCAGCGGCTCATTGGGTGCATCAGAAGGAAGTACCGATGCGCTTGAGGTTACCGAAATTCATCCACACCAAGAAGGCCTTGCCGACGATGTTCTCGTCCGGCACGAAGCCCCAGAAGCGGGAATCGCGCGAGTTGTCACGGTTGTCGCCCAGCATGAAGTAGTTGCCGGCCGGCACCTTGCAGGTCACGCCCTCGACGGTGTAGCGGCAGTTGTCCTGGAACGGGAACGGACCGTCGACGCGGTCCGGCCGGAACAGGCGCTGCGCGTCGGGCTGCACCAGGATCTGGTGCTCCTTGTCGCCCAGCTTCTCCAGGAAGCGCTGGCGGTAGACGCGCGCATCCTCGTCGTAGAAGTTGCCCTGGGGCTGCAGCAGCGCCAGTTGGCCGTTGATGTAGAGCTTCTGGTTGACGTAGCTGACCTCATCACCCGGGATGGCCGCGACGCGCTTGATGAAATCGGTGCTGGGGTCCTCGGGGTAGCGGAACACCATCACGTCGCCGCGCTTCACGTCGTTGTTGGCGATGATCTTCTTGTTGATCACCGGCAGGCGCACGCCGTAGTGGAACTTGTTGACCAGGATGAGGTCACCCACCAGCAGCGTGGGCACCATGGAGCCGGACGGAATCTTGAACGGCTCGAACAGGAAGCTGCGCAGCAGGAACACGACCAGGATCACCGGAAACAGGCCTGCGGTCCAGTCCAGCCACCAGGGCTGCTGCAGCAACTGCTGGCGGGCCGGCTCGATGTCGCCATCGACACGGTTGATGCCCTGGGCGGCCAGGTTCTCGCGACGCTTGGCGTCGTTGTCCACCAGGTTCTGCGCCGCGCGCTGGCGGGCCGGCGCGAAGTGCAAGCGCTCGGCCAGCCAGTACAGCATCGAGACGGCGGTCAGGATGAACAGCAGCAGCGCGAAGTTGCCGGTCCAGCGGCCGAGATACCAGCCACCCAGGTAGGCCACCAGGGCCGCGTACAAAACACCGGTCAGAGCGCTCATCAAGGAGGTAGTCAAGGCGGGGGTGGAACGGTAGGGGTCAGTCATCGACCTGCAGGATGGCGAGGAAGGCCTCTTGAGGCACCTCGACCGAGCCGATCTGCTTCATGCGCTTCTTGCCGGCCTTTTGCTTCTCCAGCAGCTTGCGCTTGCGGGTGATGTCACCGCCGTAGCATTTTGCCA
>CBFGPX010000103.1:0-13352 GCA_965650725.1 uncultured Comamonadaceae bacterium | reverse complement strand
GGGTGCCGCGCTTGTCGACCACCTTGTCCACCACCGACACCGGCGGCTCGGCCAGGATGGACAGGCTGGGCGTGACGATCTCGAACTTGCTCGGTCCCAGTTCCTTGACGGCCAGGAAGGCCTCGTTCTCCCACGCGATCAGCACGTCGCCGATGCCGCGCTCCACAAACGTCGTCGTCGAGCCGCGCGCGCCGGAGTCCAGCACCTTCACGTTGGAGAAGATCTTCTTGACGAAGTCCTGCGCCGTGGCCGGCGTGCCGCCGTTCTTCAGGTTGTAGCCCCAGGCGGCCAGGTAGTTCCAGCGCGCGCCGCCGCTGGTCTTGGGGTTGGGCGTGATGACCTCGATGCCGGGCTTGACCAGGTCGTTCCAGTCCTTGATGCCCTTGGGGTTGCCCTTGCGCACCAGGAACACGATGGTGGACGTGTAGGGCGACGCGTTCTGCGGCAGGCGCTTCTGCCAGTCCAGCGGCAGCAGCTTGTGGTCGGCCACGGCGTCGATGTCGTAGGCCAGCGCCAGCGTCACGACGTCGGCCTCCAGGCCGTCGATGACCGAGCGGGCCTGCTTGCCCGAACCGCCGTGCGAGGCCTTGATGGTGATGGTTTCGCCGGTCTTGGCCTTCCAGTGGGCGGCGAAGGCCTTGTTGAAGTCTTGATACAGCTCGCGCGTGGGGTCGTAGGACACGTTCAGCAGCGTGGTCTGGGCGAAGGCTGCACCGGCAGCCAGGGCGAGGGAGAGGGTGGTGATGAGGCGGCGCATGGAAGTCAAGTTAGGGGAGGAGCGCTCACTCTAGGGAGCGGTCGGTGTGGAGGCAAAGAAGAAGAACGTGCTTGCTCATGCGGCCTTGGCCCAGGCCAGCGCCGGGGTCTCGGCGTCCGGCGCGGGCTCGTGGCGGGCGGCATCGACGACCTCGCGCTTCAGCGGCGAGGCGAAGGTCTGGATGAACTCATAGACATAGTCGCGCAGGTAGGCGCTGCGGCGAACGGCGAGACGGGTCATGTTGTCCTCGAACAGATGGCGCGCATCGAGGGCACGCAGGTGGCGGTCGCGCTCCTCGTCGAAGGCGATGGCCGCGACGATGCCCACGCCCAGGCCCAGCTCGACATAGGTCTTGATGACGTCGGCGTCCATGGCGCTGAGCACGATGTGCGGCTGCAGTTGGACCGCGGCGAAGGCCGCGTCGATGTGCGAGCGGCCGGTGTAGCCGGGCTCGTAGGTGACGATGGGGAACTGCGCCAGCCGGGCCAGCGTCAGCGGCCCTTCCAGCAGCGGGTGGCCCGGTGGCACGACGACCGAGTGCGTCCAGCGGTAGCAGGGCAGCGCGATCAGCTCGGGGTACTCGGCCAGCGCCTCGGTGGCAATGCCCACGTCGGCTTCGCCGTCCAGCAGCAGCCGCGCGATCTGCTGTGGCGAGCCCTGCTGCAGATGCAGGCTGACGTCAGGGTGGTGGGCGCGGAAGTCGCGCACCGCCGGCGGCAGCGCGTAGCGCGCCTGGCTGTGCGTGGCGGCGATGCGCAGCCGGCCGCTGCCGGCCTGGGCGAAATCGTCGGCCGCACGCTTCAGGTTCTCGGCCTCCTGCAGCAGGCGCTCGATGACGGGCAGCACCTGCTCGCCCGGCTCGGTCAGGCCCGTCAGCCGCTTGCCGACACGCACGAACAGCTCGATGCCCAGTTCCTCTTCAAGCTCGCGGATCTGCCGGCTGACGCCGGGCTGCGAGGTGTGCAGCGCCTGCGCCACCTCGGTCAGGTTGAAGCCGCGGCGCTGGGCCTCGCGGACGGAACGTAGCTGCTGGAAATTCATGCGGCGCATTCTGGGAAGCGCGCGCGCCTCTGTCGTCGAACGAATCGCGATATCGATATTCGATTCCTGAAGCTTGGGCCCACTAAAGTCGGCCGCTCCACATAAGGAGTGCAGCGATGACGAATCCGAGAGAGATCCCGGCCGAAGCCTGGCCGCTGTTCGACCGCTACGTGCACGGCGACCTGAGCCGGCGCGGCTTCCTGGACCAGGCGGCGCGCTTTGCCGGCGGCCCGGCCGGCGCCGCGGCGCTGCTGGCCACGTTGAGCCCCAATTTCGCCGCGGCTCAGCAGGTCAGGCCGGACGACGCTCGCCTGGTCTCGCGACGCCAGTCATTCCCGTCGCCGGACGGCAACGGCGAGGTGAAGGGCTATCTCGTGAAGCCCGCCAGCGCGATGGGCAAGCTGTCCACGGTGCTGGTGGTGCACGAGAACCGCGGCCTGAACCCGCACATCGAGGACATCGCCCGCCGTGTCGCGCTGGCCGGCTACGTGGCCTACGCGCCCGATGCGCTGGCGCCGCTGGGCGGCTATCCCGGCAGCGAGGACAAGGCGCGCGAGCTGTTCGGCAAGCTGGACCCCGCCAAGGCACGCGCCGACATCGTGGCCGGTGCGCGCGGGCTGCTGACGCTGGCCGACGCCAATGGCAAGCTGGGTGTCGTTGGCTTCTGCTGGGGCGGCGCGCTGTCCAACCATGTCGCCACCCAGGTGCCCGAACTGGCCGTGGCCGTGCCGTTCTACGGCGGCGCACCGGCCGCCGAGGACGTGCCGCGCATCAAGGCCAGGCTGCTGATCCACTACGCGGCCAACGACGAGCGCGTCAACGCCAGCTGGCCGCCTTACGAGGCCGCGCTGAAGGCGGCGGGCGTGCGCTACGAGGCCTTCACCTACGCCGGCACGCAGCACGGCTTCAACAACGACACGACGCCGCGCTTCGATGCGGCCGCCGCGCAGCTGGCGTGGGAGCGCACGCTGGCGGTGTTCAAGGCGACGCTGGGCTGAGACCTGCTTCGCTTGCGTTCAGCAAAGCGAGACCAGGCCCTAGATGGCGAAGGCCCACTCGCGGAACTCCGCGTGGCGTGGACGCTGCTCGGCGGCGTGCCGTGCGCGGGCTGCCTCGACCCAGCTCCTGGCCATCGGCAGCGGGCCGAAGCCGGCCTCGGCATTGATGTGGCCCACGGCACCCAGGTTGCTGTAGCTGGCGCCCCAGCGATGGGCCCAGCGGGCGGCGCTGGCGGCGCTCATCCAGGGATCGTTGCTGCTGGCCAGCAGGCGCGAGCGGCGCGGCAGGCGTTGATGGGGCAGGGCCTCGGCGACGCCGAACTTGTCGGGATCGGCCGGTGCGACGAGCAGGGCCTCGCGGATGGGCGAGCCGGGGTGGTCGGCCAGATGGCGGGCCAGTGCCAGGCAACCGAAGCTGTGGGCCACGGCCAGCCATTCGCCCTTTTTGTCCGATGTCTCGGCCACTTCCAGCGTGCGCTGGATGCGTTCGGCCCAGCGCTCCAGATCGGGCTTGCCGGGGTCGCGCTGCGTGACGCGGCGGGCGTCGCGGTACTGGCCCTGCAGCCAGGTCTGCCAGTGAGCCGGGCCGCTGTCATGCAGGCCCGGGACGATGAGGACGCGCGGCGGCTGGTAGCTCATGGCGGGGTGGCTCAGAGCGTGGCGATGGAGACTTCGGTCGACTTGACCAGCGCGACGACCTCGCGGCCCACCTCCAGGCCCAGGTCCTTGACCGAGCGGGTCGTGATGACCGAGGTGACGATGTCGCCGCTGCGCGTGACGACATCGACCTCGGAGACGACCGGGCCTTCGATGATTTCCTTGACGGTGCCGCGGAACTGGTTGCGGACGTTGATGGCGGTGATGCTCATGGGTGCTCCTGAATGAGGAGGCCAGTGTGCTCAGCGCCACCTGCGCGGGGAAGGAATCAAAGCGCAGCAGGGCATGCGCAGGGCGAGTAAGGCGACGCGCTCCGGTGGACCCGGGGTTCATTCCAGCGCGCGGCGCCCGAGGGCTGCAAGCAAGCGACGGGGCCGCAGCCCCGGCTTCTCGTCAGACCTTCATCTCCCACCGCAGCTGCCACTGCGTGTAGCTGGGGCCGCCGCTGCGGCTGGTGACGATCTGCGTGTCCGTCGTGCTGACGCTGCCGGTGTAGTAGTCCAGCGGCGTCAGGTTGCTGGCCGACAGGCGCAGCGACTGCTCGGGCGAGATGTTCCACGTCGCAAACGCGTCGGAGACCAGCTTGCGGTTGGTCGTGATCTCGGTCAGCGCGGTCTGCTGGATGGTGGACGACGGCGTCCAGTTCAGCGACGCGCCCAGCGACACGGGCAGCGAGCGCAGCCGGTAGTCGAAGCCCAGGTTGGCGGTCGCCTTGGGCTGGCCCTCGATGCGGTTGTTGGGGCCGGGCAGGCCGTCCACCTTGGACGTGAAGAAGCTCAGGTTGCTGCGCACGTTGATGGGCAGCGCGTCGTCGAAGTACTCGTCCAGCCGGAACTTGGCCTCCAGCTCCAGACCCATCGTGCTGGCCTTGCCCAGGTTGCGCGGCCGGGCGACCCAGCGCGGCGTGGCGCTCCAGGACACGGTCTCCAGCGCCGTCACGTTGCGCATCAGGTTGCTGATGCGGCGCGCGAAGAAGTTGGCGCTGAGCAGGCCGCCCTTGGTCATGTACTTCTCGTAGCCGATCTCGATGCCGGTGGCCAGCTCGGGCTTCAGCTCGGGGTTGCCGGCGCGGTCGGGGGACGTGATGTCGTGCGGCAGGTTGCTGTTGATGCTGGGCCGCGCGATCAGGTCGTTCAGGTTGGGGCTGCGGTAGCTGCGCGTCAGGCTCATACGGATGGCCTCCCGGCCGCCCGGGTCCAGCTTGTAGCGGGCGTGCGCCAGCGGCGTGAACACGCTGGATGTGTTGCTGACCGCGTAGTTGGCGGCGCTGCTCTCGGTCCTGATGCCTTCCCAGCGCAGGCCGGCATAGAAATCCCACTGCTTGCCGACGTTCCACTCGTCCTGCGCATAGGCGGCGAAGCGCGTCGTCGACGCGTCCATGTCGTCGCCGAAGTCGCCCAGGCCCTGCTGCGGCGCGCCGTTGACCAGCGTCGTGCGGCTGGCGTGGCGGGTGCTGCCTTCGCCCTCGGCGCCGAAAACCAGGTTGTGGTCGTTCTCCAGGCTGCGCGAGAACTTGCCCACCAGGTTCCAGTTGCGGTCACGGCTGTCGGTGCTGTCCTCCTGCAGACGGCTGGCCACGCCCTTCAGCGTCTCCTGCCGCAGGCTGTGGCTCTCGCCACGCGCGCCGCCCACGCCGCCGCGCAGTTCAATGCGCGTGTCGGTGTCGGGGCGCAGCATCCACTGCGCGTTCAGTCGGCCCATCGTGAACCGGTTGTCGCCGGTGGTCTGCGCGCGGTCGAAGTCGCCCGGCAGCGGCGTGGCCGGCGTGGGCGTCGTCGTGCGGGTGATGTCGGAGCGGCTGTCCGACTTGTTGGTCACGATGAAGGGCTGGAGGGTCAGGCTGTCCTGGCCGCCCAGCTTGATCTGCACGCGGCCGTTCAGGTTCAGGCCCTGGCGCGTGTCCTCGTTGCGACCTCGCGTGACCTGCAGCGACTGCTCGCCGGTGGCGCGATTGAGCCGGATGACGTCGCTGATGACGTCGTCCATGCGCTCGCCGCGCATCGCGTTGAGGCTGAAGTTGTAGGTGTTGCCGTCGCCGAAGCTGTCGTTGCGGCTCCAGCTGATGTTGGGGTTGAGCTTGCCGCGCTCCACGCCGACGCCGGCGCGGAACTCGTTGAGCTTCTTCTTCATCGGCTCTCGAAGCACCACGTTGATGGTGCCGGCGATGGCGCGCGTGCCGTACTCGGCCGTGGGCGCGCGCAGCACCTCGATGCGCTCGACCTGCTCGGGCGGCAACTGGTCCAGCGAGAAGCCGGGCGGCATGCGTTCGCCGTCGACCAGGATCTGCGTGAAGCCGCCGCCCATGCCGCGCATGCGCACGTCGCCGCCGCGCCCCGGGCGGCCGCCGGTGGTCACGCCGGGCAGGCGCTTGAGCACCTCGCCGACGGTGGAGTCGCCGAACTTCTCGATTTCCTCGCGCGTGATGACGATCTTGCTGGCTGTCGAAGCCTTGCGAATGGAATCGTCGCTGGCGGTGCCGCTGACCTCCACGCGCTGCAGTTGCTCGCTGGGCTTGGCGTCAGGCGCTGCCGGCCGGGCCGTGCGTGTGGGGGCGGAAGCGGCGGTTGCAGGCGCGACGGGGGCGTTCTGGGCGAAGGTGGCAGGCAGGCCACAGGCCAGCAGCGCGGCGGCCGCAGTCTTGCGGAGGAGGGGAGAAGGCATGTCGTCAGCTTGCCATCGGGGCCATGCCGCGATGTGGCTCGACTGTTAAGAAAGAATTCTCGTCCCATGGGCAGGGCTAGACTTCCGGCCCGTCCCGCCGTGAACTCCTGCCTCCCATGATCGCCATTTCCGAAGCCGCTCTGCGGCCCTTGCTGCAAGCTGTCGTCGACCCCGGTTGCGGCCGTACCCTGGGCGACTCCAAGGCCCTGAAATCGCTGCGCATCGAAGGCGCCGATGTCGTCGTTGAGGTGGAACTCGGCTATCCGGCCGCCAGCCAGCACGGCGCGCTGCGTGCGGCGGTGCTCGCCGCGGCCCGCTCGCTGCCCGGCGTGGGCAACGTCAGCGTGTCCGTCAACACCCACGTCGTGGCCCATGCGGTGCAGCGCGGCGTGCAGCTGCTGTCCGGGGTGAAGAACATCATTGCGGTCGCCTCCGGCAAGGGCGGCGTGGGCAAGAGCACCACGGCCGCCAACCTGGCGCTGGCCCTGCATGCCGAGGGCGCCCGCGTGGGCGTGCTGGACGCCGACGTCTACGGTCCCAGCCAGCCGCTGATGCTGGGCGCCAGCGGTCGCCCGGAGACCACCGACGGCCAGACCATGGAGCCGCATGTGGCGCATGGCGTGCAGGTCAATTCCATCGGCTTCCTGGTGGACGACGACCAGGCCATGATCTGGCGCGGCCCCATGGCGACGCAGGCGCTGGAGCAGCTGCTGCGCCAGACCCGCTGGCAGCAGCTGGACTACCTCATCATCGACATGCCGCCCGGCACCGGCGACATCCAGCTGACGTTGTCGCAGCGCGTGCCCGTCACCGGCGCCGTCATCGTGACCACGCCGCAGGACATCGCGCTCATCGATGCCAAGAAGGGCCTCAAGATGTTCGAGAAGGTGGGCGTTCCCATCCTGGGCATCGTCGAGAACATGGCCGTGCACATCTGCAGCAACTGCGGTCACGCCGAGCACATCTTCGGCGCCGACGGCGGCAAGCGCATGGCCGGGCAGTACGGCACCGAGCTGCTGGGCGCGCTGCCGCTGGCCATGAGCATCCGCGCCCAGGCCGACAGCGGCACGCCCACCGTGGCGGCCGAGCCCGATGGCGAGGTGGCCGCGCTGTACAAGGCGCTGGCCCGCAAGATCACGTCCAAGATCGCGGCGCAGAGCAAGGACTACTCGTCCAAGTTCCCCAGCATCTCCATCTCCAAGGCCACCTGACGCGCACCTCTGGTATGTCCTGATTGGACAAGCGGCGTCCCTTGTGAAGAAATCGGACCACGGCGGCCAACGACGGTCGCCGATTGGATTCGTTCCTGCACAACAAGCGGGCGAGGCCCGCAGGAGACAGCCGCATGGACATGCACCGGAGGCAGTTCTTCCGGGTGAGTGGTGCGGGGCTGGCAGCGTCCAGTCTCGTCGCACTGGGTTTCTCGCCCACGGCCGCCCTGGCCGAGACGCGTCACTTCAAACTCGCCCGGACCACCGAGACCCGCAGCACCTGCCCGTATTGCTCGGTCAGCTGCGGATTGATCATGTACACGCTGGGCGACAAGGCGAAGAACGTCAAGTCGACCATCCTGCACGTCGAGGGTGACCCGGACCACCCGGTCAACCGCGGCACGCTCTGCCCCAAGGGCGCCGGCGTGCTGGACATGATCCACAGCCCGAACCGCGTCAAGTACCCCGCGGTGCGCGAGGCCGGCAGCAACGACTGGAAGCGCATCTCCTGGGACGAGGCGCTGACCCGCGTGGCCAAGCACATGAAGGCCGACCGCGACGCCAACCTCGTCAAGACCAATGACAAGGGCGTCACGGTCAACCGCTGGAACACGACGGGCTTCCTGATCTCTTCCGCTTCCTCCAACGAATCCGGTTATCTGAGCGTCAAGATCGCTCGCGGTCTGGGGATGGTCTCCCTGGACACGCAGGCACGCATCTGACATGCACCGACGGTGTCCAGTCTGGGCCCGACTTTCGGTCGCGGAGCGATGACCAACTCGTGGACGGATATCAAGAACACGGATCTCGTCCTCATCATGGGCGGCAATGCCGCCGAGGCCCACCCGTGTGGGTTCAAGTGGGTCACCGAAGCGATGCAGCACCGCAAGGCCAAGCTCATCGTGGTGGACCCGCGCTTCACGCGCTCGGCCGCGGTGGCCGACTTCTACGCGCCCATCCGCGTGGGCACCGACATCGCCTTCCTCGGCGGGGTCATCAACTACCTCTTGTCGAACGACAAGATCCACCACGACTACGTCAAGTTCAACACCGACGCCACCTTCCTCACCAAGCCTGAGTTCGCGTTCGACAACGGCTACTTCAGCGGCTACAACGAGGCCAAGCGCTCCTACGACAAGTCCACCTGGGGCTACCAGCTGGGCGAAGACGGGTTCGTCAAGGTCGACGAGACCATGCAGGATCCGCTGTGCGTGTACCAGCAGCTGAAGAAGCACTACAGCCGCTACACGCCCGAGCAGGTGAGCAAGATCACCGGCACGCCGCAGGACGCCTTCCTCAAGGTGTGCGAGCACATCGCCGGCACGGCGGTGCCGGGCCGGGTGATGACCATCATGTACGCGCTGGGCTGGACGCAGCACAGCGTGGGCTCGCAGAACATCCGCACCATGGCCATGATCCAGCTGCTGCTGGGCAACATGGGCCGCCCGGGCGGCGGCGTGAACGCGCTGCGCGGCCATGCCAACGTGCAGGGCATCACCGACATGAACGCCTACTCGGAGGTGCTGTCGGGCTACCTGAGCGCGCCCACCGATGCCGACGTGGACCGCGAGACCTATCTGAAAACCCGCACCGGCAAGCCGTTGCGGCCCAACCAGATGGCGTTCACGCAGAACTTCCCGAAGTGGCACACCAGCCTGATGAAGGCCTACTACGGCGCGGCGGCCACCAAGGAGAACGACTTCGCCTACGACTGGCTGCCCAAGCGCGACACCGGCTACGACGTGCTGGCCATCTTCGAGCGCATGCACCAGGGCAAGGTCAACGGCTTCATCTGCCAGGGCTTCAACCCGCTGGCCGCGGTGCCCAACAAGAAGAAGCTGTCGGCCGCCTTCGCGAAGCTGAAGTACCTGGTCATCATGGACCCGCTGGAGACCGAGACCAGCGAGTTCTGGAAGAACTACGGTCCGCTGAACGACGTTGATCCCACCAAGATCGCGACCGAGGTGTTCCGCTTCCCGACCAGCTGCTTCGCCGAGGAGACCGGTTCCTTCACCAACTCCAGCCGCGTCATCAGCTGGAAGGAGAAGGCCGTCGACCCGCCCGGCGAGGCCAAGCCCGACTCGGAAATCATGGCCCGCCTCTTCGTCAAGCTGCGCGCCATGTACGCCAAGGACGGTGGCACGCTGCCGGAGCCCATCGCGGCGCTGGCCTGGCCCTACCTCAACGCCAACGTGCCCAACTCGGCCGAGGTGCTGCGCGAGATCAGCGGCCGTGCGCTGGCCGACCTGATGCCGCCGGTGCCCGCGCCTCAGCTCGATGCCAAGGGCAAGCCCATCCCGACGCCGGCCCCCGCGCCGGGTGCAGCGCCGCCGCAGCCCATCCTGAAGGCCGGCGAGCAGGTGCCGGGCTTCGCGGTGCTGCGCGACGACGGCACGACCAGCTGCGGCAACTGGATCTACGCCGGTTGCTGGAGCCAGGCCGGCAACCTGACCGCGCGGCGCGACACGGCCGACCCCACCGGCCTGGGCGTCTTCCCCAACTGGGGCTTCTCGTGGCCGGCCAACCGCCGCATCCTCTACAACCGCGCCAGCGCCGACAAGGACGGCAAGCCCTGGGACCCGACCCGCAAGTACCTGGCCTGGAACGGCACGAGCTGGGCGGGTGGTGCCGACGTGCCCGACATGCGGCCCGACGCGGCGCCCGAGCTGGGCGTGGGCGCCTTCATCATGAACCCCGAGGGCGTGGCGCGCCTGCACGCGGTGGGCATGAGCGAGGGCCCCTTCCCTGAGCATTACGAGCCCTTCGAGACGCCGGTGGGTGTCAACCTGATGTGCCCGACCAACCCCAAGGCGATCTCCAACCCGGCGGCCCGCGTGTTCAAGGGCGACCTGGAGGCTTTCGGCAAGAAGGAGGAGTTCCCTTACGCAGCCACTACCTACCGCCTCACCGAGCACCAGCACTTCTGGACCAAGCACGCGCGTAGCAATGCCATCGTGCAGCCGTCGCCCTTCGTCGAGATCGGTGAGGAACTGGCCAGGGAGAAGGGCATCAAGCAGGGCGACAAGGTCAAGGTGCGCAGCAACCGCGGCGAGGTCATCGCGGCCTGCGTGGTGACCAAGCGCATGCGGGCGCTGGACGTCAATGGCAAGAAGGTGCATCACGTCGGCATCCCCATCCACTGGGGCTTCAAGGGCGTGACCAACAACGGCTATCTCGCGAATGCGCTGACGCCCTACGTGGGCGACGCGAACTCGCAGACGCCGGAGTTCAAGGCCTTCCTCGTCAACATCGAGAAAGTCTGAGGTGAACCATGTCTAGTCTGCAAAGCCAGGACGTGGTCGCCCGCTCGGCCACGACGACCCCCAGCCCCTCGGTGCGCGCCACGCCCCAGGTCGCCAAGCTCATCGACGAAAGCAAGTGCATCGGCTGCAAGGCCTGCCAGGTCGCGTGCATGAACTGGAACGACCTGCGCGACGAGGTCGGCGACAACGTCGGCGTCTACGACAACCCGGCCGACCTCAGCCCGAGTTCGTGGACGCTGATGCGCTTCTTCGAGGTCGAGCCCAAGGAAGGCAACCTCGAGTGGCTGATCCGCAAGGACGGCTGCATGCACTGCGAGGAGCCGGGCTGCCTGAAGGCCTGCCCGGCACCCGGCGCCATCGTCAAGTACGCCAACGGCATCGTCGACTTCATCTCCGAGAACTGCATCGGCTGCGGCTACTGCGTGGCGGGCTGCCCCTTCGACGTGCCGCGCATCAGCAAGAAGGACAACAAGGCCTACAAGTGCACGCTGTGCTCCGACCGCGTCGGCGTGGGGCTGGAGCCGGCCTGCGTGAAGACCTGTCCGACCGGTGCCATCAGCTTCGGCACCAAGGATGACATGGTGGCCTACGGCGACAAGCGCGCCGGCGAGCTGAAGGAGCGCGGCTTCCAGAAGGCCGGGCTCTACAACCCGCAGGGCGTCGGCGGCACGCATGTGATGTATGTGCTCAAGCATGCCGACCAGCCGGGCCTGGAGGGTCTGCCCGCCAACCCCAGCATCAGCCCCATGGTGTCGCTGTGGAAGGGCGTGGCCAAGCCGCTGGCGGTGGCCGGCATGATCGGCGCCGTGGTGGCCGGTTTCTTCCACTACATGAAGGTGGGACCGGTCGAGTCCGAGGAGAAGGCCGACGACAAGGAGGTCTCATGAAGCTGCTCAAGCGCTATGACGACGGCGAGCGCATGAACCACTGGCTCATTGCGCTGCTGTTCTTCCTCGCCGGCCTGTCGGGCCTGGCCTTCTATCACCCGGCCCTGTTCTTTCTGTCCAACCTGTTCGGCGGTGGCGCCTGGGCGCGCATCCTGCATCCCTTCTTCGGCCTGGCCATGGTGCTGTGCTTCGTGCCCATGATGCTGAAGCTGACCCGCCACAACCGCTTTACCGACGCCGACCGCGCCTGGCGGGCGCAGATGGGCGACATGCTGCAGGGCCGCAAGGAAGGCCTGCCCCCGGTGGGCCGCTACAACTACGGCCAGAAGCTGGTGTTCTGGGCGCTGGTCTGGAGCCTTGTGGTGCTGCTGATCACCGGCTTCATGTTCTGGCGGCCCTGGTTCGCCCACCTGCTGCCCATCGCCGGCGTGCGCCTCGGCGCGCTGCTGCATGCGGTGGCGGCCACGGTGCTGATCCTGGCGGTCATCATCCACATCTATGCGGCCATCTGGGTCAAGGGCACCATCCGCGCGATGACGCGCGGCACGGTCAGCGAGGCCTGGGCTCGCAAGAACCATCCGCTGTGGCACGCGGAAGTGACGCGCGACGGCAAATGACGAAACAGACGGGGGAGGCGAGCGAATGACGGGAGTCACGCAGGCGACCATCAAGCTGATGTCTCCCGAGGAGATCTCGGCCCGGGCCGGCGGTGCCGCGCCGCCGCCCTTGCGCCTGCCCGCGGGCGCGACGCTGTTCGCCGAACGCGCGCTGCGCCTGCGCCAGCTGGCCGCCGGCCATGCGATGCGCGACTTCCTGATCTTCATGGCCGACCTGGCCCAGGCGCAGCAGCAGGTGCTGGCCCCCGTGGGCGAGTTGCCGCTGCCGACCGCCTCGAACATCGCCGCGGCGCGTGTGGTCGGCCGCGCGCCGCTGCCGGCCGCCGACTGGCAGCGCGACCCGGCCTGGCATGCGCTGCTGCGCGACCTGGTCGACACGCTGGGCCCGCGCGCGCCGGCCGCCGTGCAGCCGACGCTGCAGGCCCTGCGCGCGGCCGATGCCGACACGCTGGAGATCCAGGCCGACTGCCTGCTGACCGGCGTCATGCGCGGCCTGGACCTGGCCGCCGCGCCGCTGGTCGCCGCGGCGCTGCAGGTGTACTGGACGGCGCTGGTTCAGCGCACCGCGGCCCGCTTCGACCAGCCCGGCCAGCCCGCCTTCGCGCTGACCGAGGACGAGTCGCTGTGCCCCTGCTGCGGCAGCCGGCCCACCGCCAGCATCACGCGCCAGGTGGCCGACGTGGCCGGTCAGCGCTACCTGCACTGCTCGCTATGCGCCAGCGAATGGCACATGGTGCGCATCCAGTGCCCGCACTGCCTGTCGGGGTTGAAGCTGGCCTACGAATCTCTGCAGGCGCTGGACGGCGACGCGCCCGCCAACACCGCCGCCGTGCAGGCCGAGACCTGCGGCGACTGCGGCCACTACCTGAAGATCGTCCACACCGAGCGGGACCCCTTCGTCGAGCCGCTGGCCGACGACCTCGCCAGCGTCACGCTCGACCTGCTGGTGTCCGAGACCGGGTTGCGCCGCCACGGCGTCAACCTGATGCTGCTGTTCGGCGACCCCGACGGCCCACCGTCCGACCCGCCCGGGAGTCCCTGATGGCCCCGCCTCCCGAGTCCGTGGTTCACGGCTCGAAGGCAGCCCCCAAGGACCTGCCCTCGACCGACAAGCTGCTGCGCCACTGCGAAACACTGCTGGCCGAGCACGGCCACACGCTGGTGGCCGGCGAGGCGAGGGCGCTGCTGGACGCGCTGCGCATCCGCGCGCTGGCCGGCGAGCTGGCGTCGCATGTCGTCGACCTGACGGCGCTGCAGGCG
>CBFGPX010000102.1:0-13613 GCA_965650725.1 uncultured Comamonadaceae bacterium | reverse complement strand
CCTGTCTGGCGGCGACGCGGGCCGAGGGTGCATGCAGCGCGGGCGATTGCCAGGCGGCTGCGGTGTTGACCAGCAGCGCGCCCCCCAGCCCGGTGGACAGCGGCTTGGAGTACTCGAAGCTGAAGAAGGCCGCATGCCCCAGCGTGCCAACCATGCGGCCGTCGGAATCTCGACTGCCCCAGGCATGCGCGGCGTCCTCGACGAACACGACTTGCGGGAAGCGCTCGCGCAGCCCGGCGATGCCCGCCATGCACAGGCCGAAGTTGTGCGGCAGCAGCACCAACCGGGTCTGGGGGCCGATGGCTGACGCCACGGCCGCAGCATCGGGATTGAAGCGACCGGGCGCGATGTCCACGTAGCGCACCGCCAGGCCCAGATGCTCGAAGACATTGGGCACCACGGCGCAGGTGTAGCCGGGCAGCAGTACCTCGGCGTCTGAAGGCAGACCCAGGCTGGCGACGTAGGCATGCAGCGCCGCTCGGCCGCTGCCGAACAGGTGCACGCACGCCGGCTCCACACCCAGCGACGCCGCAAAGCTGGCACGGAAGTCCTGCAGACTGGCGTCGCCCCGCCGCAGCCAGCGCCAGGTGGCAAGCGGGAAGTCCAGCCAGCGCAGCGCCGTCGCCGCGTGGGACCTCATGAGGCGGCCGCCAAGGGCCGCAGCGGCCGCGCGGGGCAGCCGCCATAGACCCAGCCGGACGTCAGCCGCCCGCTGACCACCGCATGCGCGGCGACCACGACATGGTCCTCGATGACCGCACCCGGCAGCACGGTGACACGGGCACCAATGAACACGTTGGAGCCGATACGCACCGGCGCTCGCCGGTACTGCATGCGGAACAGCCCGTCCGGGCCGGCATCGTTGGACTCACAGAACAGCATCAGGCCGGGCCCGATGGCGACGTCGTCGCCGATGTCCAGCATCTGCCCGCCCACCAGCACATAGGCGCCCGGCGCCAGGTGGCTGTCGCGGCCGATGCGAAAGCGCCCGGCGCCGGTGGCCAGCAGTTGCACATCGCGGTAGAGCACGCAGCGCGCGCCCAGGGCGCTGCCGGCGCCGAAGCGCAGGCGCACGCCACCATGCACGGCCGCGCCCTGCCCGACGGCCAGCCCACCCAGCCGCCACAGCAACGCACGCAGGCGGGCAGCAGCGACCTCGATGCGATACGGCCAGAGCGCCATCAGCGCGGCACCCGCCTCGCGTGGCGGCACGGCAGGCAAGCAGGGGCGGCGGCGGGTCGCGACATGGCTGATGGAAGGGACGAAGGGTGGTCGGCGCCGCATCGTGAGACGGGATGCGTGCCCAGATGGGTGACGGATTCTAAAATCGCGGATTCACCAAGGCCCGCAATGACTCAAGCCACTCCGACCCCCGCCCTCCCCGCTCAGGCAGACGACAACCAACTGATCGCCGAGCGCCGCGGCAAACTGGCCGCGCTGCGGGCCACCACGGCCGTGCCCTTCCCCAACGATTTCAAGCCCCAGCACCGGGCGCTGACGCTGCAGGCGCAGTACGGCGAGGTGCCCAACGAGGAGCTGGAGCCGCAGGCCGTCAAGGTCAGCGTGGCCGGCCGCATGATGCTCAAGCGCATGATGGGCAAGGCCAGCTTCTGCACGCTGCAGGACGCCACCGGCCGAATCCAGCTGCGCGTGACCATCGACAACGTCGGACCGGAGGTCTACGACGCCTTCAAGCACTGGGACCTGGGCGACATCCTGGGCGCCGAAGGCACGCTGATGCGCACCAAGACCGGCGAGCTGTCGGTGGCCGTGACGACGCTGCGCCTGCTGACCAAGAGCCTGCGCCCGCTGCCGGACAAGTTCCACGGCATGACCGACCAGGAGCAGAAGTACCGCCAGCGCTACGTCGACCTCATCACCGACGAGGACGCCCGCAAGCGCTTCGTCGCGCGCAGCCAGGGCGTGTCGGCCATCCGCAGCTTCATGGTGGACAACGGCTTCCTGGAAGTGGAGACGCCGATGCTCCACCCCATCCCGGGCGGCGCCAACGCCAAGCCCTTCGTGACGCACCACAACGCGCTGGACCAGGAGATGTTCCTGCGCATCGCGCCCGAGCTGTACCTGAAGCGGCTGGTGGTGGGCGGCTTCGAGCGCGTGTTCGAGATCAACCGCAACTTCCGCAACGAAGGCATCTCGGTGCGCCACAACCCCGAGTTCACGATGATGGAGTTCTATGCGGCCTACTGGACGCATCACGACATCATGGACTTCACCGAGGCCGTGCTGCGCCATGCCGCGATTGCCGCCACCGGCAGCGCCGCGCTGACCTATGCCGGCAAGCCGGTGGCGCTGGACAAGCCGTTCACGCGCCTGTCTGTGCGCGACTCGCTGATCCAGTTCGCCGGCCTGAGCAGCAATGAGGCGGACAACGCCGACGTGCTGCGCGCGAAGATCGTGGCGGCCGGCGAAGAGGCGCCGGCCCGCTGGAGCCTGGCCGAGCTGCAGTTCGGCCTGTTCGAGGCGGTCGTCGAGGAGAAGCTGTGGGAACCCACCTTCATCATCGACTACCCCGTCGAGGTCTCGCCGCTGGCCCGGGCGTCGGACGCCGACCCCAAGATCACCGAGCGCTTCGAGCTGTTCATCACCGGCCGCGAGTACGCCAACGGCTTCTCGGAGCTGAACGACGCCGAGGACCAGGCCGCGCGCTTCCAGGCCCAGGTGGCCAACAAGGACGACGGCGACGAGGAGGCGATGTACTTTGATGCCGACTTCATCCGCGCGCTGGAGTACGGCATGCCCCCGACCGGCGGCTGCGGCATCGGCATCGACCGGCTGATGATGCTGATCACGGATTCGCCGTCGATCCGCGACGTGATCCTGTTCCCGGCGCTGCGCCGCGAAGCCTGAGTCCGTCCGTGCACGCGATGCGCTGGCGCAAGCTCGGTCAGATCTTCGATCCGCGCGACCATGTCCTGACATCGGGATGCGTCGAGTTCGCGCAGGCACCGCAGGCCCTGGTCTGCGACGACTTCGTGCGGATCTATTTCTCCACCCGGCAGCGCGAGGCCGGCGGCTATCTGAGCCATGTCGCCTTCGTCGACATGAGCAAGGACTTCCGCGAGATCCTGCGGGTGGCCAATCACCAGGTCATCGCCCTCGGCAAGCTGGGAACCTTTGACGAGCACGGCATCTTTCCGATGCACGTGCTGAACCATGGCGGACGCATCTACGGCTATACGTCGGGCGTGAACCGTCGCGTCTCGGTCCCGGTCGACGGGGCCATCGGGCTGGCCTTCAGCACCGATGGTGGTGAGACCTTCCAGCGCGCCGGCGATGGGCCTGTGGTGGCGCCGTCGTTGCATGAGCCGTGCATCGCCGTCGACCCCTTCGTGCTGGTCGACGCCCAGGGGCTGTTTCACATGTGGTACGTCTTCGGCCTTGGCTGGAGGGACTCGCAGGACACCGTGTCACCGAGCCGCGTCTACAAGATCGGCCACGCCATCTCGCCGGACGGCGTCCACTGGAGCAAGCCCAGCGAAGGCCGTCAGATCCTGGCCGACCGCCTTGGCGCTGACGAGTGCCAGGCCATGCCCACGGTGGCTCGCATCGCAGACGAGTACCACCTGTTCTATTGCTACCGCGAGGCCTCCGATTTCCGCGACAACCCGGCGCGCGGCTATCGCATGGGCCATGCCCGCTCCACCGACTTGGTGAACTGGGTGCGTTGCGATGACGAACTGCCGCTGCCCGGCACACCCGGCGGCTGGGATGCGGACATGCAGTGCTACCCGCACGTCTTCGAGTGCGATGGCCACATCCACATGCTCTACAACGGCAATGCCTTCGGACGCCACGGCTTTGGCGTGGCGGTGCTCGAATGAGCCTCGGCACGACCACCGCGCCGGCGCGCAAGCGCGTCGGCATCATGCAGCCCTACTTCTTCCCGTACTTCGAGCAGTTCCGCCTGATCGCGGCCTGCGACCAGTGGGTGGTGTTCGACACGGTGCAATACACGCGCAAGTCGTGGATGAACCGCAACCGCGTGCTCAATCGCGAGAAGGGCTGGGCGTATGTCTCGGTCCCGGTCGTCAACACCGGGCTGGATACGCGCGTCATGGATGCCCAGATCGACGAGGCACAGGCATGGCGCAAGGCCGTGCTCGATCGGCTGCGCATCTACGAGCGTGAGGCGCCGCAGTACCGCGCGGTTCGCGACCTGATTGGCGACGCGCTGGCGGGGCCCGCCGCCTCGCTGGCCGCGCTGAACGCGCGCGTCATTGCCTGCGTGAACGACTACCTCGGCATCCACACCCCGCTGGTGATGGCTTCGGCGTTGGATTTCCAGGCGCCTGACGAGTGCCCGCCCGGCGAATGGGCCTTGCACATCGCCAAGCATCTCGGCGCCACCGAGTACCGCAACGCGGCCGGCGGCGTGGCCCTGTTCGACCCGGCGCTGTATGCCAGCCACGGCATCGAGCTGAGCTTCCATGTGCACGGCGAGCATCGCTACGCCACCGGCAGCCTGCCGTTCGTCGAAGGCCTGTCGGTGATCGACTCGCTGATGTGGAACTCGCGCGAGCAGTTGCAGGCCCAGCTGGCCTGAGCCGACGTCAGTCCGTCAGCTCGGCGATGCCGAAGCCCCAGCGACCGATCTCGTTGCCGCAATAGAACATCAACCGGCGGCCATCGACGTCGATTACCTGGGTCGAGCAGATCATCTGCGAGTCCCACTCGCCTTCGCTGCCTACGGTGAACCCGGCGAGGTCGTCGTCGCGCGACCAGTGCACCAGGTCGTCCGAACTGGCGTAACCGAGGCGGTACATGCTCGACGGATCGGTGCGGAACCCCAGCGGCTTGCGATGCGCGAAGACGGTGTGCCAGCGACCGTCCTTGAGGAACGGCAAGAAGATGTCCTGGCATTCATGCTCTGACAGCGGCTTCAACACCGGGACGCCGTCACGCTGCCAGTGAATGCCGTCCGACGAGATGGCGTGCACCACATGGAATGTGGGCTCGGGCTTGCCTTCGGTCGTCAGCCAGCCTGTGCCCGTTAGGTACCACATGTGCCAGCGCCCATCGATGATCTTCACCGCGGGGCTGTTCACCAGATAGGGTTCGTTGAGGGTCAGGCCCAACACCGGCCCTTCACCGACGCGCTCGAACGTCGTGCCGCCGTCATGGCTGACGGCCAGGCCGATGCCCACCGTGTAGGGCACAGACACCATGCGCGACCAGCCGGTGTAGTACATGTAGACCGCGTCGCCCGCGTGCACGGCACTGCAGGGCATCACGCCAAACTCGTCGAAGGCCCCGCGGGCGCCCAAGGGCAGCAGCGGCGACGTCGAGACGCCGACGATGCGCGTCGGGTCCGCACGATCCAGGTCCACATAGCCCGGGTGGGACACGTACTGGGCCTGGCTGTCACGCGCGGGCCGGCACGAGATGTAGACGCGCAGCGTGCGCTCGTCGAGCACGAAGGGCGTCGGGCATTGCGCGAATTCGCGCATCCACGGCCCAGCGCCGTCGCGCTGGGGATCGAACACGCGGCCCAGGCGCCGCCAGTTCAGCCGGGGGGCGCCGCTCATCGCGATGTGGGGCCGATGGCCGGCATGCGGGTCATGCGCAGGAAGCGAGTGCTGTCGAGCCGGAAGCGCTCGGTGCCTGGCTGCACGAAGACGCTCTCGTCAGGCGCGCTCTTGAGTACCACCGCCGCGGCACCAACAAAGCACCGCGCGCCCAGCTTGGCTTCGCCACCCAAGGTGGCGTTGAGGCCCACGAAGCAGTTGTCGCCGATCTCCACCATGCCACCGACGGTCGTGCCGGCTGCGATCCAGACGTTGTCGCCCACCACGGCGTGATGGCCCACCAGCGTATTGTTCCAGATCGATGCGTTGTTGCCGATGCGCGCGCCGGGCTGAATACCCACGCCATCAAGAATCAGGCAGTTTTCACCATGGACCAACCATGGGCCGACCGAAGCACGCGGGCTTATATAGCTGGCCAGGCGATAACCCTTGGCCTTGGCCTCTGCACATTTGTTGGCGCGCAGCTGATTCAATTCGTGATACCCAACCGCCACAAACATGTCGTGACTTGCCGGATCGCAATACTTTTCGATTTCATCGAAAGCATATACCGGCATACCCGTCACGACGGCACGCCCTTTCTCGACCCATTCCCGATCGCAGGTCAATGCCACCAACTCGCAATCACTGTCGCGCAGGAAATGTTGAATTGCCACGTCGGCAATCTTGCCCAGACCAAATATCACCAGCTTCTTCATCTCAACTCCAGGGGCGCGCGAGGTGGTGGTCAGTCGGCCACCGACCGGCCGCTGCCTCGTGTGGCTCAACCAACGGCTTGCCGGTCAGTCTAACGGCAGGGCCACGCCAGACGGGCCTCGCATGCGGTCTGTAGAATCCGCCCCCTCGAACGATACGCCCCGATGTGGAGAGCCAATGCGCGCTGGTGAAGAGAAATTTTATGTCGACCCCGTCAGCCATGAGAGCCTGCAGCTCTCCGAGGCGGTCTACGCTGGGGACATCATCGTCTCGGGCCTGCTGAGCAGCGCTGCCGGCCACCAGTTCCGCATCGTCGACGGCACGCCGAACTTCATCTACCCGTTCGAGCTGCCGGAGTCGGATCGCGTTTCCCTGCAGCAGTCGGAAGACCGGGTGGAGGGTTACGACAAATATCTGCCCCTTACGTTCAGCACCTATGGTGAAAATGAGCAGGCGGTCCGCAATGCAATGGCGGACAAGCTCAATCTGCAGCCGCACCACTGCGTGCTGGAAACCGGCGCGGGCACGGGCCGGGATTCTGAAATCATCGCCCAACGCCTGGGTCCGGCCGGTCGCCTGTATATCCAGGACATCTCCCCGTCATTCCTGAAGAAAAATATCGAGCGCCTGCAATCCAGCCCGACAAGGGTGGAGGCGGCACTGGCCAATGGTTACTACCTGCCATTTGCGGACAACAGCTTCGACGCCTATTTCCACTTTGGCGGCATCAATTCATTCGGCGACATCAAGAAGGCCTTTGCCGAGATGGCGCGGGTGACCAAGCCGGGCGGCAAGGTCGTGGTCGGCGACGAGAGCATGCCGCCTTGGCTGCGCCACACCGATTTCGGCCAGATCCTGATGAACTCGAACCCCGAGTTCCGCTACGACATCCCGCTCGACAAGTTGCCCATCGAGGCGCGCAAGCCGCGCGTGGAATGGATCATCGGCGGCGTCTTCTACGTCATCGACTTCACGGTCGGCGAAGGCGAGCCGGAGGCGGACCTGGACTTCCTGATTCCGGGCGTGCGCGGCGGCACGCACCGCACGCGCCTGCACGGGCATCTGGAAGGCATCACGCCCGAGACCAAGCGCATGGCCTATGAGGCTCGTGCGCGCACCGGAAAGAGCATGCATCAGTGGCTCGACGACGTCGTGCGCGCCGCCGCCCAGCGCGATCTGGAACAAGGCGACTGACGACATCCGGCCAGCCATGAGTTTCGAAATGGGCGCCTCGCTCGCCACACTGGTCTTCCCGGCCGTCAATCGCGCCGCCCAGGACTACCTCGAAGCCGCCGCCCAGCGCGGAGAGCGCACGGTCAGCGCCGCATCCATGCCGCCGGACCGGGCCGGCATGGCCGGCGACGCGTCCTACGTCGAGCTGCCGTCGATCTACGACCCGGCCTTCGAGTCGCGTTTCCTGGAATTGGTGGCCCAACAGCGCATCGGGCGCCTGCTCTGCCCGGTCGCCACCGTGCATCACTTCATGGGGCAGTTGCTGGCCCGCAAGGCGCCTACCTTGCGCCTGCTGGGCGACTCACCAATCCGCCAGCAAGTGGCCCAGCATCACCGCTTGATGGCCGATGCCCGGCGACTGCTGCCCTTCGTGCAACTGTGCAGCGGCGGTGCGCAGGCGCCGCTGTCGCCGATTGAAGTCGCGGGCGTGCTGCGTCAGGCCGCCTTGATCTATGGCGAGTCGAACGACGACAAGCTGGCCGCCATGATGGGCGCCTTGGCGACCGCGCCGTCAGGCGATGTCGTCGAGATCGGGTCGTTGATGGGCCGCTCGGCCTTCGTGCTGCTTTTCATGGCACGTCGCTTCGATCTGGGCCCGGTGCTGACCGTGGACCCCTGGGCGCTTGACGAATGCACCCAGCATGACTCCCCCGAGGGCCTGAAGGATGTCTCCGGCGAATGGGACTTCCAGGTTCTCGGCGAGGGCCTGCGCGTGAACTTCGCGCCCTTCGTGCCCAGGGACCACGCCCACCTGCGCCTGCCGTCCGCGGCCGGCTTCGCGCACTACGCCAGTGACGCGCCCATCCTGACCGAGCATGGCCAGCCGCTGCCTTGCCAGCGGCGCATCGGCTGCATCCACATCGACGGCAACCATGACTACGAGGCCGTCAAGCAAGACTGCGAGCTGTGGTTGACGCGCCTGCTGCCGGGCGCCTGGCTGATCCTCGACGACTACCTCTGGGATCATGGCGACGGGCCGCGTCGCGTCGGCGATCAACTGCTGGCCGAACGACGCGACGACATCGCGCGCGCATTCGTCGCCGGCAAGGCCCTGTTCATCCAGTTCAGCTCCTGAGACCTCAGTTCCACCCAGGCTCTTCAAGACATGGAAAAGATCTTCGCCGAAGTATTCGGCATCCCCGCGGCGAGCGTCACCGACGACCTGGCCTTCGATGCCATCCCGACCTGGGACTCGCTGACGCACATGCAGCTGATCTCGCTGATCGAGGATACCTACAAGGTCGAGCTGACCGGCGATGAGATCGCCGACATGCGCTCCGTGGGCGCTGCCCGCGCAGCGCTGCAGGCGCACGGCATCCAGCCATGAAGCTGGCCGGCGCACAGGTCCTGCTGACGGGTGGCGGCCGCGGCCTGGGTCGCTACATGGCCGAACGCCTGGCAGCCGACGGCGCCGGCGTGCACGTGCTCGAACGCGATGAGGCCCTGTGTCAGGAATTGATGTCCGCGGCGCCGGGGCTGCAGGCCAGCTGCTGCGACGTCACCGACGCCGATGCGGTGGACCGCGTGCTGCGCCAGCTGGCCGATGCCGGTGCCCGCTTCGATGTGCTGGTCAACAACGCCGGACGCATCCACAGCGAGCCGCTGATCAACATGCTGTCGCGCGGCGATCGCGTGCATTCGCGGGACGCATGGCGCCAGGTCATGGCAGCCAATCTCGATTCGGTTTTCCTGACCACCAGCCGCTTCATGGAAAGGCTGATGGCGCAGCGTCGCAAGGGCGTGGTGATCTCGATCAGCTCCATCTCTGCCCAAGGCAACGCGGGCCAGTCGGCCTATTCCGCCGCGAAGGCGGGGGTCAACGCGTTGACGCAAGCCTGGGCCAAGGAGCTCGGCCCGCTGGGCCACCGCTTCGCGGCCATCGCACCGGGCTTCATCGACACGCCGTCGACGCGCGCGGCGCTCAGCGAGGCCACCATCGACTATCTGAACAAGAAGATCCCGTTGCGCCGGCTCGGCGAGCCGGAATCGGTCTATCTGGCGGTCCGGCACGTGATCGAGAACGACTACGTCAATGGCAGCATCGTCGACATCGACGGCGGCCTGACTCTCTAGCATCCTCTGATGAGCATCGCCTTTCCACCGCACCTGGGTCATGCATTCCGCGCTGTCGCCGAACGCCATGGCGAACGCACTGCGCTGCTGTACCCGGCCTCGGGCCAACGCGTCAGCTATGCGCAGCTGCTGAAGCTGTCGGAGGACCTGGCGGCCGGGCTGCAGCGGCGTGGCCTGCTCGCCGGTCAGGTCGTGGTGATCTTCAACGACAAATCACCGGCGGCCTATGCGCTGATGCTGGCTTGCCTGCGCCTGGGGCTCATCTACACCAACCTGGACCCGGACAGTCCGATCGAGCGCATGCGCAAGATCCTGGACGTTTGCGCGGCCGCCCTGCTGGTCAACGGTTTTGCGCAACAAAGCCATGCCGATGAACTGGCAGCGCTAGCCAACTGCCCGGTGGTGGCCCTGCCCTCGCTGCCGGAACCCGCCGCGGAAGCAACCGCGGATGCGCCGCTGTGCGCCAGCGCCCCGGCCTACATCATGTTCACGTCAGGCTCCACGGGAACGCCCAAGGGCGCGGTGATGTCGCACGCGAACCTGATGTGGTTCATCGCGTGGTCGCAGGAACGATTCGCCGTCTCGCCCGACGATGTGCTGACCAACGCGAACCCGATGTTCTTCGACAACTCGGTGTTCGACTTCTACACCGCGCTGTTCAGCGGCGCCTGCCTGGTGCCGCTGGACGCGCAGCAGGTGCGCGACACGCGCACGCTGGTGAAGCTGGTCAACGATGGCCACTGCACGATCTGGTTCTCGGTGCCCTCGCTGCTGGTCTACCTGCTGACCACGCGCGCACTGAAGTCCTCTGACCTGCCAGCGATGCGCAAGATCATCTTTGGCGGCGAAGGCTTTCCCAAGCCCAAGCTCAAGCAGCTGTTCGACTTGTTCGGCCACCGCGCGGAGCTTGAGAACGTCTACGGCCCGACGGAATGCACCTGCATCTGCTCGGCCTACCGGATCGGCCCCGGAGATTTCGAGGACATGAGCGCGCTGGCACCGCTGGGACCGCTGGCGCGGAACTTCGCGTACGAACTGCTGCCGCTGGAGGATGGCACACCCGGCTGGGGCGAGCTGTTCCTGCGCGGTCCGCAGGTGGGGCTGGGCTACTACCGCGACCCCGGCCGCACGGCCGCGGCCTTCATCCAGAACCCGCATCGACCCGAGCATATCGACGTCGGATACCGCAGTGGCGATATCGTGTCGCTGGACGCTGACGGCCGCTTCCACTTCCGCGGCCGCAAGGATTTCCAGATCAAGCACATGGGCTACCGGATCGAACTCGAGGAGATCGAGTTCGGCCTCAACACGCTGCCCGGCGTCAGGGAATGTGCGGCGATCTACCGTCGCGGACCCGGTGGCTTTGGCGAAATCGTCGCCTACGTCGCGGCCGACGCGACGGCCGTGGCCGAGGATCTGCTGCGACGTGCAGCAACCGTGCTGCCGCAGTACATGCTGCCCCGCAGCCTGGTGCTGCTGGAGCGGCTGCCCAAGAATGCCAACGGCAAGATCGACCGCACCGCACTGCATACCAGTGGGGGCGCTTGAGTTTGGTGTTCATCGCTCAGCGCAGAAGATCTAGTCGTTGATGCAACGCGGGTTATCTGGCTCACAAAACCAATGAAGGCGCGCCGCACCGAAGGTGCAGACAACAGCGGTGAAGGCCGCGACGGAGCATCGCAATGTCCCTCGGACGAAATGACCCTTGTTCGTGCGGCAGCATGAAGAAGTTCAAGAAGTGTTGCGGCGACGTGCAGCAGTCGCAGAACGCAGCCGCGTCAACTGCCTCGCAGGGAGCTCGCGTGGCTCAGGACATCGCACAGATGTCAGGGTTGCTGAGCCGCGGCGCGCATACCGAGGTCTTGAACCGAGCAAGTGCCCTGCTCAAGAAGCACCCCGACTGCGGTCCTGCCTGGAACCTGCTGGGCATCGCGCAGCAATTGACCGGCAATGACGGTGTACATGCCTTCGAACAGGCGGCTGCACTTCAACCAGAGTTGCCTGACGCCCACCGAAATCTAGGACTGGCGTATTCACGAGCGAGCCGCCATCGAGAGGCGGCGATGTGCTTCAACAAGGCACTGGCAGTCGGCGTTGACTCTGCACAGTTGCGCCACAACCTGGGGCTCTCGCTCCATGCCGTGGGCGATCTCGACAACGCCGAGGTGCATTACCAGCGCGCCTTCGAACTAGCGCCCACCCTTAGCCGCGCCGCCGCGGATATCGCACGAATTGCCCTGCAACGCGGTGACAGCGATGCAGCCGTCACCTGGCAGCTGAAAGCCGTGGCTGCGTCTGGACGCTCGGGCAGTGCACTCAATCAACTGGGCGAGGTGTTTCGCGCCTGCCAGCGACTGGACGACGCAGTGAACGCGTTCTCTGAAGCCGTCGAGCAGGATCCGCAGTCGCTGTCTGCGCTCAACAACCTGGCCGTTTCGCTTGCCGAAGCGCAGCGCCTGAAAGAGGCAATTCCTGTCTTCCAAACCCTGCTCAGGCTTCCTGGTTGCGATTTCCAGGCCTATGAGAACTTCTCCGAAATCCTGCGATTGAATGGCCACTTCGCAAGCGCGTGGCAAACCCTTCAGGACGCGGAAACCCGTTTCCCGGATCACGAGCAAGTCCACGCCCTGCTGTCGCGCTTTTGCTTTCATGCGGGTGATGTCGACGGCGCGTTGAGACATGGACGCCGCGCCATCGAGCTGGCTCCGCAGAACAGCATGTGGCACAGCAACCTGCTGTACTTCCTCCTGCACTCGGAGGCCGCCGAGCCCGACGAGATCCTTGCCGCACATCGCGTGTACGAACAAAAGTACGCGCCGGCGTCGATTAAGACAAGCCGCGTGGCCTGCGATGAGACCAAGAGATTGCGGATCGGGTTCGTTTCAGCCGATTTCCGCGGTCACGCCTTGATGGACTTCTTTGCGCCCATCGCCGCAGCGCTCGCTCGCCATGGCGACATGGAATTGCACGGCTTCTATACACATCGTTCGATAGACGAAGCGACCTCAAGCGCCCGTCAGCTCTTTGTTGGCTGGCACGCTGTCCACGCGCTGGACAACGACCAACTCTGCCGGTTGATCGAAGAACAAGGCATCGACATCCTGGTTGATTTGTCCGGTCACAGCGGAGGCAATCGACTGCCAGTGTTCGCCATGAAACCCGCCCCCGTGCAAGTCAGCTGCTGGGGCTATCCCGGCACAACAGGTTTGAGTGCCATCGACTACTTGATCGCGGATCGTGCGTGGATTGTCGATTCGGGTCTCGAGGGCCAGTTCGCGGAAGCGTTGGCCATTGTGGACAGCAACAGCGTGTTCATGCCGAACACCGCTTCGCCGCCGGTGGGTGCGTTGCCTGCGTACAAGAACGGCCATCTGACGTTTGGAAGCTTCAATCATCCTCGAAAGCTCACTACGCGCATCGTTGCGCTATGGAGTGAACTACTTCGACAGGTCCCGTCGGCTCAGCTACTGATAGCAGGCCTGGAACCGGGCGATGACGGTGAGACGATCCTGCAACGGTTTGAGAATCATGGCGTCGACAGAGGTCGACTGCGGCTGGCGCAACGCATGGACGTGGCAGCCTATCTGGCGATGCACAACGAGGTGGACCTGTGCTTGAACACCTACCCGTATACAGGCGGCACAACCCTCTGCCATGCGTTGTGGATGGGCGTTCCTACGCTAACGTTGTCAGGCCCCACGCTGGCCAGCCAGACGGGCCCCTCGGTGTTGCGGCGTCTAGGTCTGCATGACTTCATCTGGCAGACCGACCAGGATTTCATCGCAGCTGGCGTTCGCCTCGCTGGCGATCCTTCCTCGCTCGCCAAGTTGCGGCGAGACCTGCGTGACCGGTTTGCAGCATCGAACATGGGGCCCTCGCAGGCGGACTCGGTGGCGCAAGGACTCCGGCAGGCGTTCCGCCACATGTGGAGACGCCATTGCCTGGGATCGCCGGCCGAGACTTTCGAGCTCAGCCAGCTTCGTATGCAGTCCTGAGGTCTCGGATCGGGACTGACCTGCAACCCGCCACCCGTACCAAGGCAATAGAGAAGAATCCGCGCAACCG
>CBFGPX010000101.1:0-13768 GCA_965650725.1 uncultured Comamonadaceae bacterium | reverse complement strand
GGCCACATGGACATGCGCTGCTCGCGCCTGGGCCGCCTGCTCGCCTGGCTGGTGAAGCCGCTGCAAAGCCCGCTGGTGGCCGCCAACGCGAGCGGCGTGCCGACGACGGTGTGCGTGCGCGCGGTGGGCGGCGGTGTGATGTGGGAACGCGCGTTCGATGGCGGCGTCGGACGCGTGTGCTCCATCAAGGAATTGGGCCCCGGCGGCGCCCTGCAAGAGCGCACGCGCGGCGGCCTGGGCATGGCGCTGGACGTGTTCGAGCACGAGGGCGCGCTGGTGTTCCAGAGCTGTCGCTATTTCCTCGACCTGGGGGCGCTGCGCATCGCGATGCCGCAGTGGCTGAGCCCCGGCACCTGCCGCGTCGAGCACCGCGATCTGGGCCATGGCTTGTTCCGTTTCACCCTCTCCATGACCCATCCGCTGTGGGGAGAGACCTTCCACCAAACCGGCGTGTTTGCCGATCCCGCATGAACACCCTCTTTACCCTGCTGACCGTCCAGGCCCTGATGGGCGCCTTCGACAACCTCTGGCACCACGAGTGGCAGGCCAAGCTGCCACAACGGCCGTCGGCGCGCTTCGAGCTGGCGCTGCATGCCGCCCGCGAGGCCATCTACGCCATCGTCTTCATCGGACTGGCCTGGTGGCAATGGCAAGGTGCCTTCGCCGCACTGCTGGCCACATTGCTGGGCATTGAGGTGCTCATCACGTTGGCCGACTTCCTGGAGGAAGACCGCAGCCGCAGCTTGCCGCCGTTCGAGCGCTTGTTGCACACGCTGTTGACCATCAGCTACGGCCTGTTCCTCGCAACCATGGCGCCGCTGCTGTGGCGCTGGAGCCAGCAGCCCACGCAGCTCCAGCCGGTCTGGCATGGCGCATGGTCCGTGCTGCTGACGATGTACGGCGTGGGCGTGGGCGCCTGGAGCCTGCGCAACCTGCTGGCCGTGCGCCGCCTGGGCGCGGCACCTGCGCCGGCCCTGCCCGCCGCACGCCGCCAACCGGCCGTGCTGGTCACCGGCGCCACGGGCTTTGTGGGCCAGGCGCTGGTGGCCGAGCTGTGCCGGGAGGGGCGGCGTGTCATTGCGCTGTCGCGCGACCTGCGCTCGGCGCGCGGCCTGCTGGGCCCCGGCGTGTGGGTGGTGGACACGCTGGATGCCATCCCGCCCGAGACACGCATAGAAGCCATCGTCAACCTCGCCGGCGCCCGCGTGCTGGGCCTGCCGTGGACAGCCGCGCGCCGCCGCGAGCTGCTGGGCAGCCGGGTGGGCATCGCCCAGCAACTGGTGGCGCTGATGCGCCGGCTGGAGCAACGGCCGCACGTGCTGGTCAGCGCGTCGGCGGTGGGCTTCTACGGGGCCGTCAACAGCGGCGAGCCCTGCACCGAAGCCAGCCCGCCGCGCCCGGGCGAGTTCCAGTCGGACCTGTGCGCCGCCATTGAGCACGAGGCACGCCGCGCCGAGGCCCTGGGCGTGCGCGTCGTGCGGCTGCGCCTGGGCGTGGTACTGGGCCGCGAGGACGGCGCCTATCCGATGCAGGCGCTGGCCGCCCGCCTGGGCCTGGGCGCCGTGCTGGGCGACGGGCGGCAGCACATGCCGTGGCTGCACCGGGACGACGCCGTGGGCCTGATCCGCTTTGTGATGGAGACGCAAGCACTGGCCGGCGCCGTCAACGCCGTGGCGCCCGAGCCCGTGCAGCAGGCTGGATTCACCCGCGCACTCGCTGCCTCCTTCGGCCGCCGCGCCTGGCTGCGCACTCCGGGCTGGCCGCTGCGTCGCCTGGCGGGTGAAATGTCCACGCTGCTGCTGGATGGCCAGAACGTGCAGCCGGCGGCTGCGCTGGCGGCGGGATACGCGTTCCGCTTTCCGACGCTGCGTGCAGCGCTGGCGGACCTGGCAACGGCCTGAGCTACTCCCCCAGCACGACGCCTTCGCGCCGCGGGTCGGCGCCGCCGACCCAGCCGTCCTGCACCCGCATCAGCACCTGCAGGCCGCTGGTCAGGTCGGTCTCCGCGACCGCGTGGCCGCGGCCCTGCAGTGCGGCCAACTGCTCGGCCGTCAGCGCACCGCGCTCGACGATCAGCGAGCCGCTGTTGAAGTGACCGAAGTTGGGCAGGTCCACCGCCTGCTGCACCGGCAACCCCCAGGCCAGCGCGCCGGTCAGCACCTTGGCGACGTAATGGATGATGACCGGCCCGCCTGGCGAGCCGGCCACCATGACGAGCCGGCCGTCACGGTCGAACACCAGCGTGGGCGCCATGCTGGAGCGCGGGCGCTTGCCGGACTCCACGCGGTTGGCCACGGGCTGGCCGTCGGCACCGGCGGGGGCCAGCGAGAAGTCGGTCAGCTGGTTGTTCAGCATGAAGCCGCCGGCCAGGCCGGTGCCGCCGTCGCTCATGACGCGGTTGCCGAACGCCGACTCGACGCTGGTGGTCATGGACACCGCCCGCCCCTGCGCGTCGACGACGCTGATCTGGCTGGTGCCGGCTTCCAGCTGCTCGGCCTGGGCGCTGAGCGCCTGCTTCAGGGGCGCGGGCTCGCCGGCGGTCGCGCGGGCCATGGCGCGCTCGCCGATCAGTGCGCCGCGCTGCTTCAGGTAGGCCGGCGCCAGCAGGCTGAGCCAGTCGCCGCCCGGTGCGGTGACGAAGGCCGGATCGCCGATGAACTGCGCCCGGTCGGCGAACGCGAGCTTGGCGGACTCGGCATAGGCATGCATCCAGTCGGCCGTGATGCCTCGGGCAGCGAGCGCGGCGGGCTGCGTGTCCAGCAGACCCAGGATCTGCATCAGCGTCAGGTGTCCCGAGGTCGGTGGGCCGAAACCGCAGATGCGATACGCCCGCCAGTCGTTGCACAGCGGCGGGCGCATCACGGGCCGGTAGCCGGCCAGATCGGCGGTAGTCAGCAGCCCGGGACGGGCATGTGTCTTCACCCGGCGCACGATGTCCTCGGCCACGCCCCCCTCGTAGAAGCCCTTGGCGCCCTGCCTGGCGATGCCGCGCAGCACGGCGGCATAGGCCGGGTTGCGCAGCAACGTGCCAACCGCCCTGGGCGCGCCGGACGCGTCGAAGAAGTAGGGGCCAGCCTTCGGGTCGTCGCGCAGCGCCGACTCGTTGGACGCCAGCTCAAACAGCCGCGGGCTGATCGCGAAGCCACGCTCGGCCAGCTGGATGGCGGGCTCGAACAGCCGCGCCCAGGGCAGTTGGCCGTGACGGCGATGGCCTTCGGCCAGCATCGCCAGCACGCCGGGCGTGCCGGTGGACAGGCCGCTGAGCACGGCATCGCGCATGGCCAGGGGTTTGCCGTCGGCCTTCAGGAACAGCTGGGGTGTGGCTGCGGCGGGCGCCGTCTCGCGGCCGTCCAGCGCCTGCACCTCGCGGCCGTCCCAGTGCAGCAGGAAGGCGCCGCCGGCGATGCCGCTGCTCTGCGGCTCCACGAGACCCAGCACCAGTTGCACGGCGATGGCGGCATCCATCGCCGAGCCGCCGGCACGCAGCACCTCCAGGCCGGCCTGCGCGGCCAGCGGGTTGGCGGCGGTGACGGCAAAGCGCTGCGCCGGCGCGGTCAGGCCGGGTGCCTTGGCGGTGCGCGTGGTGGCTGCCTCGGGCTGCTCGACCGCGCCGGCCTGTGGGAGATGAAGGGCCAGGGCGAGGAGGAACAGCCGTGCAGTCATGTGAAGTAGCCGAGGTCTCGGGTCGAGTAGTTGGCGATCTGGGGCAGCACCAGCGAAAGGTCGCTCGCGGGCACGCCCATCCACGTGGCGAGTGTCGCCGCCAACTGGTCCACCGACGTCGTCGGCAGCAATCGCCCCTGCCCCACGTCGTCGGGGCCGTTGACGCTGACCGAGGGCAGCGCGCCGTAGTAGCGCCCGCCCGTCACCGCGCCGCCCATGACGAAGTGGTGGCTGCCCCAGCCGTGGTCGCTGCCGTCGCCGTTGCTGCTCAGCGTGCGGCCGAAGTCGCTGGCGGTGAAGGTGGTGACCTGCTCGGCCACGCCCAGCTCCACCGTCGCGGCGTAGAAGCTGGCCAGCGCGTTGTCGATGCTGGTCAGCAGGCCGGGGTGCTGGGCCGCCAGCAGGTCGTGCAGGTCGAAGCCGCCGATGGACACGAAGTAGACCTGGCGCTTGGCGCCCAGCGCCTGCCGCGCGGCGATCAGCCGGGCCACCATCAACAGCTGGGCGGACAGGCTGCTGGCGGTGTCGAACGGCGTGCCCAGCGCCGGCACGCCAGCCAGCGCGGTGGACAGCTGGGCCTGTGCGTCCACCGAGCGCTTGACGACGCGGTTCAGCTCGGCCTCCATCCAGTGGCTGCGGTCGGCCGTGACCAGGCCGCGCAGCGCGTCGGCGCAGGCCTGCGAGCCGAACAGCGGCTTGGTGATGCCATTGACGGCCACGGCGCCGCTGCTGGACACCTGGTACTGCACGGCCTGCTTGCCGACCATGAAGACCGCGTTGCCCGACACGTTGATGCAGGTGAAGGTGGACACTCCGTTGCCGTTCAGGAACAGGTCGCCCAGCCGGCCGCCCCAGCCGCTGGTGGCGCCCTCGGGCGTGCTGGCCTGCCAGACGGACTGCTGGTCGTTGTGCGAGAACAGCTTGGGCGGCAGTGGCACGCTCCTGGCCTTGTACTGCGCCAGCGTGGTGGGCTGCACCAGCGTGCCGACGTTGAGCTGCACGGCCAGCCGGCCGGCGTCCCACAGGCCCTTGAGCTTGCCGAGCTGCGGCGCCAGCGCCATCTGCCGGCCGTCGACGATCTGCGCCAGCGCGGTGGCGGCCAGCGCGTCGCGCGGCGTGGCCAGCGCCTGGCGGATGCCGGCGTAGGCGGCATGGCTGGCGGCGTCGAAGGGCACCAGCGTGTTGCCGTAGTCGTTGCCGCCGTACAGGAACACGCAGACCAGCGCCTTGTAGTCGCCGGGCGCCGCCTGCGCGGCGGCCTCGCCCATTGCGGCGAGGTTCAGCGCCCAGGGCGCGGCGGCACCGGCCAGGCCCAGCGCGGAGCTGCGGCGCAGGAACTCGCGCCGCTGCAGTTGGGGGAGTTGATTGAGCTTCACCGCGGACTCACTTCTGGATTTGGTACTCGGGGCAGGCCATCAGCATCAGCACCGCGGCGTTGACGCGGTTGCGCTTGCCGGTGTCGTTGCTGGCCGCGATGGTGACGACGGCGGTCGCGACCTGGGCTTGCGTGTCGGCCGAGATGCCGTCGCCGGCCAGCCGCAGCGCGAGCTGGGCCACCAGCGCGGGCACGTCGGCGCTCAGCGCCAGCTCGGCCGTGTAGTCGCCCCTGACCTCGCCCACGCCGCTGCCGATGACGGTCTGCATGAAGTTCACATAACCCGCCACCGTGCTCTCGTTGCAGAGCTGGAACTCGGGCGCCGTGATGCTGTTGCTGCCCAGCGTGGAGTTGGGCGGCACATAGCCTGGGCGGAAGAAGTTGAACACCGACGGGCTGCGCAGCGGGCTCTGGCCCAGCCGCGTGGCGGGGTTGGTGGTATCGCCCACGTTCCACAGGCCCGTGGGCGAGGTGGCGCCGAAGCTGCGCGCCCACTGGATGAGGCGCTGCACCGGCTCGCGCAGCCGGCCGGCCGAGGGCTGGCTGGACGGCTTGCGGGCCTCGGCGTCCAGCAGCACGGCGCGCACGACGGCCTTCAGGTCGCCGCGCTGGCCGGCGCCGTTGTCGGCCCACACGGCCGCGACGCGCGCCACATAGGCCGGGCTCGGGTGCGAGGCCACCAGCCGCTGGATCAGCTGCCGGCCGATGAAGGGGCCCACGTTGGCATGGGCGGCCAGCGTGTCCAGCACGATCTTCAGCGCGGCCGGGCCGTCGGCCGTGGCGGGCACGTCGACACCCAGCACCTGCTTCGCGCCGGGCGTGAAGCGCGCCGGGTTGTTGACCATGGGCTTGCGCACATAGGCCGGGTCGGTGGCGCTGGCGCCGTCGTAGTCCCAGCCGGTCAGGATCTGCGCCAGCTCGGTGATCTGCGCCTGCGTGTAGCTCTCGAGCGGCTTGCCGTCGCTGCCGGTCTTGGCGCTGCCATCGGCGTTCAGCTGCACCAGGCCGATGCTGAACAGCTGCATGCACTCGCGCGCGTAGTTCTCGTCGGGCACGCGGCCGGTGCGGGCGTCGGCCTTCTGGTTGCCGCGCATGTTCAGGTAGACGCCCATCGCGGGCGACAGCGTCACGGCCTCCAGCAGCTGGCGGTAGTTGCCGAAGGCGTGCTGCTCCAGCAGGTCCACATAGGCCGCGCCCATCAGGCCGCGCCACTGCACGGGCAGGCCGGTCATGGAGACGACGAAGATCTCCGACAGCGCCAGCACCACGCGCTGGCGCAGCACGTCGGGGGCGGACATCAGCTTGCGCCACAGCGTGTTGTCCAGGCCCGCGAAGCCGTTGCGGTAGGCCTCGACCGCATAGCCGCGCGCCACCATCCAGTCGTAGTGGCCATCGCTCACGGGCAGCGCGAACTGCGCGTCCAGCCAGTCGGCATAGCCGTTGGCCTTGACGGCGGCGATGTCGGTGCTGGTGGCTGCAAAGCCGGCCTGGGCCAGGAAGCGCGCGGCCTCGGCGTCGGTGGGCGGCGCGGTGGCCGCCGGCGGCGGTGGCCCGGGCACCGGGGCCGGGCCAGCATCGCCACCGCCGCCACCGCCACCGCAGGCGCTCAGCAGCGTGGCGGCCGCAAGCGCCGCGGCGGCCGGGTTCGGCGGCGGGTCAGCGACCGGCGCGGGCAGCGGCGGCGCGGTGGGCAGGTCTTGCATGGGGCGTCCAGGAAGGTCCGGCCCGCATGATGGCGAAGCCGGCCTGGATTGGAACGCCCGTCACAGCCGTGCCGTGACAAACGCCCTCGGCTTTACCGAGAGAAACAAGTCACAGCAGGGGAACCCCGGTCTTGCTCTGCGCGAACTCGCGTGTCACGCCCTCGGCCAGCTCGACGATGCTGATGCCATGCGGCGTCACGTCGAACACGCCCAGGTCGGTGATGATGCGGTCCACCACGCCCACGCCGGTCAGCGGCAGCGTGCAGTGCGGAATGATCTTGAAGTCCTCGCTGCCGTCCTTCTTCCTGGCGACGTGCTCCATCAGCACGATGACGCGCTTGACGCCGGCCACCAGGTCCATCGCACCGCCCATGCCCTTGACCATCTTGCCGGGGATCATCCAGTTGGCCAGGTCGCCCTTGGCGCTGACCTGCATGGCGCCCAGGATGCTGAGGTTGATCTTGCCGCCGCGGATCATCGCGAAGCTGTCATGGCTGCCGAAGATGCTGGAGCCGGGCAGCGTCGTGACGGTCTGCTTGCCGGCGTTGATGAGGTCGGCGTCGACCTCGTCCTCGGTCGGGAACGGGCCTATGCCCAGCATGCCGTTCTCGCTCTGCAGCCAGACTTCCTTGTCCGCCGGCACATGGTTGGCCACCAGCGTCGGGATGCCGATGCCGAGGTTCACGTAGAAGCCGTCCTCCAGCTCCTGGGCCGCGCGGGCGGCCATCTGGTCTTGGGTCCAGGCCATGGCTCAGGCCTCCTTCTTCGGGCTGAGAGTCATCTTCTCGATGCGCTTCTCGGGGTTGGCGTTGACGACGATGCGGTGCACGTAGATGCCCGGCAGGTGGACGCTGTCCGGGTCCAGCGCGCCGGTCTCGACGACCTGCTCGACTTCCGCGACGGTCAGCTTGCCGGCCATCGCCGCGGCCGGGTTGAAGTTGCGCGCCGTGCGGCGGAACACCAGGTTGCCGCTCTTGTCGGCCTTCCAGGCCTTGACCAGCGACACCTCCGGGACGAGGGCCCGTTCCATCACATAGGTCTCGCCGTCGAACTCGCGCAGTTCCTTGCCTTCGGCGACCACGGTGCCCACGCCGGTCTTCGTGAAGAAGGCCGGAATGCCCGCGCCGCCGGCGCGCAGCTTCTCGGCCAGCGTGCCCTGGGGCGTGAACTCCAGCTCCAGCTCGCCGGCCAGGTACTGGCGCTCGAACTCCTTGTTCTCGCCCACGTAGCTGGAGATCATCTTCTTGATCTGGCGCGTCTCCAGCAGCTGGCCCAGGCCGAAGCCGTCCACGCCGGCGTTGTTGGAGATGACCGTCAGGTTCTTGACGCCGCTGTCGCGCAGCGCGGCGATCAAGGCCTCGGGGATGCCGCACAGGCCGAAGCCGCCCACGGCGAGCAACTGCCCGTCCCACACGATGCCGCGCAGCGCCTCTTCGGCGCTCGGGTACAGCTTGTTCATGCCACCGTCTCCATCAGTGCAAAGCAAGGCGCACAGCGTAGCGGCGGCGGCCTACGTATGGCGTTACGTAGAATCGCCTAATCCCCCTTGGAGCAAGAAAGCCCATGCCGGTCTGGCGCTCGGTCCTCGTTGGCGGTTTGACGCTGCTCGCGATGGCTGCATCGGCGGCGGAGCTGGAGTTCAGCGGCTTCGGCACCGTGTCGGCCTACCAGGGCGACGACGAGACCGTGGCCGTGCGGCCCAAGCGCTTCGTCAGCGAGGCCTCGCGCGACGGCGACTGGCGCTGGGACGGCGACTCCGTGCTGGGCGTGCAGGCCCGCTGGACGCTGAACGATCAGGTCCAGCTGGTCTGGCAGCTGCAGGCGGCCGACGTCATCGACAAGCGCTGGCGACCCAGCACCGAATGGCTCTACCTGGGCTGGAACCTGTCGCCCGCCTGGACGCTGCGCGTGGGCCGCCAGCCTCAGCCGTTGCAGCAGCATTCCGAGACCGGCAGCGTGGGGCTGACGCGCGTGACCGTGCGGCCCATGGCCTCGGTCTACGAACTGATCTCCAACCGCCCCATCGACGGCGCCACGCTGAGCTGGAATGGCGACGCCGGCGGTGGCGCGCTGTTCATCGACGCGAGCCTGGGCCGCTTCGACATCCGCAGCAACTCGGGCCGCGCTGCCGGGCGCTACCTGGGCAGCGTCAGCGCCCGCTGGCAGCGCGGACCGGCCGTGCTGCGCGCCGGCTGGTCACGCGGCGGGCTGGACCTGCTGAACTCGTCGCTGGAAGCCACCGGCAACGCGCTGCGCCAGCCCGGCAGCCCCTGCAGCAACTGCGACGCGGTGTTCCGCGACCGCGTGCGCACGCAGGACATCGAGGTGGACCGCCTGACGCTGGGCCACACGCTGGACCTGCACGGCTGGACGCTGGACCTGGAATGGCTGCGCCGCGTCAGCAACTCCGTCGTGACGGCCAGCGCCGACGGCTGGTATGCGCTGCTGTCGCGCCGCCACGGCAAGCTGACGCCCTTCGCGGCCATCGGCGCCTCGCGCTACCGCGAGCCGCCGCTGGGGCTGCAGATCGCACCCGGCACGCCGCCGGCAGCGGCCGCCGGCATCGCCGCGCTGGACCGGCGGCTGCAGTCGCTGCAGGACCGGCGCATCCTGCTGGCCGGCCTGCGCTGGGACCTGCACGAGCAGGCCGCGCTGAAGCTGCAGTGGGAGCAATGGCGCTCCACGCGCGACACCACGCAGCCGCGCGACGACGAGATCATCCTGCCGGCCGGCTCGTCCGGCTGGGGTGGCCGCGTGCGCCTGCTGACCGTGGCGCTGGATTTCGTGTTCTGACCATGAAGCGCTGCTTCGCCGCCCTCACCCTGCTCGCCACGCTGCCCGTGCTCGCGCAGGACCGCCCGCTGCGCGTGGCCATCACGCAGTCGGCCAGCCCACCCTTCGTGCAGTGGCGCGACAACCAGCCCGTTGCCGGCCTGGACGTGGAGCTGGCCCGCGCCGTCGCCGCGCAACTGCGCCTGGGCGTGGAGCTGCTGCCGCTGCCGCGCCCGCGCATCGAGGCCGCGCTGGCGGCCGGCGATGCCGACCTGGCCTGCAACATCACGCCGCCCGCCGGCGCACGGGCGCTGCCCGCCAGCACCGTGCTGTTCGAGACGCAGGATCTGCTGGTGGGCCACGAGTCCATCGCCGCGCCGGACGTGCCCGAGCAGATCACGCCCGGCAGCGTGGTGGGCACCGTGCAGGGCCAGCCCCAGCCCCTGCTGGACCCCTGGTTCACCGAGGGTCGGCTGCGCCGAGACGAGGCACAGAACGACGAGAAGCTGCTGCGCAAGCTGGCGCTGAACCGCCACCCCTACGCGGTGGGCAGCCAGCCTTCGGTGAGCTGGTACACCAGCCAGGAGCCCATCGACGGCGTGGCGCCGTGGCGGCTGCAGCTGGGCGCGCGGCCCTACCGCTGCTTCGCGTCGCCACGCGGCCGCGTCGATGCGCGCCTGCTGCTGGCGGCCATCGAGCAGTTGCAGGCTGCAGGCCGCATCGACCAGCTCGTCGCCGAGCGCAATGCCGCACCGCTGGCGGTGGTCGTGTCCGCGCGCAGCGCGCTGCGCGGCATCTCGCATGCGCAGCTGGTGGAGCTGTTCATGGGCCAGCGCCAGCGCCTCTCCGACGGCAGCGCGCCCGCGCCGGTCATGAGCGGCGGCGCCGAGCGCGAGCAGTTCTTCAACACCGTGCTCAAACGTGGCGCCACGGAATACCGCAGCGCCTGGGCTGCCCAGCAGTTCGGCGGCCGGCGCCGCCCGCCACTGCAGCTCACGGGCACGGAGGCCGTCAAGGCGCACCTGCAGCGCCATGCCGACGCGATCGGCTACCTGCCGCTGGCCCTCGTCGATGCATCGCTGCGCATCGTCTACTTGCCATGACGGCACCTGACTACCAACTCGCCTTCGAGCTGGCCCCTATCGGCCTGATGCTGTCCGAGCAGCGCATCGTGCGCGACTGCAACCAGCATGTGCTGGCCATCTTCGGCGCGCGTCGCGAACAGATCGTGGGCAGGAGCTTCGAGCAGCTCTACCCCTCGCCCGACGAGTACCAGCGCACCGGCGAGCGCATCGTCGCCAGCCTGGACAGGCAGGGCCGCTACGGCGACGACCGCGTCATGAAGCGCTTCGACGGCAGCCTGTTCTGGTGCCACGTGACCGGCCGCGCGCTGGACCCGCGCGACCCGCATGCGCGCGGCATCTGGAGCTTCGAGGATCTCTCCGCCCGCCGCACGCTGACCGCCGAGCTGACGCCGCGCGAGCGCGAGATCGCCGCCTTGCTGATCGACGGCCTGACCAGCAAGCTGGTCGGCCGGCGTCTGGGCATCAGCCACCGCACGGTGGATGTCTACCGCGCACGGCTGATGAAGAAGTACAAGGCGTCCAGCACGCCCGACCTGATCCACAAACTGCTGTCCGCATGAGCCATTCGCGCGCACCCGAGCTGCCCTACTGCCGCAACTGCCACTTCACGCTCGCAACGCCACGACCCGTCTACTGCGGCCACTGCGGGCAGGAGACCGACCTGCATCCGCCGTCGGTGCGCGAGATGGCCACCGAGTACCTGGGCCACTACGTCGCCTTGGACGGACCGCTATGGCGCACGCTGTGGGCGCTGGTCTGCCTGCCGGGCCACTTGACCACCGCCTACTTCCACGGCGCGCGGCGGCGCTACGTGCTGCCGCTGCGCGTGTACCTGAGCGCGAGCTTCGTGTTCTTCGTCCTCTGGTCGACGCTGTTCCAGGGACCCACGCAGGTCGTCGAAACGCCCCCTGCCGCCGTCGCCGAGGCCGGCAAGGACAGACGCGTGACAGTCAAGCCGGACATGACACCGGCCGAAGCCGTGCGCATCGCCGAAGCGCAGGGCCGCGGTGCCAGCGTGTCATTCAGCACGACGGTCCTCGACTGCGACCCCGCCCTCAGGAAGGACTGCAACGGCGCGCAGCGCTTCTTGGCGCGGGCCATCGAGAAGGGCTCGAACATGACCCTCGCGCAATGGACCGCGCGCGCCCGGGCCACGGCGCCTTACGCGATGCTGCTGATGCAGCCGGTGTTCGCAGCGCTGCTGTCGCTGGTGTTCGTCGGCAGCGGCCGGCGCTACGCGGAGCACTTCGTGTTCTCGCTGCACAGCCACAGTCTGTGGCTGCCGGCCTTGTTGCTGGGCGCCGCCACGAACACGCCGGGACCGATGGCGCTGGCCCTGTTCGGCCATGGCGTGCTGGCGCTGCGGCGCGTCTACGGCCTGGGCGCGTGGGGCGCCATCTGGCGCGGCGTGCTGATCAGCGCCTGCTACTTCCTGGCGCTGGCCGTCGCCGTCGCGCTGCTGATCATCGGCATCGCCGCGACGGCGCACTGATGCGGCGCCGCTGCAGCGCCAGCGCGCCCAGGCAGGACAGCGCCAGCGCCAGCGACGCGGGCTCGGGCAGATCGTTCGTGGGCGCGCCGTCGGCGACGGTCACCATCAGCGTGTGCTCGGGCGTCCACGACACCGCGGCGCCGTTCTGGTCACGGAAGGTCAGTGCAAAGCCGCCACCCATGTAGTCGCCCGGCGCGAGCTTGCCGCCCACCGGCACCAGGCGGCCGAACACGAAGTCCATGCTCTGGCCCGGCGCCAGGTCCAGCATGGCGAACTGCTCGGCCACGGACACCAGCGGCCCCACGAAGTCGTAGGCGTCCTCGATGCCCTCGCCGAACGCCGCCACGAAACGGCTGCCCAGCAGGTGCTCGGTTGCCGAGGCCTCGTTGTAGACGGTCGCATGCAGCTCCAGCGTCTGGCTGGGCGTCGCGCTGAGGTGCCAGTTGCTCATGTCCCAGACCAGGCCGACGCCGGCATGGCTGGCGCCGCTGGCCGCGGCCAGCAGGCATGCGCCCAGCAGCGAACGCAGCCGGCGTCCCGGGCGGGAGAAAAGGGAAGTGAAAACCATCGTCGGACTCCATGCTTGAGATGAAGTCCGCACCTTAGGCCGGCGGCAACCGCCGGACATCGCCCATTGGAGCCATGGCCCGTTTTCTGACTTCCGGCACGGGTGCCATGGCCCGGCGTCAATGCAGCGGCGGGGCTGTCCGGCTCAGTTGAAAACGCCCTGGCGCAGCCACTTGGTCGCCACCCACTTCTCGCCCTCGATGACGGGCGAACCGCCGTGCAGGGTCTGCGTGGCCGGGTGCGGCCGGTCGTAGCTGAAGAAGACGGCATTGCCCTTGACGGGAGCCACATCCAGGCCGATGTCCGGGAAGATGGTCGAGCCGCCCGCCGTGGGCGTGTTCAGATAGATGACCAGCGTGGCCACGCGCTGGCCGCCGCGCTTGAGGATGTTGGGCGTGCTGACGTGGCCGGGGTCGAAGTAATCGTAGTGCGGCTGGTACTCGGCGCCGGGCCGGTAACGCAACACCTGCAGGCCTTCGCCGTGGTCCAGCGGCCAGCGCAGCAAGGTCGCGATGCGCGACTCGACGCGGCGGATCAGTTCGGTCTCGCAGCGCTCGAAGAACATGCCCTCGCTGGTGCGCGCGGCGTTCACCTCGCTGCCGTCGGTGCCGGTGGCCACGGTCTCGGAGCGCGCCAGGCGCTTGGTGGCCAGCGCGACGATGCCGTCGCATTCCTCGTGCGACAGCAGGTCGGAGAACACCACCACGCGCGGCTGGCGCAGCGCCATGACCACCTTGACCGGGCGGTCGCCAGCGTCGATGACGGGGGCGAAGCGGCTCAGGTCGGGCTCGGGCAGGCCCGGCGTCGCGCCGGGCGGCGCCGTCAGCGTGGCCGACTGGCCGAGCACGCGCGCCACCGCCTGACGGGCCACGCTTTCATCCCAGCCGCTGCTGAGCATGGCGCCCAGGATGGTCTCGGACGGGTGGCCCAGGCGGCTCTGCTCGGTGATCCACTCGCACAGTTCGGTGGTGATGACTTGTTGGCTCATGGCTTGCGGCGGAAGACGAGGCGGTCAGGCGAGGAGACTTCGGGGGCCAGACGATAACCGTCCAGATCGAACCCTTTCAGCCCCTCCGGCGTTTCAAGGCGCTGCTGGATGGCGTAGCGCGCC
>CBFGPX010000100.1:0-14183 GCA_965650725.1 uncultured Comamonadaceae bacterium | reverse complement strand
ACCTCGAGGACCCGTACCGCCTGTTCCGCTGCCACACCATCATGAACTGCGTGGACGTCTGCCCCAAGGGGCTGAATCCCACGAAGGCCATCGGCAAGATCAAGGAATTGATGGTCCGCCGCGCGGTCTGACGACATGACGGAAGTGACCTCGATGATCGACGAACGCGCGCTTTCCAAGCTGCGCTGGCGCTGCCGTCGGGGCCTGCTCGAGAACGATCTGTTCATCGAGCGCTTCTTCAATCGTCATCCGGAAGGCGTCACGACGTCACAAGCTGACGGTCTGACTGCACTGATGGACCTGGCCGACAACGACCTTCTGGATCTGATGCTGCGTCGCAAGGAACCCAGTGGTGAAATCGACACCGCTGCGGTACGAGGCGTGCTCGCCGATCTGCGCACCTGACTCTAGTTTTTCAAAGCCTCAAAGGACTGCACCATGACCCCGTCCGACGTGAAAGCCACCCTGTCGTTCTCCGACGGCAGCCCCTCGATGGACCTGCCGCTCTACAAGGGCAGCATCGGCCCGGATGTCATCGACATCCGCAAGCTCTACGCGCAGACCGGCAAGTTCACGTATGACCCCGGTTTCCTGTCGACGGCGTCGTGCAACTCCACCATCACCTACATCGACGGCGACAAGGGCGAGCTGCTGTACCGCGGCTACCCCATCGAGCAGCTCGCGGTGAACTGTGACTACCTCGAGACCTGCTACCTGCTGCTGTACGGAGAGCTGCCGAACGAGAGCCAGAAGGCCGAGTTCGAGAACAAGGTCATGCACCACACGATGGTGAATGAGCAGATGCAGTTCTTCCTGCGCGGCTTCCGCCGTGACGCCCACCCGATGGCCGTCATGACGGGCCTGGTGGGTGCGATGTCCTCGTTCTATCACGACAGCACGGACATCAATAACCCCGAGCACCGCGAGATCTCGGCGATCCGCCTGATCGCCAAGATGCCCACGCTGGTGTCCATGGCCTACAAGTACACGATCGGCCAGCCCTACATCTATCCGCAAAACGACCTGAGCTACGCCGGCAACTTCATGCGCATGATGTTCGCCACGCCGTGCGAGGACTACAAGCCCAACGAGGTGCTGGTGCGCGCGATGGACCGCATCTTCACGCTGCATGCCGACCACGAGCAGAACGCGTCGACCTCGACCGTGCGCCTGTGCGGCTCGTCGGGCACCAACCCGTTCGCGGCCATCGCGGCCGGCGTGGCCTGCCTGTGGGGGCCCGCTCACGGCGGCGCCAACGAGGCCTGCCTGAACATGCTGGGCGACATCCAGAAGAACGGTGGCGTGGCCCGCATCGGCGACTTCATCAGCAAGGTCAAGGACAAGAACTCCGGCGTCAAGCTGATGGGTTTCGGCCACCGCGTCTACAAGAACTACGACCCGCGCGCCAAGCTGATGCGCGAGACCTGCCACGAGGTGCTGAACGAGCTGGGCCTGCAGAACGACCCGCTGTTCGAGCTGGCCATGAAGCTGGAGAAGATTGCGCTGGAAGACGACTACTTCGTCGCCCGCAAGCTGTACCCGAACGTGGACTTCTACTCGGGCATCGTGCAGCGCGCCATCGGCATTCCGGTGCCGCTGTTCACCGCCATCTTCGCGCTGGCCCGCACCGTCGGCTGGATCGCGCAGCTCAACGAGATGATCGGCGACCCCGAGTACAAGATCGGCCGCCCGCGCCAGCTGTTCGTCGGCGCCGCACCGCGCGACGTCAAGCCCATCGGCCAGCGCTGATCCGCTCTCGCCTGACGCGAACCCCTCGGCCTTCCGAGGGGTTTTTTCATTTGGAGACCTGATGTCCGTTGCTGAGATCCTCGTCCTGGGCAGTGTCAACCGCGATCTGATCGTGCACGCGCCGCGGCTGCCGTTGCCGGGTGAGACGCTGCGCGGCCAGCGCTTTGGCTCCTGCCTGGGCGGCAAGGGGGCCAACCAGGCGGTAGCGTCGGCGCGGCTGGGCGCCAAGGTGGCGCTGGCCGCCCGCGTGGGCTTGCTGGAGAACGGCGCTGCCATGGTCGAGCAGTTGAAGGGCGAGGGCGTCGACACGCGCGCCATCGCGCAGCCGGCCGACGAGGTGCCCGGCGTGGCGCTCATCGTCGTGGGCGCGGAGGACGCAGAGAACCAGATCGTCACCGTCGCCGGCTCCAATGGTGCGCTGCCGCTGGCGCAGGTCGAGGCGCTGGATCTGGCGAGTCTGCGCTGGCTGATTGCACAGCAGGAGTTGCCGCTGGAAAGCGTGGCGCGTGCCTTCGAGCGTGCCCGCGCAGCCGGCGTGAGGACTCTCCTGAACGCGGCCCCCTATCGCCCCGGTTGCGAGGCTCTGCTGCCGCTGGTGGACTTGCTGGTCGTCAACGAGCTGGAGGCACAGGCACTCGTCACGACGTTGGGCGGCGGCGTGGCTGAGCCCGAGGCGCTGGCGCAGACGCTGCGGGCCAAAGGGCCATCCGCCGTGTTGGTGTCGTTGGGCGCGGACGGCCTGTGCTGGGTCGACGCCGAGGGCACGCGCCGCGTGCCGGCCCGGCCAGTGAAGGCGATCGATACCGTCGGTGCCGGCGACACGCTGGTTGGGGCACTGGTCACTGCGCTGGCCGAAGGTCAGGCCATCGAGAATGCACTGAGCTTTGCCCAGGCCGCCGCGGCCATCGCCGTGTCGCGAGCGGGCGTGCAGGATGCGATGCCGCACCGCGCCGAAGTCGAGCAACTGCTCGCGCAATCGAACTGAATCTCACAAGGAGAACAAGAGATGTCCCAGACCCTGCTGCTGCCCCGCTGGCTGCTGACCATGAAGGCCGGCGAAGACACGCTGGAGAACCACGCGCTGTTGATCGACGGCGAGCGCATCAAGGCCATCGGCCCGCGTGCCGACCTGATCGCGAAGTACCCGCAGGCCGAGCGCGTCGAACTGCCCGAGCAGATCCTGATCCCCGGCCTCATCAACGCCCATGCGCACTCGGCCATGACGCTGCTGCGCGGCGTCGCCGACGACGTGCCGCTGATGGACTGGCTGCAGAACCACATCTGGCCGCTGGAGAAGAAGTGGGTCAGTGAGGCCTGGACCTACCTCGGCTCCAAGCTCGCGGCGGCCGAGGGCCTGCGCAGCGGCACGACCTACATCAACGACATGTACTTCTTCCCGACCGCGATGGCCCGCGCCGCCGTGGACTCGGGCGTGCGTGCCGCCGTGTCGATGAACGTCATCGACTTCCCGACCGGCTATGCATCGGGCCCGGACGACTACATCGCCAAGGGCGTGGCCGCCTACGAGCAGTACAAGGGCGAGACGCTGCTGGACTGGACCAGCGCGCCGCATGCGCCCTACACGGTGTCCGACGAGACCTTCATCAAGCTGCGTGACCTGGCCGAGAAGCTGGACATCCAGATGCACTGCCACATCCACGAGACGGCGGGCGAGGTTGAGGACGGCATCAAGGCGCATGGTGTGCGCCCCATCACGCGCCTGGACAAGCTGGGCCTGTTCAGCGAGCGCATGATCGCCGTGCACATGGTCCACCTCAACGAGGCCGAGATCGAGCTGATGGCCAAGAAGGGCGTGCACCTGGTGCACAACCCCAACTCCAACCTGAAGCTGGCCTCGGGCGTGATGCCGCTGAAGGCGCTGGAAGCAGCCGGCGTCAACACCATCCTGGGCACGGACGGTGCGGCCTCCAACAACCGCCTGGACATGTTCGGCGAGATCCGCTCGGCCGCGCTGCTGGCCAAGGGCATCACGGGCGACCCGACGGTGGCGTCGGCACGCACCGCGCTGGAGATGGCCACCATCCGCGCCGCCAAGGCTATGGGCCGCGCCGACGACCTGGGCTCGCTGGAAGTGGGCAAGCTGGCCGACGTGGTCGCCGTGTCGCTGGACAGCATCGAGTGCCAGCCGGTCTACAACCCGGCCGCGCAACTGGTCTACGTGGCCGGCCGCGAGCACGTCAGCAACGTGTGGGTGGGTGGCCGGCAGGTGCTGAAGGAGCGCCAGCCGACGACCATTGACGTGCCGTCGCTGCTGGCCGAAGCGTGTGATGTCGTCGGCCGCATGAAGGCCGGCTGATTTTGAAGCCGCTCGCCCAGACCCGCCCCGCTGAACGCGGGCGGGTCTGGGCGGTCTCCCGACGGGACGGCGATGCTTGCGGTGTTGACCCGCAAGCACATCGCCCGCGGGCCGGCTTGGGGCGGCCCGGCGCTCGGTCCGCGTTGAGCTTTAAAAGCTCATTCGAGCGCCCACGCGGTACTGCCGCCCCAACACGTCATACAGGAACGGGTTGATGCCGTAGCCCGTGCCCGTCTGCGGCGCGGCCACGGGATCCACGTCAGTCAGGTTGTCGACTTTGAAGTACACGCTCAGGTTCTTGTTGACCTTGTACGAACCGCCGATGTCCCAGTAGAACGCGCCCTTCATCTGGTTGTTCAGGATGGTGGGTCGCGTCACCGTGGAGACCGGGCAGCTGGCCTGGCACTCGATGTATTCGTTGCTGTAGACGCCGTCGCTGATCCAGCGCTGCGAGATCGTGAAGCTCGCGGTGTCCGTCTCCCACGACTGCGAGAACTGGCCCTTCCACTTGGGCGTGTTGCCGAGGTTGACGCCCGCGGCTTCGCTCGGGATGGTGCCCACGACGCCCGAGTTGGTCTTGAAGCTCTTGGTGTGCGTGGCCAGGCCGCGCAGCGTCAGGCTGCCGGGCAGGCCCACGCCGCCCAGGTTGAAGCGGTAGACGCCTTCAAGGTCGAAGCCCTTGTTGCGCATGGAGGCCAGGTTGAAGGCCTGCAGCGTCACGTACTTGGTCGCGCTGACCAGGTCCATCGCCGCGCAGATTTCCTGGTTGCCGGCGACGCACAGGTCCACCTCCTGCTGGGCGTTCAGCGAAGAGATCACGTCGTCAACCTTGATGTCGAAGTAGTCGATGGAGGCGCTGAAGCCCGGCGCCCACTTCGGCTGCGCCAGCACCAGGCCCAGCGTCGTGTTGCGCGCGATTTCCGGGCGCAGGTTGACGTTGCCGATGGTGCGTTGCTGCACGGTCAGCGTCGTGCCCTGGTAGTTGACGGTGTTGTTGACGACCAGCGGCGCGGCGAACAGCTCGCTGAGGTTGGGGGCGCGCACGTCCTGGGACGTGACGGCGCGCACGCGCAGGCCGTCCATGGCGGTCTTCCAGGTGGCGCCGACCTTCCAGGCACTGACGTTGCCCGAGGTGCTGTAGTCCGTCTGGCGGCCGGCCAGGTTGAGGTTGGCTTCACCCAGGCTCGTGGACTTGAACAGCGGCAGGTTGAACTCGATGAAGGCTTCCTTCACGTGGTAGGCGCCCTTGGCGTTGTGATAGTTGCCGGCGTACCAGTTGTTGCCGATGGCGGTGTTCAGCAGCGGGTCGGCCGGGTACTGCGGTGTGTTGGGTGTTTCGGGGAACACGCCGTTGCCGTAGGGGTCGCCGATGACGTAGTACTGCTCGCGGCGCGCCTCGGCACCGAAGGCCATGGCCACCGGGCCGGCCCACAGCGAGAAGGGCTCGCCATTGATGTTGAAGGCGGCGACCGACTGGCGTTGGCGAGAGTACTGGCGTGGGCCATCGGCCGGTGCGATGTAGGCCCAGGCGTCGGGGGCAATGGGGTTGTCGCCAATGATGTTCAGCGGCTTGCAGCCCGACGCGGCCGCGGCGGCGTTGCGGCAGATGATGGTGTTGTTGGGCCCGCGCACGGCGTCGATGGCGGCGTTGTAGCGCGCGTTCAGCGTCATGTTCTCGACGTTGATGTCGATGGTGTTCTGGCCATGTGCCGCGTAGGCGTCATAGGTCCAGCCCTTGCCGAAGGCGTCGAACTTGCCGTTGGCGCCCACCACGGCGCGCAGCTGCGTGCGCACCGGGTTGACCTCGATGTCCTTGGGGAAGATCGCGTTGGCCACGCCGTACTGGAAGCTCGTGATGTTGTTGGCCGCGCAGGCCGCCGCGATGGACGCGGGCAGGTAGGGATTGCTGCACTGGATGGTCAGGTTGGCGTTCTTGGCCGCGCCGGGGTTGGGCGTGAACAGCGAGTCCACCTTGCCGTAGTTGAAGCTGGCGTAGACCTCGTGGTCGTCGTTCAGCTCGAAGCTGCCGCGTACATAGGCCACCTGGCGGGACATGTTCATGCCCAGCGTCGTGCCGCCGCCCACCGTGCCGGTCAGGTCGCCGCCCACGCAGAAGGGCGTCACGCAGCCGGTGACGGCGCCGGTACCGGTGGGCACGCCGTTGGAGCCGTACTGGAATTGGTAGGGCGTGCCGCCCGGGCCGAAGGCCGTGCCCTGCAGCGGGCCGCTGGTGATGAGCCCGTACTTGGAATACTGGAACTGCTGGGCGTTCTCGATGAAGGTGTACTGCGGCTTGCCGTCGTTGGTCTGGCCGATGGGGCGCACCTGGAAGGCCGGGTTCTTGAACCAGGTGCGGCCGTTCGCGCCGGCGCCGCCGAAGCGGGGGGAGGGCACGCCCTTCTCGCGGGCGTACTCGATGCTGGCGGTCAGGTGGCCGCGCCCACCGGCGAAGCCCGTGCCCCAGGCGGCCTGCAGCTGGCCGTTCTTGTCGTCGCCGTAGTTGGTCTGCCCGCCCGCCACATGGCCCTTGAAGCCGGTGAAGCGCTTGTCGGTGATGAAGTTCACCACGCCGCCGACGGCGTCCGAGCCGTAGGAGGCGGACGCGCCGCCGGTCACCACGTCCACCTGCTTGACCAGCAGTTGCGGGAACTGGCTCACGTCGGTCACGCCGGTCACGTTGGCGCCGATGACGCGCTGGCCGTCGATCAGCGTCAGCGTGCGGATGGGGCCCAGGCCGCGCAGGCTCAGCGAGCTGAGGCCCTGGATGCCGGAGCTGGTGCTGTTGGTGCTGGTGGTGCGGCCCGTGCTGCCCTGCAGCGCGGGCAGGTCGGCGATGGCGTTGAAGAGGTTGGGTTCGGCGCTCTTTTCCAGGTCGGCCGCCACCATGCGGGTGGTGGGCGTGGGCTGCGTGAAGCCGCGGGCAGAGATGCGCGAGCCCGTCACGACGACGGTGCTCAGTACGTTGGAACCATCACTGCTGTCTCCGGCGGGCGGGGCGGCTTCGGCCGTCTGCGCTTGAGCGGGCAGGGCCAGGCTGGCACAGGCGGCCAGCGCGGCGAGGTGGATCAGGTTCTTGTGACGGGAAGTGTTCATGTTGTCTCCTGAATGGGCAGCGGAGCTGCCTTGGGTACCGGCAGGCGGCGTTGTTTCCTAAACAAACTTGTTTAATGGATAGCGCTATCCCGATGCTTCCAAAAAAAACGAGGCAAGCTCGAAGTCATTTGGCGGACAGCGCCGTCCCCCCATGAAGATTGGTAAACGGCTTGAGCCAATCTTCTTTGGGATTGCGCTATCCTAGGCGCCTATTCGGTAGCTCGGTATGGGGGATACTCTCTAGCCATGCCCCATCGCACACCGCCGCCCGCCGCCCCCGCCCGACGCACCCGGGCCACCGGCCGGGTGACCCTGGCGGACGTGGCAGCGGCCGCAGGCGTCAGCCCCATCACCGTGTCGCGCGCGCTGCGCGGCGAGCGGGCCGTGGGGCACGAACTGGTGGAACGCGTGCAGGCCGCCGCCGCCGAATTGGGCTACGTGCCCGACCCCGCCGCGCGGGCGCTGGCGTCCAGCCGCAGCTCGCATGTGGCGGTGCTGATCCCCAAGCTAAGCAACACGCTGTTCGTCGAACTGCTGGATGCCGCGCAGACCACGCTGGTGGCCGGCGGCTTCCAGGCGCTGATCGGTGTCACGCATTACGACGCGGGCGAGGAGGAGGCGGTGCTGCGCAGCTTCCTGGCGCACCGGCCGGCCGGCCTCATCGTGACCGGGCGCGACCACAGCGCCGCGGCCACGAAGCTCATCGAAGCCAGCGGCGTGCCCTGCGTGCACGTGATGGAACTGGACACCGAGCCCGGCTGCTACAGCGTGGGCTTCTCGCAGCGCGAGGCCGGGCGCGCCATCACGCAACACCTGCTGGACTCCGGTCGGAAGCACGTCGCTTACGTTGCCGCCCAACTGGACCCGCGCACGCTGGAGCGCGGACAGGGCTATGTGCAGGCCATGCAACAAGCGGGCTTCGGCGAACGGGTGTTCAAGCTGCAGACGCCCGAGCCGTCGTCCATGGCCTTGGGCGGGCAGATGCTGGAACGCGTGCTGAAGGAAGCGCCTGACACCGACGCCATCTTCTTCTGCAACGACGACCTGGCCCAGGGCGCGCTGCTGGCCGCGTTGCGGCTGGGCGTGGCGGTGCCGCAGCGCGTGGCCGTGGCGGGCTTCAACAACCTGCCGGGCAGCGACCAGATGCTGCCGTCGCTGACCACCGTGGCCACGCCGCGCCGCGAGATCGGTGAGCAGGCGGCGCAGATGCTGATCAAGCTGATCCGCGGGCTGCCGGTGGAGACGCCGAACCTGGACCTGGGCTTCCAGGTCCTCAAGCGGGCAAGCGCGTGAGCCCCTCGCCCAGGCCGCCGCGCTGAACGCGGGCGGTCTGGTTGGTCCCCCGAGGGGACGGCGATACACGCGGCATTGAGCCGCGTGTACATCGCCAGACGGGCCGGCTTGGGAGCGGCCCGGCGCTCGGCCCCAATACGCAATGCCTCAGGCCAGGTCGACGTCCAGCCGGTACTCGCGCCCGGCTTCGATATTGCGCACCAGGCCGCCAGCCAGCGGCTCGCCATCCAGCAGCACGCGGGCCACGCCCGTGCGGCGCACCTGCAGCTTGAAACGTGCGCCGCGGAACTCGCGTTCGGCGCTGAGGCTGTTCCAGCTCGACGGCAACTGCGGCTTCACCAGCAGCCCTTCGGCATGCCCACGCAGGCCGCACAGGCCTTCGATGACCGAGCGATAGGCCCAGGCCGCCGTGCCGGTGTTGAACAGCTGGCTGGAGCGGCCGGCGGTACGCGGATATTCCTTGTGCGCGCCGCGGTAGTAGTTCGGGATGAACACCGGCATCTGGCCGCGCTGCAGCAGGTCGGCTTCGTCCGGCCCGGCCACCATCGCACGCAGCGCGCGCCAGGCGCGGTCGCTCTCGCCGGCGTCGTACAGCGCGTGGATGTAGAACGCCGCCGCGTGGTTGTAGACGGCGCCGTTCTCGGCCGAGCCGGGGTGCTTCTGCGTCACGCGACCCACGTCGTCACGCATGCGGGGGTAGGGCGGGTTGAACATGGCTACGCCGTGCGGCGTCTCCAGCTGTTCCTCGATGGCGGCGAGCATCTTCACGCGTTGCTCATCGCTGGCCGCGCCGCTGAGCATGGCCCAGGACTGCGGATTCAGGAAGATGCGGCCCGCAGGGTCGGTGGCGATGCCGAACTTGACGTCGTCATCCGTGATGCCGCGGGCAAACCAGTCGCCGTCCCACAGGTGGCGGTTGGCGGCATCGTTCAGCTCCTGCGCGGCGACCTGCCAACGTGAAGCTGCTTCAGTGCGATCGGCGTCGGCGCTGATGCCGGCCCACAGCTTCATCGCATAGGCCGCGGCCACGGTCAGCCAGCCGGACACGCCGCGGCCCTTGTAACCCACCATGTTCATCGGGTCGCACCAGTCGCCCTGGGCGATGAAGCTCAGGCCCCGCGCATCGCGGTCCTGGAGCAGCCAGGCCATCGCGGCGTCGAGGCGCTGGGCCACGGTCAGGCCGTTCACGTCCACGTCCAGCAGCGCGAAGTCGCCCGTCTCGTCCAGGTAGGCCTGCAGGCAGACCGGCAGCCACACGCAGTGGTCGGTGTGCGGCACCTGGTTGATGTACTTCAGCTCGGCGCCCTCGATGAGCAGGATGCCGTCGGGCATGGCGCCGCTGGCTTCCTGCTGGCTCAAGGCGTGCAGCAGCGCGCCGCGCGTGACGCTCGGCGCGATGTAGGCCATGCCGAGGTTGTCCTGCAGGTAGTTGCGCGTCTGCGGGTCGGTGCTGAGGCGGTTGACGTCGCCGTGATAGAAGACCTGGCGCGGCAGCCAGTGGTTCACGAAGCGGTCGAAGGCCGCGTCGGGCGAGGTGATGCGCAGGCAGCCCCGGCCGCCGGCGATGTAGGCCGCATAGGCGGCGCGGGTGCGGGCGAAGCCGGCTTCGCTGAGGTAGGTCTCGCGCACCGTGGCGATCTCGGCATCGTCCAGCGCGGGGCCGAAGGCGAAGCGGTAGCACTCGCTCTGGTGCGGCGCCAGTGCCAGCCGGTACTGCACGCAGGCGGCGGGCGTCTCATAGCGCGCGTCGCCGCCGGCCAGGGCTTCGGCCTGCAGCGCGCTCGGGTTGTGCAGCCCGCCTTCACCTTCGAATGCGGCCTGGGCCGCCTCCCAGGCGTCGGGCGTGCGCTCGCAGAGGAAGTAGGTCTTGTCCTTGAGGTCCTTGTTCTTGAAGTAGTCCGCCACCTTCTGGTAAGGCGTGATGCAGCTGGCCACGATGCCGCCCAGGTCCGTGCGCCATTCGGCGGACTGGTTCATCCACGACATGTAGCCGATGGGAAAGTAGGGCACGACGCTGACACGCCGTGGGCGACCGCTCAGGTCGGTGACGCGCAGCTCCCACAGCTCCACCACGTCGTCGGTGGGCAGGCCCAGGCGCATCTCCACGCGCAGGCCCAGGTGCTCCACGGTCCAGGCCAGGTCGTGCGTGCCGGCGGTGAAGCTGAAGCTGTCGACCTTCGCCCGCACCGGCTCGTAGGGTGCCGAGAACAGCTCGCCGGTCTCCTCGTCCTTCACGTAGACGAAGCGGCCCGGGTGGTGGGCGTAGTAGGCCTGCTCCGGCTGCATGAAGGTCTTGGCCTCCAGGTTGGGCGCATGCGCGTACTTGGCCGGTTCGGGCTGCATGAACTGCGCAGTGGCGTAGCCGCGGCAGGTCACCTGGATCATCATGCGGCGGTTCCACAGGAAGCCGCCGGCTTGCGGCATCGTGGTGGGGCTGGTCAGCTCGCAGCGGGCGCCGTCGTCGTGGTGGTGGATCATGGTGTCTGAGAGGAGGTCTTGCGCGTGGCCAGGTCATGCTGGATGCGCGCCATCGTCGGGTTGTCCAGCGTGTAGAAGATCATCAGCACGGCGGCCAGCAGCGTGAAGGCGGCCGGGATGACCGACATCAACCAGACGATGCCGGCCTGGGAGTCGGCCGACTGCGCCGCGTTGGGCACATAGCCCAACGCCGTGAAGAGGGCGCCGATGACGCCCACGGCCACCGCCGTGCCCAGCTTCTGCGCGAAGGAGCTGGCGGCGAAGGTCATGCCGGTGGCGCGGCGGCCGTTGCGCCATTCGTTGAAGTCCGCCGCGTCGGCCAGCATCGAGAAGTTCAGCGGCGACTTGGGGCCGAGCGCCAGGCCCAACGCGATCTGCAGCGCGTACATCAGCCAGATCTGGCTCGCGTCCACGAACAGGAAGGCCGCCGACAGCACGGTGGAGATCAGCATCAGCACGATCATCAGCTGGCGCTTGTCTATGAAGCGTGCGAGCAAGGGCGTCAGCGCCGTGCCGGCGGCGGCGGCCAGCAGGTAGGCGGGCACGAAGGTGGCCAGCAGCTCGGGCCGGTTGACCACGTACTTGAAGTAGTAGGCCGCGCTGGTCATGCGCAGCGTGATGCTGACCATGATGATCAGCGCCAGGATGAACAGCAGGATCCACGGCTTGTTGCTGCGCAGGTCGGCCAGGTCCTGGCGCACGGTGGAGGGCTGGGCCTGCGCCGGCTGCACACGCTCGCGCGTCGTCACGAAGGTGATGGCGAAGATGACTGCGGCGGCCGTGCCCCAGAACGCCATGGTCAGCGTCCAGCCCCTCGTCGGGTCGTCGCCGCCCAGCCATTGCACCAGCCGCGGCGTGGCCGCCGTGACGACCATGCCGCCCAGGAAGCCGCAGACGAAGCGCGACGCGTTGATCGCATTGCGCTCGCGCGCGTCGCCGGTGATGACGCCCGACAGCGCGCTGTAGGGCAGGTTGACGCCGGTGTAGACCGTCATCAGCAGCAGATAGGTCACGTAGGCCCACACCAGCTTGCCGGTGGGGCCGAGGTCCGGCGTGGAATAGGTCAGCACGCCGATGACCGCCAGCGGCAGCGGCATGAACAGCAGGTAGGGGCGGAACTTGCCCCAGCGCGTCTGCGTGCGGTCGGCGAAGGCGCCGATCATGGGGTCGGTGAAGGCGTTGAAGATCTTCACGACGAACAGCATCGTCGCCGCCGCGGCCGCGGTGATGCCGAACACGTCGGTGTAGAAGATCAGCAAAAAGGTCGAGATGTTGGTCCAGTAGAAGTTGAACCCCATGTCGCCCAGGCCGTAGCCGACGATCTCGCGCTTGGTGAGGGCAGGCTGCTTCATGGCGCGGGTTGCTCCAGCCAGGCGCAGACGCTGGCCTGAAGTTCTTCCAGCGGCCGCAGCGCATCCAGCTGCAACACGCCGACCTCGCCCAGCGGCGGCTCCAGCGTCTCGAACTGGCTGTCCATCAGGCTGGCACTGAAGAAGTGGCCGCCCCGCGTGCGGACCCGCTCGCTGGCATCCGATTTGGCAATGTCCAGGAACGCGAAGCGCAGGCCCGGCGACGCAGCGCGCAGCTGGTCGCGGTAGACGCGCTTCAGCGCCGAGCAGGCCAGCAGCACGCCCGGGCGCTGCTGCAGCTGGATGGCGAGGCTGGCCAGCCAGCCGGCGCGGTCGTCATCGGTCAGCGGCTCGCCGCGGGCCATCTTGCTGCGGTTGGACTCGCCGTGGAACTGGTCGCCCTCCAGCCAGACGCGGCCCAGCCGCTTGGCCACCATGGCTGCAAGCGTGGACTTGCCGCTGCCGGCAACGCCCATGACGACGAGAGAGGGGGGCGCGGGCTGGGTCATGAGGCAATGAAGTGTTGGACAGCGCTATCCTAATCGCCGTCATGAGCGTTGTGATCCGTAGTTCCCCGCAATGCGGTGGTGGCAGCGCACTTTTGAGGCCTACTGCGCCCCGAACGGCGATGAGCCGCAGATTGGAGACGCATGCAGCACCAAATTCGCAACACGCTGGCCGCCGCCGTCGCGGCGCTGGCCTTGACCCAGCCGGCATTTGCCGCCGACAAGATCGCCCTGGTCGTGAAGAGCCTGGGCAACGGCTTTTTCGACGCCGCCCGCCAGGGCGCGCAGGAGGCCGCCAAGGAGCTGGGCGGGCTGGAGATCGTCTACGCCGGCCCGGCCAAGGCCACGGTCGAGGGCCAGGTTGAGATCGTCAACGCGCTGATCGCGCAGCGCGTCAAGGCCATCGCCATCTCGGCCAACGACCCGGATGCGCTGGTGCCGGTACTGAAGAAGGCGCAACAGCGCGGCATCAAGGTGCTGTCCTTCGACTCCATGGTGCGCAAGGACGGCCGGCAGCTGCACCTGGCGCCGTCCAGCACGCCGCTGATCGGCGCCAAGCTGGCCGCGCTGGTACTGGACGCAGCGCCCGCCGGCGGCGAGGTGGCCGTGCTGTCCGCCACCGCGCAGGCCACCAACCAGAACGCCTGGATCGCCGCGATGAAAACCGCGCTGGCCACGCCGCCCTATGCCAAGGCCAAGCTGGTCAGCGTGGTCTACGGCGACGACCAGACCGACAAGAGCTACCGCGAGGCGCAAGGCCTGCTGAAGAGCCATCCCAAGCTCAAGGTCATCGTTGCGCCGACGACGGTGGGCATCGCCGCTGCGGCCCGCGCGGTGCAGGACGAGCGCATGACGGGCAAGGTCTTCGTGACCGGCCTGGGCCTGCCGTCGGAGATGCTGGGCCATGTGAAGGGCGGGGCGGTGAAGAGCTTTGCGATCTGGAACCCGGTGGACCTGGGCTACTCGGTGGTGCATGCGGCGAACGCGCTGGTGAAGGGCACGGTCAAGGGCGTGCCCGGCGAGAGCGTGCCGCTGGGCCGCGTGGGCAAGATGGTGCTGGACGCGAATGCGGAAGGCGCGATGGCCGAACCCTTCACCTTCAATGCGAGCAACGTCGAGAAGTTCGCCAAGATGTACTGATGCTGCAGCTCCGCGGCATCACCAAACGCTTCGGCCCCACGCAGGCGCTGCGTGGCGTCGATCTCGATCTAGTTCCCGGCCAGGCACTGGCGCTGATCGGCGAGAACGGCGCCGGCAAGAGCACGCTGGTCAAGACGCTGACCGGCGTGCATGCGCCCGACGCGGGCGAGATCCTGCTGGACGGCCAACCCGTGCGCTTCGCCCGCACGCAGGACGCGCAGGCGGCGGGTATTGCAGCCGTGCACCAGGAGACCGTCG
>CBFGPX010000099.1:0-14262 GCA_965650725.1 uncultured Comamonadaceae bacterium | reverse complement strand
GTCAGCATGCCGTTGTCGACGAACTTCACCAGGCGCCAGGCGCGGGTGACGGACAGCATGGCCTCCAGGCCCTGGGCCGTGGTCTGCTCCTGGTACAGCTGGTAGGCCTTGATGACGGTGTCGATCTCGTCCATCTCGGCGGCCTTGTTCAGGTACTCGTGGATGTTCAGGAACAGGCTGGCGTGGATGTTGGGCTGCCAGGTCATGAACCAGTCCGTCGAGAACGGCAACTGGCCCTTGGACGGCGACTTGCCACTCACTTCCTTATAGAGGCGCAGCAGGCGCTCGTAGGACAGGTCGGTCTCGGACTCCAGCACCTGCAGGCGCGCACCGAGGTGGATCAGCTGAACGGCACGGTCGATCTGCTTGGCTTCGGTGAGGATGCTCTTGACGCGCATGGTGGGCTCCGGAATCTGTGAAATATGGGGCAGCGGATCAGACTGAGGTCAGGCGTGCTCGTGGCGACCGGCCATGAGGATGCTTGCGTGGAGGCGGGAGACCGACTCGTTGGCGCCCGGCTTGCTGTGGTTGGTCAGCAGGCCCCACACCAGGTCGTCACTCATGCGGAAGGCGCACAGCAAGGTGTTGCCGGAGGCGATCTTCAGGATCTGCGCCGGGCTCAGCGTGCCCACCAGCGTGGCCGTCTCCTCGCTGATGCCCAGGCGGTACAGCGCCTGCTCGCGGTCCGCCCGGATCAGGCTCTGGGCCAGCATCAGGTAGGACAGGTTGGCTTCACGGATCTCGGCGAGCATTTGGTCTGCGTTCATGGCGGGCTCCGGTTTCAGAGGTAGGGGGGTGTTGCGGATCAGTGAAACGGATTGTGTTGACCGCCCTTCTCTGGCGATATCAGGCACCGTCGGTGCGCGGCGTCACGCTGGCAGGAAGGCCTTGTCAGGCAAATTCCTACAGCGATGTCTGGTGTGCCCCTCGCCCAGCGGTCCGGCCTGGGAGCGGCCCGGCGCTCGGCCCGGACATGAAACAAGGCCCCGCAGCTTTCGCCGGCGGGGCCTCGTGAGGGAAATCGGCGGTGCGGGTGTCAGACGCGTTCGCGGCGCAGTCGCTCCAGCTCGATCATCGCCACCGGCACCAGTTCCGGCGCCTCGGCCTGCAGGCTGTCGCGGCCGGCGCCCTGCTGCAACTCGTTCAGCACGCCGATGGCGCGGTCGATCTCGCCGCGGCCCGACAGCGCGAAGGCCAGCGTGTAGAGGCTGGGGCCGTGCTGGGACTTCACCTGAAGCGCGCGCTCGGCATAGGCCGCCGCGTGATCCAGGCGGCCGGCGGCCAGCAGCAGCGCGGCCATGTCGGACATCAGGTCGTGGCTCATGGGCTCGCCCTGCAGCGCGTCGTACAGCATGCCCAGCCCGCCACCCAGGTTGCCCTTGGCGGCTTCCGCGAACGCGGCATTGCGCGCCCGGGCCAGCAGCAGCTTGGGATCGTTGGCCGGCGCTGCCAGCGGACGATGGGCGTTCTTGGACTTGGACGACGTCGACAGGGCTCGCATGGCGGGGGCTCCAGTCCGGCGCAGGGTTCGGCCGGGATGGCTCGCACTTTAGGAAGCGCCCCGTCCGCCGATCCCATGAAAAGCGCCGTTTTCGGGGCGCGCTTCCGTCGCCGAATCCCAATCGGCCAAACAGGCCGGTCCTGCAACTTCTATTCAATAGATCACGACCTTGACAAATGTGGCTAAAGAAACTTCAGCCGCACACCGATAGCCATCCCAACGGCGCTGCAAACAGTTCCGTGGTCCGGCTGGAAGGCCGGGAAGGTGTGACATCGCTCACAGGGCGAGACACGCCTTCTCGATTGACCGGCGTCGGGCGTTACCGCGAGGGCAGGCTGCAAGGCAGGCCACTGCGGAAGCACGGGTGCCGCCCCACGGGTACCCGGTCTTCGTCCGGCGCTTTTGCCGGGTTGTCTCTAGCTGAAAAGGAAGCGCACCATGGCCTCGGTCATCAACACCAATCTGCTGTCGCTCAATGCGCAGCGCAACACCTCCACCTCGCAGTCGGCGCTGTCCGTGTCGATGCAGCGCCTGTCCTCGGGTCTGCGCGTCAACTCCGCCAAGGACGACGCCGCCGGCCTGGCCATCTCCGAGCGCCTGAACGCCCAGGTGCGCGGCTCCAACGTCGCCATCCGCAACGCCAACGACGGCATCTCCCTGGCTCAAACGGCCGAAGGCGCGCTGTCCAAGGTGGGCGACTCGCTGCAGCGCATGCGTGAGCTGGCTGTCCAGTCGCGCAACGCCACCAACACCAGCGCCGACCGCGACTCGCTGGACAAGGAATTCGGCGAACTGGCCAAGGAAATCCAGCGCGTGCTGGGCGGCACGACCTTCAACGGCCGCGCCATCCTGGCCACGTCCGACGCCGGCACGCAGACCTTCCAGGTCGGCGCCAACGTGACCTCCAACGACCGCATCGACGTCGCCACGAGCGACATGACGACCGCGACGGAAATCACGACCGTGGCCGGTTCCGACAACACCGGCACGGGCCGCGCCGTCATCAATGGCGCCACCGTGTCCGACATCGACACCGTCATCACCAACATCGACTCGGCCCTGACCAAGGTCAACTCCGAGCGCGCCACGCTGGGCGCCTCGCAAAACCGCTTCGACCAGGTCATCAGCAACCTGCAGATCTCGGTCGAGAACCAGAGCGCTGCCCGGAGCCGCATCACCGACGCCGACTTCGCCCAGGAAACGGCCAACCTGTCCCGAGCAAGCATCCTGCAACAAGCCGGCAACGCGATGATCGCCCAGGCGAATCAGATTCCGTCGCAAGTGCTGGCATTGCTTCGATGACGCCGGGCCAGCCCCGCTGGCCCTGAGTGATCTGTCCACTCCGAAGACAGAAGTTCTCACGCCACCAGCACAAGCCCCTTGACGCCTCCCGCCACGGCGGGGGCGTTTTTTGGGCGGCGTGAAAAAAGGATTCAAGTCAATCCTCGCGGCCGACGATAAGCATCCCAACGGGTTCGCAAATCCTTTCGAGGACGACCCGGAACAGACGCCTCGTCTACGAAAGGATTGAACATGCCCCAGATCATCAACACCAACCTCGCCTCGCTGAATGCCCAGCGCAACACGGCGATGTCGCAATCGTCCCTGGCCGTGTCCATGCAGCGCCTGTCGTCGGGCCTGCGTGTCAACTCCGCCAAGGACGATGCGGCCGGCTTGGCCATTGCCGAGCGCATGAACGCCCAGGTGCGCGGCATGAATGTCGCCATCCGCAACGCGAACGACGGCATCTCGCTGGCGCAAACGGCTGAAGGTGCGCTGTCCAAGGTGGGCGACTCGCTGCAGCGCATGCGTGAACTGGCCGTCCAGTCGCGCAACGCCACCAACACCAGCGCCGACCGCGACTCGCTGGACAAGGAGTTCGGCGAGCTGGCCAAGGAAATCCAGCGCGTCCTGGGTGGCACCACCTTCAACGGCAAGGCGGTGCTGGCTACGGCCGATGCGGGCACACAGACCTTCCAGGTCGGCGCGAACACGACCGACTACGACCGCATCGACATCGTCACGTCGGACATGACCACCGACGCGCTCATCACGACGGTGTCGGGCTCCGACAACCTCGGCACCGGCCGTGCGGCGATCAACAGCACGACGCTGACGGACATCGACACCGTCATCACCAACATCGACCTGGCACTGAACAAGGTCAACTCCGAACGCGCCACGCTGGGCGCCTCGCAGAACCGCTTCGACGCGGTGATCTCCAACCTGCAGGTCGCGGTGGAGAACCAGAGCGCCTCGCGCAGCCGCATCATGGACGCCGACTTCGCCCAGGAAACCGCCAACCTGAGCCGCGCCCAGATCCTGCAGCAGGCCGGCAACACCATGGTGGCCCAGGCCAACCAGTTGCCCCAGCAAGTGCTGGCCCTGCTGCGCGGCTGACCCTGTGGCGCCACAGGCCGCCACCGTCCTTTCCTGATGAGGCACCGCACGCGCTCCCGGCCCCGGCCGGGGCCGCCGCGACATCGCCCGACTCCCCTCTCACCGCACCCCGGCGCCAAGCGCGCGGAGGTTTGAATAGCCGTGGTTTGGCCCTCTGATCGGGCTTTTGCCAGCGGCGCGCACTTCCAGAATTCGACCCATCGGATCTCGTTTCCATTGGGTCCGGAGTCTGTCCCGAGGAGTGCGCAATGCCCCAGACCATCAACACCAACATCGTCTCGCTGAACGCGCAGCGGAACCTGAACGCTTCGCAGTCGTCGCTCGCGACGTCGATGCAGCGCCTGTCCTCAGGCCTGCGGGTGAACTCGGCCAAGGACGACGCCGCCGGCCTCGCCATCGCGGAACGCATGAACACCCAGGTGCGCGGCATGAACGTCGCCATCCGAAACGCCAACGACGGCATCTCGATGGCGCAGACCGCGGAAGGGGCGCTCGGCAAGATCGGCGAGAACCTGCAGCGCATGCGTGAGCTGACCGTGCAGGCCCGCAACTCCACCAACAGCAACTCCGACAAGGACTCGCTGAACAAGGAGTTCGAGCAACTGGCCTCGGAGATCTGGCGCATCATCAACGCCACCACCTTCAACGGCAAACCCATCCTGGCCGACACCTCGGGCCTGGCGCAGACCTTCCAGATCGGCGCCAACACCACGGTCAACGATGCCATCGGCATCAATGCGGTGAACCTGACGACGGAAGGAACAATGGTGGCCATCGTCGGCGACGGCACGTCCGGCACCTTCGCGCGCATCGACAACACAGCCGACTTCACGGCGCTGGGTCTGGTCATCGACAACATCGACCTGGCACTGGACTTCGTCAACAACACCCGGGCCACCTACGGCGCCATCCAGTCGCGCTTCGACGCCGTGATCGCCAACCTGCAGGTGGCCGTGGAGAACCAGGCCGCCGCCCGCAGCCGCATCATGGACGCCGACTTCGCCCAGGAAACCTCCAACATGAGCCGGGCACAGATCCTGCAGCAGGCCGGCAACGCGATGGTGGCCCAGGCCAATCAGTTGCCCCAGCAAGTGCTGGCGCTGCTGCAACGCTGAAAAAAATTCGTTCCGGGGCCTAAAGTTCCGGCAACACCTGGCCGATATCGCCCTGGCATATCGGTCTTTTCTACTTTCAGCAGCCATGGCATCCATCAGCTCCGCAGGCATCGGCAGCGGCCTCAACGTCGAGGACCTGGTGGCCAAGCTCGTCGCTGCAGAACGCACGCCGATCACCCAGCTGACCCAGAAGACCGAGGTCATCAAGACCGAGCTCTCGGCCTATGGCAAGGTGCAGAGCGCACTGGCCACGCTGCGTGACGCAGCCTCCAAGCTCACCTCGCCCACCTCCTGGAGCGGCTCGCTGGCCACCTCCAGCAACCCCACCTCCGTGGCGGTCACGGCCGGCAACGGCGCGGCGATCGGCAATGTGGCCGTTTCGGTCAGCAAGCTGGCGCAGTCGCAGACGCTGGTCAGCAACGCCCCCTACGCCAGCTCCACCACCACCGTGGGCCAGGGCAGCCTGACCATCACGCTGGGTGCGTGGGTGACCGACGGCGCCGACCCGCCCACCTACACCGGCTTCACCGACAAGGCCGGCGCGACGCCCGTCACCATCAACATCGGCAGCGGCCAGGACACGCTGGCCGGCATCCGCGACGCCATCAATGCGTCGGGTGCCGGCGTCACCGCCTCCATCGTCAACGACGCCACCGGCGCCCGGCTGACGCTGCGTTCGACCGAAACCGGCGAAACCAATGCCTTCCGCATCGAAGGCACCGGCGGACTGACCAGCCTGTCCTACGACCCGCGCATCGGCGTCACCTCGCTGATCCAGACGCTGCCGGCGCAGAACGCGCGCGCGCTGATCAACGGCATCGACGTCAGCTCCGAGTCCAACACGCTGAAGGAGGCCATCGACGGCCTCAACATCACGCTGCTGAACACCACCACCGTGCCGGCCAGCATCGCCGTCACGCAGGACAAGGACTCGATCAAGAAGCTCATCACCGACTTCACGGCCGCCTACAACGCGGTCAACGCGCTGCTGCGCGAGCAGACCAAGTACGACTCCGCCAGCAAGACGGCCGGCACGCTGCAGGGCGACTCCACCGCGATCGGCCTGCAGAGCCAACTGCGCGCCATCATCGGCGGCACCACGACGCTGGCGGGCAGCATCGGCCGGCTGGCCCAGATCGGCCTGGAGCCCGGCACGGACGGCAACCTGAAGACCTCCGACACCAAACTCCGCACCGCCATGGCGGACCTGGACAGCCTGAAGAACCTGTTCATGGGCCTGGACGGCAGCGACAGCAGCAACGACGGCTTCGCGCAGCGCATCCGCTCCTACATCGATGGCGCGCTCGGCACCGACGGCCGCGTCAGCAGCAAGCAGACTGGCCTGCAGAAGCTCATCGACAACAACAACAAGCGCATGGACCAGATGGAAGACCGCGTCGCGCTGACCGAGAAGCGGCTGCGCGCCCGCTACACGGCGCTGGACACGCAGATGGCCAAGCTCAACGGCCTGTCCGACTACGTCACCCAGCAGCTGGCCAAGCTCAACATCAGCAGCAGCTGAGCCCCGAGGCGGGCCTAGCACAAGACGGCGACCCTCGGGTCGCCGTCGTCGTTTCCGGCGGTCGCAAAAAGGCGCACAGTTCAGCGCATGCCGGGCGCAACCGCCGCTCAAGTCCCCCGCGGGGAGGCCGAAAAACAGTCAACACGACGACGCCTTCCCCAAATCCCATGTACGGCAACATGTCCTCCCCCTTCGCAGCCCGCAACCAGCGCGCCACCCTGTACGCCAAGGTCGGGCTGGAGACCGACGTGCAGGCCGCGAGCCCGCACCGCCTGGTCGCCATGCTGTTCGACGGCGTCTTCGACGCCATGGCGCAGGCCACCCAGGCCATCCAGACCGGCAACGTGGAGCTCAAGGGCCGCGCCCTGTCGCGCGCCGTGCGCATCCTCGACGAAGGCCTGCGCGCCGGCCTGGACATGTCGGCCGGCCAGCTCGCCATGGACCTGCGCGAGCTCTACGGCTACGTCTGCATGCGCCTGACGCAGGCCAACCTGAAGAGCGACCTCGACGCCATCGACGAGTGCCAGCGCCTGCTGGCCCCGGTGCGCGAAGCCTGGGGCGCCATCGGCCAGACGCCCGCCGCGCAGGGCGCCCAGCCGGCCCGCGCCGCCTGAGCCCGCGATCCGCGCCCTCCGACCCCATTCCGGTATCCCTGCAATGAACTCCGAACTGCTGAACTACTACGAAGCCATCGAGCAAGCCAGCGCCGACATGCTCACCGCGGCCCGCACCGGCAACTGGGACGAGGTGGTCAAGCTCGAAGGCGCCTGCGTGTTGCTGATCTCACAGCTCAAGGCCGCGGCCAACCAGCAACAGCTGGAGCCCGCGGAGTCTCAGCTGAAGACCCGCATCATGCAGCGCATCCTGCTCAACGACGCCGAGATCCGTCACCTGGCCGAGCCCTGGCTGGAGGACCTGAACCATGTGCTGAAAGGCAACAGCCGAATGGTGCATTGACCCCTCGTCCGGTCTCGCGCCGCCAAACGCGGGCGAGCCCAGCCGGTCTTGCAGACCGCGCTGCGGCAATGCCGCAGCTCTTCGGCAGGCATGACTAGTCCACTGGACTTGCCATGTCCGGCCTCAGCCCCGAGGGAAAGGCGATGCTTGCCGGATTGACCGCCAAGCACATCGCCGGCTTGGGGCGGCCCGGCGCTCGGCCCGCAACGCGAAGTGAACGCAGACGCGACTGCACGACTACCATCATGGGCATGAGCGCCCCTGAACCCGCCTCCGAGGAATTCCGCGTCACCGCCCCCGCCGAGATCGCGGCCTACCTGGTGCAGCTGCAGCGCGCCGAGGCCACCGTGCTGCTGAGCGCGCCGCCGGGCCAGGGCCTGTCCAGCCGCATCACGACGCTGGACGCCGAGGCCGACGTGATGGGGCTGGACATCGGCGCCGACCCCGAAGGCATCAGCCAGGCGCTGGTGGCCAGCGGCGAGATCACCGCCGTGGCCTACCTGGGTGCCATCAAGCTGCAGTTCGAGCTGGACGACGCCGTGCTCGTCAGCGGCGAACAGGGTGCCGTGCTGCGCAGCAGCCTGCCCGAGCGGCTGTACCGCTTCCAGCGCCGCCAGGCCTTCCGCGTGCAGCCGGCGGGCAGCATCTATCCACGCGTGCTGCTGCCGGGCCACCGGGAGTTCGGGCGCGCGCTGCGCGTGCTGGACATCAGCATCGGCGGCCTGGCGCTGGCCCTGCCCGCCGACGTCACCCCGCTGCCCACCGGCGAGGCCGCCGTGGACCTCACGCTGGAGCTGGACCGCATGACCGCTTTGCGCGTGACGCTGCTGCCCCACCACGTCAGCCCCATCGCCGGCGACGCCAACGGCCTGCAGCAACTGGGTTGCTCCTTCGTCGACCTGGAGGCCGGCGCCAGCCGCGCGCTGCAGGTCTATGTCGACCAGACGCAGAAGCGCCGGCGCCTGCTGAAGCTGGACGCATGAGCCAGGCCACCACGTCGGTCCGGGGCTTCACGTTGATCGAGGCCGTCATCACCCTCGCGGTGCTGGCCATCGTGCTGTCCGTGGCCATCCCCAGCTACAACAGCTACATCTCGCGCCAGCGGCTGCGCCACGTGGCCGAGCTGCTGGAGCTGGACCTGCGCCGCGCCCGCGCACTGGCCGTGGACGAGGGTCGCCACATCCACGTCAGCTTCCAGAGCGGCCCGCAGTGGTGCTGGGGCGCCAGCCGGCAGGCCCCCTGCAACTGCGCCACGGGCCTGCCACGCTGCGAGCTGGGCGGCGTCGGCGCCGTCAACCACAAGGGCATGCTGCTGCAGGCGGGCCAGGGCATCACCTTCGAGGCCGGCCTGGGCCGCGCACTGGGCTGGGCGCGCATAGGCATCTCCAACGAGCGCAACCAGCAGCTCTACCTCGACCTGAACCCGCTGGGCCGGCCGTCCATCTGCGGCAGCGACGCCCGCAAGGGAAGCTGCTGAACTTGGGCCGAGCGCCGGGCCGCCCCAAGCCGGCCCGTTGGGCGATGTGCTTGCGGCTCAATGCCGCGAGCATCGCCGTCCCCTCGGGGGCTGAGGCCGGACATGGCAAGTCCAGTGGACTAGTCATGCCTGCCGAAGAGCTGCGGCATTGCCGCAGCGCGGTCTGCAAGACCGACCAGACTCGCCCGCGTACAGCGCGGCGAGGCTGGGCGAGGGGTTCGCTCAGATTTGCATATTCATGATCTCGGAGTAGGCCGAGACCAGGCGGTTGCGCACCTGCAGCGTCGCCTGGAAGCCGATCTGGGCCTTCTGCATGGCCACCATGGTCTCTTCCAGGCTGACGGTGGGGTTGTCCAGCTGCAGCTCGCGCTGCATCTTGGACACCTCCTGCTGCTGGGCGCTGACGTTCTTCAGCGCCTGCGTCATCGCGTCGCCGAAGCTGGCGCCCGACGGCGCCGCCGGCTTCACGGCCAGCGGCTGGCCATTGACCCCCAGGCCCGCGCGGGCGGCGGCCTGGGCAAAGTCGAAGGGGCGCAGCTTCATGTCCATGGGGCAGCACTTTGGCAGCAAGCCGACGCCGCGAAGCCGCGAGATGGGTGGGCCCAATCGGCCACTTCGACGCTTTCTTGAGGGGCACGGCACGAATAATTTGCGCCATCGCCGGATGTCCCGGCCTCTGCTGTATCCGCCGCCCCGATGGACAACGCCCTGAGCGCCCCCGCTGCCGCCGCCCCGGTGATGGTCACCCCGGCCGACGACGCGCCGCCGAGTTTCGTGCAGCGCATCAACGGCCTGCCGCTGCGCAGCAAGCTGACCATGGGCGCCGGGCTGCTGGCGCTGGCCGGCGCGGTGCTGGCCATCACGCTGTGGTCGTCCCAGGGCGACTACCGCCCGCTGTACAGCGGCCTGTCGGACAAGGACGGCGGCGCCGTCATCAACGCGCTGTCCGCGTTGCAGGTGCCCTACAAACACGAAGGCGGCGGCACCATCCTCGTGCCGGCCGGTCAGGTCTATGAAGTGCGCATGAAGCTGGCGGCTCAGGGGCTGCCCAAGGGCAGCGCCAGCGGCAACGGCACGGTGGGCTTCGAGCTGATGGACAAGTCCTCCATCGGCCAGACCCAGTTCAACGAGCGCCTGAACTTCCAGCGCGCGCTGGAAGGCGAGCTGACCCGCACGATCACTGCCATGTCCGACGTGGCCGATGCGCGCGTGCACCTGGCCATCCCGCAGCAGAACGGCTTCTTCCGCGAGCAGCAAAAGCCCAGCGCCAGCGTGGTGCTGACGCTGCGCGGCGGCCGCACGCTGGACCGCAACCAGGTCGCCGGCATCGTGCACCTGGTGTCCAACGCCGTGCCCGAGCTGCACCCCAAGGCCGTCAGCGTGATGGACCAGACCGGCGCGCTGCTGTCGCAGACCGGCGCCGACCCGGCCACCGGCCTGGACAGCCAGCAGCTGCAGTACAAGCAGCAGGTCGAGGCCGGCTTCAACAAGCGTATCTTCGAGCTGCTGGAACCGGTGGTGGGCCGCGACAACCTGCGCTCCACGGTCACCGCCGACGTGGACTTCTCGCAGACCGAGGCCACCGCCGAGGAGTACCGCCCCAACCAGGGCGCCAACACCCAGGCCGCGGTGCGCTCCAACCAGACCAGCGAGTCCAACAACAGCAACCCGACGCCGCCTACCGGCGTGCCGGGCGCCGCCACCAACCAGCCGCCCGCCCAGGCCGCCGCGCCCATCAACGGCGCCAGCGCGCCGCTGCAGGCCGCGCAGGGCGGCGCCGGCAACGCCAGCAGCCGCCGCGAGCAGCTCACCAACTACGAGCTGGACAAGACCGTGCGCGTCACGCGCGGCGCCGTGGGCAACGTGAAGCGCCTGAACGCGGCCATCGTCGTCAACCACCGCCAGGTGACCGACGCCAAGGGCAAGACCACCACCCAGCCCGTGCCCGACGAGGAGATCACGCGGCTGACCGACCTGGTCAAGGAGGCCATGGGCTTCAACGCCGACCGCGGCGACTCGGTCAAGGTCGTCAGCGCACCCTTCGTGCTCGATAAGAGCGAACCCGCCGACCTGCCGCTGTGGAAGCAGCCCTGGCTGCTGGACCTCGCGCGCAGCGCCATCGTGCCGCTGGCCTTCGTCGCCATCGCGCTGATCGCCGTGTTCGGCATGATCCGGCCCGCCATCAAGGCCGCCGCGCCGCCGCCGCCGGAGGAGAAGGCCGAGACGGTGGACGAGCTGGTCGACGACGCCGAACTGGTGCTGGGCGCCGACGGCATGCCCAAACTGGAGGCGCCGCTGCACAACGAGAAGCTGGACCGCGCCCGCGCCATGGCGCGCGACAATCCGGTCGCCGTCGCCAACATCGTGCGCGACTGGATGGGCGGGCAAACAGCATGAGCCCCTCGCCCGGTCTTGCGCCGGCTGAACGCCGGCAAGCCCAGTCGGTCCCCCGAGGGGAGGCGATGCTTGCGGCGTTGGGCCGCAAGCACATCGCCATGACGGGCCGGCTTGGGAGCGGCCCGGCGCTCTGCCCGGCAAGGCACTACGCTTGGGGTTGTTGAGGTTCGATCATGGATGACAAAGGCACCGAGAACGCCGCAATCCTGTTGATGTCGCTGGGCGAAGAAGAGGCCAGCGAGGTCTTCAAGCACCTGTCGCCCAAGGAAGTGCAGGCGCTGGGCGAGACCATCGCCAAGCTCAAGGTCATCAAGCGCGCCCAGGTCGAGGAGGTGCTGGACAAGTTCGACGCCATCGCCGAGACGCAGAGCACCCTGGTCACCGACACCGACGAGTACGTGCGCTCCGTGCTGCGCAAGGCACTGGGCGAGGACAAGGCCAACCTGCTGCTGGACCGCATCCTGCAGGGCAGCGACGTGTCCTCCATCGAGAGCCTGAAGTGGATGGACGCGGCCAGCGTGGCCGAGCTGCTGCGCAACGAGCACCCGCAGATCATCGCGGCCATCCTGGCCCACCTGGACTTCGACCAGACCAGCTCGGTGCTGAAGCTGTTCACGGAGCGAGGCCGCAACGAGGTGCTGATCCGCATCGCGACGCTGGACGGCATCCAGCCGACCGCACTGAAGGACCTGAACGAGGTGATGAGCCAGATCCTGGCCGGCGGCGAGCGCATGAAGAAGAGTTCGCTGGGCGGCGCCAAGACGGCGGCCGAGATCATCAACATGATGGGCTCCAGCGTGGAAGCCTCGGCGCTGGACTACATCCGCGAGGCCGATGCCGACCTGGCCCAGAAGATCATGGACAACATGTTCACGTTCGACGACGTGAACAAGATCGACGACAAGGGCGTGCAGGCCATGCTCAAGGAAGTGCAGAGCGAGAGCCTCATCGTTGCGCTCAAGGGCGCCAGCGTGGAGCTGCGCGAGAAGATCTTCCGCAACATGTCCACCCGTGCCGCCGAGACGCTGCGCGAGGACCTGGAGACGCGCGGCCCGGTGCGGCTGTCCGAGGTCGAGGCCGAGCAGAAGGAAATGCTCAAGATCGTGCGCCGACTGGTGGACGAAGGCCAGATCGTGCTGGCGGGCGGCGGCGACGACCAGTTCGTATAAGGTCGCGGCATGGCCATGCGACAACCACCACGGCAAGTCCCCCCGCCCGACCGCCGCGAAGGCGAGCGCCGCGGCAGCTATGCCCGCTTCATCCCCGGCGAGGAGGTGCAGGGCGCCAAGGCCTGGAACCTCGATCATCTGGGCGACACACCGGCCTCCCCGTTCGCGCCCATGCGCCCCGGCGCCCCCGCTGCGCAAGCACCCGCCGCGGCGGCCGCGGAACCGCCGCCGCCACCCGAGCCCGACCTGCACGAGCAGTTGCACGCCGCGCGGCAAGGCGGCTACCAGGACGGCTACCGCGACGGCATGGCCGCGCTGGACGCGTTCAAGCACAGCTTCGCTCAGCAGATCAGCGCTCAGGTCGGCCAGCTGGTGAAGAACTTCGATGCCGAGCTGCAGGCGCTGGAGGGCGACATGGCCCAGTCCATCGCGCGCATCGCCGTCGAGCTGGCCCGCCAGGTCGTGCGCAGCGAGCTGGAACAGCGCCCGGAGCTGATCGCGCGCGTGGCGCACGATGCCGTCGAGGCGCTGCAGCTGTCGGCCCGCCATGTGCGCGTGCGCGTGCACCCCGACGACTACCCGCTGGTGCAGCAAGGCGCCGGCACCGAGATGCAGGCCCGCGAGGCCCAGCTCATCCCCGACGCCGAAGTGCCGCGCGGTGGCGTGAAGGTGGACGCCGACATTGCCAGCGTGGACGCGACCATCGCGACGCGCTGGCAGCAGGCCGTGGCCGCCATCGGCCAGCAGTCCATCTGGGAAGACCGCCGCGGAGGCGAGGATGACGACGACTGAGCGCCGCGAGCGCTGGCAGCGCTACCTGGCCGACCTGGAGACGCTGGCCGGCAACCCCGCCCCCATCGAGTCCCAGGGCAAGCTGGTGCGCGTGGCCGGCCTGGTGCTGGAGGCCACCGGCATCAAGGTGCCGCTGGGCTCGGTGTGCCGCATCCAGATGCCCAGCAGCGGCGCCAACCCGCGCCGCGGCGCCGCGCCGGTGAATGCCGAGGTGGTGGGCTTCTCGGGCGACCGCGCCTACCTGATGCCCACCGACGAGGTGCAGGGCCTGTCCAGCGGCGCCACCGTGGTGCCGCGCCAGCTGCCGCCGCTGGCGCCGCAGCTGGGCCAGCCGCTGCACCCCTGGCGCCGTGGCGAGGACCGCGGCCTGCACCTGCCCATGGGCGACGGCCTGCTGGGACGCGTGGTGGACCCGCACGGCCACCCGCTGGACCGCCGCGGCGACCTGGACCGCATGCACAACGAACCCATGGTGCGCCGCCCCATCAACGCGATGGACCGCGACCCCGTGCGCACGCCGCTGGACACCGGCGTGCGCGCCATCAACGCGCTGCTGACCGTGGGCCGCGGCCAGCGCCTGGGCCTGTTCGCCGGCACGGGCGTGGGCAAGTCGGTGCTGCTGGGCATGATGGCCCGCTACACGCAGGCCGACGTCATCGTCGTGGGCCTGATCGGCGAGCGCGGCCGCGAGGTCAAGGAGTTCATCGAGGACATCCTGGGCGAGCAGGGCCTCAAGCGCAGCGTCGTGGTGGCCGCGCCGGCCGATGCGCCGCCGCTGATGCGCATGCAGGGCGCGCACTACGCCACCGCCATCGCGGAATACTTCCGCGACCAGGGCCGCCATGTGCTGCTGCTGATGGACTCGCTGACCCGCTACGCGATGGCGCAGCGCGAGATCGCACTGGCCATCGGCGAGCCGCCGGCCACCAAGG
>CBFGPX010000098.1:0-14515 GCA_965650725.1 uncultured Comamonadaceae bacterium | reverse complement strand
GCGGGCGGCTTCCACGGCCGCGTTCAGCGCCAGGATGTTGGTCTGGAAGGCGATGCCGTCGATGGTGCCGATGATGTCGTTGATCTTGCGCGAGCTCTGGCTGATCTGGTCCATGGTCGCGACGACCTGGGACACGGCCTCGCCGCCGCGCTGGGCCACCGATGCGGCCGAGCTGGCGAGCTGGTTGGCCGTCATCGCTGCGTCGGCGGTCTGCTTGACCGTGCCGGTCAGCTCGCTCATCGACGAGGCCGCGTTCTGCAGGTTGCTGGCCGTCTGCTCGGTGCGCTGGCTCAGGTCGAAGTTGCCGGTGGCGATCTCGGCGCTGGCGGTGCCGATGCTGTCGGCCGCGCCGCGCACGTCGCCGATGAGCTTCTGCAGCGCCCGCTGCGTGTCGTCCAGCGCGCCCAGCAGCCGGCCCACGTCGTCGTTGCCGCCGCGCGGGATGGGGTGGGTCAGGTCGAAGCGGGCCAGCGCCTCGGCCGCCGCGGTGGCGGCATGCAGGCTGCCGCCCTTGCCGCCGCCGCTGGTCAGCAGCGCGAACAGGCTCACGCCCCAGGTGATGACGAGGCTGGCGATGAGCCAGCCCTTGGCCGGCGCGCCGCTGGCCAGCGCGACACCCGTGCACACGGTCACCACGCCGAGCACCCCGCCCAGCGCCGTCTTCAGCTTCTGCGAATCACTGCCCGATCCGAACATGCCGTCGTCTCCATCGATGCGTAATAGCCGGCCGCGCCGGCAAACCCGCGCAGTGTGGCGTCGCCCCGTGAGGCGGGCGCGCGGTCGGCGCGGCAAAGCGGCAATAGTTGCGCGAACGGCCGGGTCAGCGCTGCGCCTTGCGCTGGCGACGCAACGCGAAGCGCAAGGGGTCCACCGCGTCCAGCAGCTCGGCCTCCAGCGGCCTGGGGGCGCCCAGCGCCAGCGCCGCGACGAGGTGGCCGGCCAACGCGGCCCAGGTGATACCGCGCGACCCGAAGCCCGTGCAGACGACCAGCCCTGGCTGCCGCGGCTGCAGCCGCAGCTGGTCGGTCGGTGCGGCGCCGTGCGGCGCCAGGCCGCCGATCAGCGGCAGGCGGTCCGCGGCCATCAGCCGCCAGGCCACGCGGCCCGCCAGCGGTGCCTGCGGCGGTGCGGCCAGGCCGGCCAGGCGGGCATAGCGTGTCAGGTTGTCGGCCTGGTCGGCCTCGCGCAGCGCGGGGTCCGGGTCGTCGTCCTGGGCGGTCGCGCCGCACCAGGCGCCGCCCTGGCCGTCGGCGATGGCATAGCCGTCGCCCGCAATGGGCAGGCCAGGCGACCAGGGCGCGTGGGCCAGGTGGGTCAGCTGGCCGCGCTGCACGGTCAGATCACCGGCCAGGTCGCCCAGCAGCGGCAGCTGCGCGTGGCCGCCGGCCAGCACCAGCAGCGGTGCGGTGGCGATGGCCTCGCCAGCGCCGCCCAGCAGCGTCCAGCCGGCCTCGTCGCGGCGCATCGCGTGCACCGTGGTTTGCAGTTTCAGCGTGGCGCCGCTCGCCTGCAGCATGGCCCGCACATAGTCGCCCGGCGCCACGGCGCCGCCGCCGGGATAGAACCAGGCCGGGTGGGGCAGGGCCGTGCCGGCCAGCGCCGACGCCCGTGCGGCATCCAGCGGCTGCACATAGCCGGGCATCCCGGTCATCGCCTCCGGCGCAAGCCGCGTCTCCAGCCGCAGCAGGCCGGCCTGATGCGGCAGGGCCAGCTCGTGCAGCAGCGCTTGCGTGGCCAGTGCGGCGGCGCGGTTGAAGCGGGCGTGCGGGCCGTCGTCGGGGTTCAGCGTGCCGTGGAACAGGCCGGCCGGGTTGCCTGAGCTGGCCTGGGCGGGCGCGGCCAGCGCATCGACCACCGTGCAGGCCACGCCCTCGCGGGCCAGCGCCAGCGCGCAGGCGGCGCCGGCCAGCCCCGCGCCGACGATGACGGCCTGCTTCGCGCCGGCCGCCAGCGGCTCGCGGCCGGCCGGGCGCTGCGGCAGGTGGCGCGGCGCGAAGCGCGCGGCGGTCATCTCCGGCTTGTTGGCAAAACCCGGCACCAGCCCGACCTCGAAGCCCAGCGACGCCAGCGTGCGGCGCATGGGCCGATGGATGCTCCAGGTCGCGACGGTCGTGCCGGGCACCGCGTGGCGGGCCAGGCTCTTCAGCAGCCATTCGTCCCACAGCTCCGGGTTGCGCTTGGGCGTGAAGCCGTCGAGATAGATCGCGTCGGCGTCCAGCACCAGCTCGCGCGACAGCTCGCGGGCGTCGCCCAGGCCCAGCAGCAGCTCGACCCGGCCGCCGTCGAAGCCCAGCGTGTGCAGCCCCGGCGTCAGCGGTGGCCAGCGCTTGACGAGATGCCGCGCCAGGTCGCCCAGCGGGCTGCCGGCATGGGCGCGCGCCAGGTCGTCGCGGGTCAGCGGGTGCTTCTCGACGCTGACGAACACCAGCCGCGCGCAGCGTGCCGGGTCTTGCCGCCAGGCATCCCAGGTGGCGAGGAAGTTGTTGCCCAGGCCGAAGCCGGTCTCCAGCACGACGAAGCGCTCACGGTCCTGCCAGCGGCCGGGCAGGCCGTTGCCGCCCAGAAAGACGTGGCGGGCCTGTGCCAGTGCGCCGGCGCGCGAGTGGTAGACATCGCCGAAGGCGGGCGAGGCCGGTGCGGCCGGGTCCGAGAAGTCGACCTCGGCGGGCGTGACGGGGCGGCGCGTCATGCGAGCGCCCAGGTCAGCAGGGTGGCCAGCAGCAGCGGCAGGGCCAGTGCCGGGATGAGCATGCGCGCGAAGCCCCAGCCGCCTGCGGCGACCGCCGTGACGCTGCGCGTCACGCTGTTGCAGGCCACGGCCAGCAGCAGGCCCCACAGCAGCTGCTCGGTGGCGATGCTGCCGGCCGACTGCAGCCCGGCCAGCGATGCGACGGGGGCGTGGGCGTCGGCCAGGGAGGTCAGCGCGATGGCGCCGTACAGGCCGGAGCTGCCGAAATGCTCGCGCGCCCAGCTGACCGCCACGGCCACGCCGCTCAGCATCAGCGACAGGGCCAGCGCCTCGCGCAGGCGCAGCGGCCCGCGGCGGTCGCTGGCGCCCGGTGCGGCCTCGGGCGGCTCGGTGCGCCGCGAGCGCCACGCCAGCAGCCAGCCCAGGGCGCCGCACAGCGCCATGCCCAGCAGCGTGACCGGCAGCACCGTCAGCGCGGCTTGCGGTGCCATCGCGAAGATCATCAGCTGCGCCTGCAGCCAGGTCGCCGCGGTCGACATCACGGCGCCCGCCGCGCAGGCCAGCGTCAGACCCGGCTGGCGGCGCGCGCGCGTGCCCATGGCGGCGATGGTGGCCGTGCTGGACACCAGCCCCGACAGCAGGCCCGACAGCGCCAGCCCGGCCTGTGGCCCGGCCAGCCGCAGCGCGATGTGGCCCGCCGCCTGCAGCGCCAGCAGCAACAGCATCAGCCCCAGCAGCGAATGCGCCTTCATGCCGGCCAGCCAGGGCAAGGGCTGCTGCGGCATCAGCGGCAGCACCACCAGCGCCAGCGCGCCCAGCAGCAGGCCGTCGTGCAACTCCTGCTCGCGCAGCACCTGGGTGGCGAAGCGGTGCAGCCGCGTGCGCGCCGCCAGCAGCGCGGTCACGACGACCGCGGCCGGCGAGCCCAGCAGCGGGGCCGTCATGCACAGCACGCCGATCAGATAGGTCACCAGCAGCGCGATCTCGGTGGTCAGGCCGGGGTCGCGCTCGCGGCTGCGCAGATAGGCCAGCGCGGCCAGCGCCGTGATGGCCAGCGCGCCCACCGGCACCAGGCCGGGCACGTCCAGCGCCTGGGCCAGCGCGCCGCTCAGGGCCGCCAGCGTGAAGGTGCGCAGCCCGGCCGGCTCGCGGTGCGGGCCGCGGCGCTTGCTGCGCTCGCGCTCCAGCCCGATCAGCAGCCCGCTGCCCAGCGCGGCGGCCAGTCCGAAAAGCAGCTCGCTGGAAACGCCGAAGGGCTGTCCCGCGATGCCCATCACCAGCCGACGGTCTCGCCGTGCTGCGGCACGCGCACCGGCAGGCCCAGCTCGTCCTGGATGCGGCAGCGCAGCGCATCCGCGGCGGCGGGTTCGCCGTGCACCACGTAGACCTGCTCGGGCGGCCGGGGCAGGGCGCGCAGCCACTGCATCAGGCCGTCGGCGTCGGCGTGGCCGGAGAAGCCGTCCAGGTGGCTGATCTCGGCGTTCACAGGCACCCACTGGCCGCGGATCTTGATCTCGCGCTCGCCCGCCACCATGCGCGCGCCGCGCGTGCCGCCGGCCTGGAAGCCGGGGAAGGCGATGTGGTGCCGTGGCTGCGGCGCCAGCGCCTCGATGTAGTTCAGCACCCGCCCGCCGGTGGCCATGCCGCTGGCCGAGATGACCACGGCCGGCCTCGCGCGCGGTGCCGCCAGGCTGGCGGCCAGCTTGAGGCTCTGGGCGTGCTTGGTCACGTAGCGCACCCGGTCGGTGAGGCTGCGCGCCTCGTTGGCGGAGATGCGCAGCAGCCGGGCATGCTTGAGGGTCAGCTCGGTGGCCTGCTCGGCCATGGGGCTGTCCAGCCAGATGGGCACGTCCAGCGGCAGTTCGCCGGCATTGCGCAGCCGTTGCAGCACCAGCAGCAGCGCCTGGGCGCGCCCCACGGCAAAGCTGGGCAGCAGCACGGAGCCGCCGCGCTTGAAGGTGTTGCGCAGGATCTGCGCGAGCCGTGCCTGGGCGTCCTCGGCCGGGTGCAGCCGGTTGCCGTAGGTGGACTCGATCAGCACCACGTCGGCCGCGGGCGGCACCTGGGGCACGGGCATCAGCAGGTCGCCCACGCGGCCGACGTCGCCCGAGAACAGCAGCGAGCGGCCGGCATGGCTGACGTGGATGCTGCTGGCGCCCAGCAGGTGGCCGGCGGGCGTGAAGCGGATGTCCGTGGCGCCCAGGCGCAGCCGGCCGTCACGGGGTACGGGAGCGAAGGCGTTCAGCGTCGCCTCGGCCTCGCGCACGCCGTACAGCGGCAGCGCCTTCTCGTGGCGGCTGCTGCCGTCCTTGTTGGCGCGGCGGGCGTCCTCCTCCTGCAGATGGGCGCTGTCGCGCAGCAGCACGTCGCAGAGGTCGCGCGTGGCGCTGGTCGCGTAGATGGGGCCCTTGAAGCCCTGACGGCGCAGCGCGGGCAGGTAGCCGCAGTGGTCCAGGTGGGCGTGGGACAGCAGCACGGCGTCGAGCTGCATGGCGGGCGCGCCCAGCGCCATCCAGTTGCGCTCGCGCAGCGCCTTGTAGCCCTGGAACAGGCCGGCATCCAGCAGCAGGCGCTGCTCGCCGAGCTGCAGCAGGTGGCGCGAGCCGGTGACGGTGTCGGCGGCGCCGAGAAAGGTCAGTTTCATGGGGCTCCCAGGGTTTGCAGTTGGGCGGATTCCAACACCTGCACGGCCGGGCCCGGCTGATCCAGCGCAAGCACCAGTGAGCGGGCGACGCGATCCGGCGTGATGGGCCGCCAGCGCGCCGGGATCAGGCCGGCGATGGGGCGCGTGAGGCGTAGCGCCCAGCCTTCGCCCGCGCGCTGAGGTTGCGCCAGCGCGGCGCGTTCGCCATCCAGCAGCGAGGGGCGGGCGATGACGAGGCGCTCGAAGCCGAGCGCGATCAACGCGTCCTCGGCCTCGCCCTTGACCCGGGTGTAGAACGCGGACGAACGGGCGTCGGCGCCCAGCGCCGAGACCAGCCCGCAGTGCGTCGCGCCGCGTTCGCGGGCGGTGCGTGCCACGGCCACGACGGCGTCGAAGTCCACCGTGCGGAACGCCGCCTGCGAGCCGGCCTGGGCCAGGGTGGTGCCCAGCGCGATGAACAGACGCCGCGGCGCCGCCAGGGCGGCGAAGGTCTCGGGGCGGCCGTAGTCCACCACCATGAGGCCCGGCCCCGGCCGGCGTGCCAGCGCGATGGCCTCGGGCAGTTCCCGCCGCAACGCGCCACCGACGAGGCCGGTAGCTCCGGCGATCCAGGTGCTTGTCATTCAGTCCTCCAGCAAGGCCGCCAGCGCGGCCGCGTCCAGCGGCACGGCCCGGCCGTCGCCTTCCAGCATGCTCTCGGCCAGGCCGCGCTTGTCGCGGTGCAGCTCGATGATGCGCTCCTCCACCGAGCCGGCCGTCACCAGCCGGTAGACGGTCACCGGCCGTTGCTGGCCCATGCGGTGGGCGCGGCCGGCGGCCTGGTCTTCGGCGGCGGGGTTCCACCAGGGGTCGACGATGAGCACGTAGTCGGCCACCGTCAGGTTCAGGCCGAAGCCGCCGGCCTTCAGGCTGATCAGGAAGACCTCGCCCTCGCCCTGCTGGAAGGCGGCGACGCGCTTGGTGCGCTCGGCCTGCGGCGTGCTGCCGTCCAGGCGCTGGAAGGCCAGGCCCATCTGCGCGACGCGCTCGGCCAGCAGGTCCAGGTAGTCGGTGAACTGGCTGAAGACGAGGGCCTTGTGGCCGCCGGCCACCAGCTCGCGGACGATGTGCTCGAACTCGGCCATCTTGGCGCCCACCAGGCCCAGCTCGGGCGCCACCAGCCGCGGGTCGCAGGCGGCGCGGCGCAGCCGCATCAGCTCGGCCAGCACCTGCATGGGCGCGCCGCGCTCGGGGTCGGCCGCGGCCTGGGCCACGGCGGCCTGGGCGTCGCGGCGCAGGGCTTCGAGGAAGTGGCGCTCCGGTTCGGACGGCTCGACGCGGTGGACGATCTCGGTGCGCGGGGGCAGGTCTTGCAGCACCTGGGCCTTGGTGCGCCTGAGCAAGAAGGGCGCGACGAGGCGGCGCAGCCGCGCGCGGGCCGCAGCGTCCTGCTGGCGCTCGATCGGGCCGGCGAAGCGCTCGTTGAACTGCGGCGCCGTGCCCAGCAGCCCGGGGTTGATGAGGTTCATCAGCGACCACAGGTCGGCCAGCCGGTTTTCCACCGGCGTGCCCGACAACGCCAGGCGGAAATCGGCATCGAACTCGGCGACCGACCTGGCACGCTTGGTGGCGGCGTTCTTCAGCGCCTGGGCCTCGTCCAGCACCAGCGTGTGCCAGCGTCGCTTGGCAAACGCGTCGGCGTCGATCTGCGCGAGCGCGTAGCTGGCGACCACGACCTCGCCAGGCCCGGCGGCGGTCAGCAGTGCGGTGCGGTCGGCGGCGGCGCCGTAGTCCAGCGCGTTCAGCGACGGCGCGAACGCGGCGCACTCGGCCAACCAGTTGCCGCAGACGGAGGTGGGCGCGATGACCAGCGCCGGGCCGGAGGCCGCGCGCTGGATCAGCAGCGCCAGCGTCTGCACGGTCTTGCCCAGGCCCATGTCGTCGGCCAGGCAGGCGCCGAAGCCGGCCGCAGCCAGCCGGCTCATCCACGCGAAGCCCTCGGCCTGGTAGCCGCGCAGCTCGGCGCGCAGCGCCTTCGGGAGCTGGGGTTGCAGCGCGGCGGCGGCGGCCAGTTGCTCGGCCCGTGCGCGCCAGGCGCTGTCGCCGGCCAGCTGCACGCCGGCCAGGCCTTGCTCCAGCCAGGCGGCGCCGGCGGCAGGCAGCTGCAGCGCACCCTTCTTGGTCTGGCCCAGTGCATCCAGGTCGCGCAGCTGCTGGCGCAGCTGTTCGGACAACGCCAGGTAGTGGCCCTCGGCCAGGCGCACGAAGCGGCTCTGGCTGGCCCGGCTCAGCGCCAGCAGCTCCTGCAGGCCCAGCACGCGGCCTTCCTCGACCTGCACCTCGCCGCTCAGGCCCAGCCAGTCGCGTCCGCTGCTGACGCTGATCTGCACCGCCGCGCCGTCCAGCGGCAGCACCCGCACCGGCTTGCCCTTGGGCCAGGCCAGCGCGGCGATGCCGGGCAGCGCGGGCAGGCGCTCGACGGCGGCCAGCGCCTCTTCGGCATCGGCCAGCAGCCAGGGCTGGCCGGGCGGCTGCTCGGGGTCCAGGAAGGGCAGGGCGGCCAGCACGTCGGCGCGGTGCCGGCCTTCGGCGGCCAGGTCGCGTTCGGTCGCCAGGCTGACGCCCTCGTGCAAACACATCAGCCGCTCGCGGCCCTGGCCGGGCGTGACGGCGGGACCGAAGTCGCCAAAGGGCTGGGCCACCAGCAGCAGCTGCAGGCCCTCGCCCTGCGGCGTCAGGCGCGCATGCAGGCGGCTGTCGCCGGCGACGCGCTGGCCGGCCTCGGCGTCGCTGTGCAGCTGGAAGTGGCCGGTCAGCACCTGCAGCGCGGCGCCCAGCTCGGCGGTGGCATGGGCCGGCACCTGCCAGCCCTGGGCGACCAGCTCGGCCACGCGGCGCTGCGTGGGCGTGATGCGGATCAGCCGCGCGCGGCCCGGCCCCTCGCGCAGCACGCGCTGGGTGTTGCGGCGCTCGCGTTCGGCCTCGGCCTGGGCACCGAACAGCGCGCCGGCATGCGGCGGTTCGGCGGCGGTCAGCGGCGGGTGCAGGTGGAACTGGAAGGCCGCGCCGTCGGCAGTGTCGACGCGGCGCACTTCAAGCTCGGGCAGGCCCTCGCCCAGCTCCACCCACTGGCCCGGCGCGTCGGCAAACATCAGGTGAGGGTGGCCCACCAGCGCGACCAGCGCCGCGCTGACGTCCAGCCTCAAGTCGTGCACGCCGGCCCAGGCGTCGCGCTCGATGTGGCGCAGCACCAGGTTGTCGCGGCTGCGCTGGGCGCCCTGCTTCTTCAGCTTGGCCAGCGTGACGAGCTTGAACTTCAGGCCGCCGCGGGCGCCGGTGTTCATCTCCAGCGGCTCCAGCGTGTGCACGCGGCCGGCGGCGTCCAGCGTCAGCTGCCAGGCCAGCTCGGCCTTGGCGGCGGCGCCGGCGGGCTTGCCGTCGTCGCTGAGCGCGGCGATGGCGGCGAGCGCGTCCTGCCAGGCCTCGCGTGGCCGGCCCAGGAAGCCGGTGATGCGGGTCGGCCCGCTGCCGCCCAGCTCCAGGCGTTGCAGCGCGGCGCGCAGCTGCTCGGCCAGCAGGGCCTGCTCGTCGCCCAGGTCGGCCAGCAGCTGCTGGGCCAGCTCGGGTGTCCAGCCCGGCGCGGGCCGGCCCAGCCAGGCGGCCAGCAGCAGGCGGTCGGCGGCTTCAGCGTCGCCCGGCGCCTGCGGCGCAAAGGCGGCGTCGATGAAGCTGTCCTCGCCCAGCCGCACGCCGATGCCATGCGCCCACAGGCCCCAGGCGTCATAGGCGGTGGGGTTGCGCGCGCCGGACTCGGCGATGGCGTACTTGCGCGCCTGCGCCCAGGCCTTGGGGTCGTCGCTGGCCAGCAGGCTCAGCAGGTAGAGCCGCGCGGTGCGCAGCGGCAGCGCGTTGCGGCGGCTGCGGCTGGCGCTGTGGATGGCCTTGATGGCGGCCTCATAGCCGCTGCGGGCCTCGGCCCAGCGGCCGGCGACCAGCGCGCGGGTGGCGGCCAGCAGCGTGACGCCAGGGCCTTCCAGGCCTTGCAGCTGGCGTGCGGCGCCGTCCAGGTCCAGCGCCAGCAGGTCGGCCTCGGCCAGCCGGGCCCGCAGTGGGGTGGACAGCGGCCCGGCGGCGTCGGACTTCAGCCAGGCGTGCACGTCGGCGCGCGCCGGGTGGCCGGGCGGCAGCAGGTCCAGCAGATGACTCAGCAGGTCGTCGCGAAGTTCAGCGTCGATCTGCGCCAGGAGGCCGGGCAGCCAGGGCGTGGTCAGCGCCTCGACCTGCAGCACCGGATCTCGCAGCTCGGTCAGCCGCGTGATGAGCAGCTCGCCGAACTCGGAGGCCGGCATGCCGGTGTAGAGCATCAGCCGCAGCACGGCCTGCATGTCCTCCACGCTGCGGAAGCTGACCCAGCCGATGGGGTCGCGCCAGCTGCCGCGGCCGCCGCCCAGCAGCCACAGGCGCTGGCGCCAGAAGTGCTCCGCCTCGGGCGTGATCAGCAGGGCCTGGAGGCGCTCGGCGTGAGCGTCGCGATGGGCGCGCGTGCCTTTGCCCGATACCGCCTCGGCCTGCCCGCGCGCGACCAGCACCTGCAGGCCGTCGCGCGCGGCGTAGTGGTCGAAGGCCTCGCCGTTGACGCGCTCTCGGCCTGTCAGCGCCAGCCATTGCATGACGGCGTTGATGCTGGCCGTGCCGCCCAGCAGCAGCAGGGCGTCGAGCAGGGTCTGCAGGTCGGCCTCGGGCAGGGCCTGGGTGGATGCGTTCTGGTGGCTCCTGCGCAGCATCTCTTCGCCGGTCACGAGACTGTCGGCGAGCAGGAACTTGAGCGAGTTGTCGAGCGGTGGGCGGGCCATTGGAGGGGATTAGATCAGCCGTGTTTCAAAGGTTCTGGCCGAAGGCGTCCACCTGATGCGATTGAAACCATTGCAGGTCCGGCGGGAAACGGCATTGATACGGCCGATCCAGACACTGACTTCCATCGCGGCATGTCGTCGTGAGCCTTATCAACCCCACAGGGAGATCACCATGTCTTTGCGTCACATCCTCATCGGCGCGGTCGCGCTGGCCTGCAGCGCCGCCGCTCAGGCGGCCCCGGTCACCTACAGCTTCGTGGCCAAGGGCCTGGATGCAGCGGCCGGCGGAACGCTGTCGGGCAACCTGGTGGTGGACATGGATGCCGTCGACTCGGATCCCGAGCTCATGCGGGGTGAGTACAACAGCGGCGTCACGATGTCGGGCAGTGTTGCGGGCGGCGTGCAGGATGGCATGGCGTACATGAACGAGAGCAAGCGGATCTTCATCGACGCGGATACGGACAGCTTGTTCAGCTTCATTCACCTGAACGATCCGTGGCCCGTCTTCCAGCTGTTTTTGGAGGGGCTGTACGGCACCGATGTACTGACGACGGGCGCCATGCCCTACCTGTATCTGGAGGACTTCCAGTTCCGTCACGAAATCCGCTTCCAGATGCCCGACGAGACGCAGTACCGCTACGAAATCACCGCGTTGACGAGCAGGGATCTGCCACCCCGCGACGGCGCGCATGAGCTGCCGCTGCCGGGCACGGCGCCGCTGGTGCTGGCAGGGCTGATGGGCCTTTGCTGGGCTCGGCGCCGGGCCGCCGCGCCAGTGGCCTGAGGGCTGCCTGCCCAGAAAAAACGGCCCGCCCCGCGAGGGACGGGCCGTGCAGGCACTTGCTCAGCAGATCAGCGCTTGGGCTGGGTCAGGCGCGGGCCGTTGGTATGGCGCGGTGCGCTGCCGTCGCGGCTGGGCTGGCCGGAGCCCGAGCGCGGTGCGCCCTGGCCTTGCGGCTTGGGCGCCGTGCGGGCGCCGCCGATACCGGTGTGGCCTTGCGGTTTGCCGCCGCCACCGCCACTGCGGCCACCGTCGCGCGAGCCACCACGGTTGTCGCCACCACGGCCGCCGCCATTGCCGCCACGACCGCCCCGGCCCGCGTGCTGCGGCGGGTTGGGGTTGCGGCCCCGGCTGCCGTTGGGGTTCAGCACGGTGCGGCCCAGCACGATGGGCTCGGCGCGCTCGTTGGGGTCGGGTGCGAAGCCGGGCAGGATCTCCTTGGGGATCTCGCGCTTGATGAGCTTCTCGATGTCGCGCAGGAAGCCGTTCTCGTCCACGCAGACCAGGCTGACCGCTTCACCCTGAGCGCCGGCGCGGCCGGTGCGGCCGATGCGGTGCACATAGTCCTCGGGCACGTTGGGCAGCTCGAAGTTGACGACGTGGGGCAACTGGTCGATGTCGATGCCGCGGGCCGCGATGTCGGTGGCCACCAGGCAGGTCAGGTCGCCCGACTTGAAGTCGGCCAGCGCCTTGGTGCGCGCGCCCTGGCTCTTGTTGCCATGGATGGCCATGGCGCTGATGCCTTGCTCGTTGAGGTAGTCGGTCAGGCGGTTGGCGCCGTGCTTCATGCGCGTGAAGATCAGCACCTGGTGCCAGTCGCCACCCTTGATGAGGTGCACCAGCAGCTCCTTCTTGCGCTCGCGGCCCACGGGGTGGACCTTCTGCGCGATCTGGTCGTTGGTCTGGTTGCGGCGAGCCACCTCGATGAGCGCCGGCTGGTTCAGCAGGCGGTCGGCGAGGTTCTTGATCTCGTCGCTGAAGGTGGCGCTGAACAGCAGCGACTGCTTCTGTGCGGGCAGCAGGGCCAGCACCTTCTTGATGTCGTGGATGAAGCCCATGTCCAGCATGCGGTCGGCTTCGTCGAGCACGAAGATCTGCACGTTCGACAGGTCCAGCGTGCCCTGCTGGTGGTGGTCGAGCAGGCGGCCGGGCGTGGCCACCAGGATGTCGACGCCGCGGCGCAGGCGGTCGATCTGCGGCTGCATGCCGACGCCGCCGAACATCACCATGCTGGTCAGCGGCAGGTACTTGCCGTAGGTGCGCACGCTTTCCTCGACCTGCGCGGCCAGTTCGCGCGTCGGCGTCAGCACCAGCGCGCGGATGGCGATGCGGCCCTTGGCGTCGCGCACCGGCTTGCCGGCGGACAGGCGCTCGAGCACGGGGAGGGTGAAGCCGGCGGTCTTGCCGGTGCCGGTCTGGGCGCCGGCCATCAGGTCGCCGCCCTTCAGAACGGCGGGGATGGCCTGGGCCTGGATGGGTGTGGGGGAGGTGTAGCCGGCGTCGGCGATGGCCTTCAGCAGCGGGGCTGCAAGGCCGAGGGTGTCGAAACTCATCGAATCCAAAGTGGGGAGGCACGCCGAAAATCACCGGGGCTTGCCGTGACGCCGGGGAGGCGACACCAGTCTTCGGGCAAGCCAGGCCGCGTGCGGGGCTGCGAAAAATGAAACGCCGCGCAAGACTGAGAGGCGCGGCGTGGGAGCCATTCTAACGGCTGGTGCCGCGGGCTAAGGTCTGGAAACCGTGACCCAGTCCATGCTGGCCCAGTTGTTGGGCGAGTGCGGGATGCTGACGCCCTTGCGCATGGCCCAGGGGATGACCTGGCGGTGCAGCGGGATGATGTTGACCTGCTCGCGGTAGGCCCGCAGCGCGGCCTTCACCAGGCCTTCGCGCTTTTTCGGGTCGACCTCCACCGTGGAGGCCGCCGCCAGCGCATCGGCCGCGTCGTTGACGATGCCGCCGTAGTTGGCCACGCCCACGCCCTGCTCGCCGCGGTTGCGCAGCACCGGCGTCAGCATGACCTCGGCGTCGGTGGAGCCGCCGCCCCAGCCGGTCAGGAACAGGCTGGTGTCGAACTTCTCGACCTTCGGGAAGTACAGCGTGCGCGGCATGGCGTTGACCTTGACCCGCACCTTGACCTGGGCCCACATGCCGGCGAGTGCTATGCACAGGCGCTCATCGTTGACATAGCGGTTGTTGGGACAGTCCAGCGTGATGTCGAAGCCGTCCGCGTAGCCGGCCGCGGCCAGCAGCCGGCGGGCCTGGGCCGGGTCGTAGGGCAGGCGGGTCTCCAGGCTGGTATCGCCGTAGGCGCCGCGGGGCGACGAAGTCAGGCCGCCGGTGGGCAGCGACTGGCCCGACATCAGCTTGCTCCTGATGGCCTCGATGTCGATCGCGTGATACAGGGCCTGGCGCACCCGCAGGTCCTTCAGCGGGTTGCGGTCGCCGGGAGCCTGGCCGTAGAGCAGCTTGTCGCGGCTCTGGTCCATGCCGATGTAGATGAGGCGGTTCTCGCTGCCGTCGATGACCTTCAGGCCCGGCTGGGTACGCAGTCGGGCCACGTCGCGCGGCGGCGGGTCCAGCACGAAGTCCACCTCGCCCGAGATCAGCGCCGCGGTGCGCGTGGCATCGTTGCCGATGGGCAGGTAGATGAACTCCTGCAGATTGCCCTGGAACTTGTTCCACCAGTGCGGGTTGCGCTTGAACACCGTCTTCACGCCGGGCTGGCGGCTGACCAGCATGAAGGGGCCGGTGCCGTTGGCGTTCTGGCTGGCGTAGGACTCTTCCTGCTGCTTGAAGTTCAGCGGCCGGGTGACGCGGTGCTGCTCGCACCACTTGCGGCTCATGATGAACAGGTTGGCCAGCATCTCCGGCGCGATGGGGTTGGGCTTGTCCAGCGTGAACACGACGGTCAGCGGGTCCACGGCCCGGGGGATGCCGACGGCGTTGGCATAGACGCGCTGCGGCGCGTTGTCGTCGCGCAGGCGCTGCATGGAGAACACCACGTCGTCGGCCGTGAACGGCGTGCCGTCGTGGAACTTGACGCCCGCGCGCAGCTTGAAGCGCCAGATCAGCGGCGTGACCTGGGTCCACTCGGTGGCCAGCGCGGGGCCTATGGCCATGTCCTGCTGCCGCCGCGTCAGAGCCTCGTAGACCTGGTTGTTCAGGCTGTTGGTCATGACCTCGTTCTGCGAATGCGGATCGGTGGTCTGCATGTCGCCCTGGCTGGACCAGCGCAGCGTCTGGGCCTGGGCGAGACCGGCGTTGAGAACGAGCAGGGCGATGAAAGCACGGCGCATCTGACCTCCTGGATTCGGGCTCGGCGACAATAGCAGGCATCGCAGGCCTCCTCCGGGGGCCTGCCGCTGTTTCAGCTCCAAGGAAAGCCATGGCCCAGTACGTCTTCTCCATGAACCGCGTCAACAAGACGGTTCCCCCCAAGCGCCACATCCTCAAGGACATCTCGCTGAGCTTCTTCCCCGGCGCCAAGATCGGCGTGCTGGGCCTGAACGGTTCCGGCAAGTCCACGCTGCTGAAGATCATGGCCGGCGTCGACAAGGAGATCGAGGGCG
>CBFGPX010000097.1:0-14588 GCA_965650725.1 uncultured Comamonadaceae bacterium | reverse complement strand
GCATCGAGCCGCAAGCACATCGTCGGACGGGCCGGCTTGGGGCGGCCCGGCGCTCGGCCCGCCATGCAATCGTTTCAGCCGCTGCGGTGGCGCACTGACATGGATAGCTCCCTGCGAGACTCCGAATTCCCGGCCGACCTCAGTCCGCTGGCCTGGGTTCAGGAGGAACTGCGCCGCTCCCTGGAGTCGGTGCACAAGACCCTGCGCCGCCTGGTGCGCGACAGCAACGACAACCGCGCCTCGGCCTTTGGCGGTGACGCCCAGCCCAGCCTGCCGTTGCAGCAGGCCGCCGCCCAGCTGCACCAGGTCACCGGCGTGCTGTCCCTGGTGGGCCTGCCCGCCGGTGCCACGGTACTGCGCGCCGCCGAGACCGCCGTCGAGCGCCTGGCCGAGCGACCGCTGGAGATCGAGGCCGCCACCGTCGACATCATCGAGCGCGCCAACTTTGCGCTGCTGGCCTTCGTGGCCCGGCTGCTGGCCGGTGGCAAGGCGTCGCCGCTGGCGCTCTACCCCAGCTACCAGGAGCTGCAGCAGCTCAACGGCGCCGAGCGCATCCATCCCGCCGACCTGTGGCCGTTCGACTGGTCCTGGCGCGTGATCCCGCTGGAGGCGGGCATCGCGCCGCGCCCGCCCGAGTCCGTGCGTGCGCCCTTCGAGGCCGCGCTGCTGCGCCAGATGCGCGAGCCCAGCTCCGTGCACGCGGCCAACCTGTCGGGTCTGTGCGCCGGCCTGGCTGCCGCGCTGCCGGCCGGCAACGGCCGCACGCTGTGGCAACTGGCCGCCGCGGTCTTCGAGGGCCAGGCGCTGAAGCTGCTGGGCAGCGATGCCTACACCAAGCGACTGGGCTCCAAGCTGCTGCACGAGCTGCGCGTGCTGGGGCGCGGCGAGGTCTCCGAGCGTCTCGCGCAAGACCTGCTGTTCTTCTGCGCGCAATGCCGCGTCACGCGCGGCGCCGGTCCGCGCCTGACCGCGGTGCACGAGGCCTGGCGCCTGACCGAGGACCAGGCCGGCGACTACCAGGACGACAGCCTGGGCCGCATCGACCCCGCCTGGGTAGCCCAGGCCAAGCGCCGCGTGATGGCCGCCAAGGAGAGCTGGTCCAGTGCCGCCGAGGGTGACCAGCACCGCCTGTCCGGGCTGGACGAGCAGTTCGCCGCACTGTCCGAATCCCTGACCCGTTTGTTCCCCAGCGGCGAGGTGCTGGCGCAGACGCTGCAGCGCGCCGTCGTCGCGACGCTGCGCTCGCGCAGCACGCCGCCGCCCGAGCTGGCGATGGAAGTCGCCACCAGCCTGCTGTACGTCGAGGCCGCGCTGGAAGACGCCGCCTTTGACCAGCCCGAGCAGGCCGACCGCGTGCGCCGCCTGGCGCGCCGCGTCGAGGCCGTGGCCCACGGCCAGCCCGCCGAGCCGCTCGAAGACTGGATGGAGGACCTGTACCGCCGGGTTTCCGACCGCCAGACGCTGGGCAGCGTGGTGCACGAGCTGCGCGCCAGCCTGTCGGAGATCGAGAAGCAGTGCGACGACTACTTCCGTGACCCGACCCGGCGCGACCTGCTGATTCCCGTGCCGGGACAGCTGCAGGCCATGCGCGGCGTGCTCAGCGTGCTGGGCCTGGACCAGGCCGCCCAGGCCACCGTGCGCATGCGCGACGAGGTGGACGGCCTGGCCAACACCGAGATCGATTTCGACCGCCCCGGCGCCAAGGACGTCTTCGAGCGCCTGGCGACCAACCTCGGCGCCCTGGGCTTCCTCATCGACATGCTGAGCGTGCAGCCGGCCCTGGCCAAGCGCATGTTCCAGTTCGACGAGGCCAGCGGCCGCCTGGCGCCCGTCATGGGCCGCCGCGAGGGCGCGGTGGAGCTGCCCGACTTCGAGGCCAGCGGCTTCCACGTGGACCTGGAGCCCGAGCCCGCGCCGTCCATGGAGGCCACGCAGCCGCTGCGCATCGACCTGGCCGAGCTGGACCTGCCCGATCTCAGCCTGCCCGACCTGGACCTGTCGCAGCCGGTGCCGCCACCCGTGGTCGCGCCGGCCGCGCCGGCCGCACCCGAGCCCAGCGTGGCCGACGACCCGGAGATGCGCGAGATCTTCCTGGAGGAAGCCGACGAGGTCATCGTCAACGCACGCGCTGCGCTGGACGCGCTGCGCGCCGCACCGGCCGACCACGGCCAGCTGACCGTCGTGCGCCGCGCCTTCCACACGCTGAAGGGCAGCGCCCGCATGGTGGGCCTGAACGATTTCGGCGAAGGCGCCTGGGCCTGCGAGCAGCTCTACAACGCCCGCCTGGCCGAAGCCCAGCCGCAGGCCGATGCCGACCTGCAGGGCTTCACCGCCGAGGCGCTGGACTACTTCGCCCACTGGCGCGAGCAGATCGCCGGCAACGCGGCCGGCAGCAGCGCCTCCGAGCCGCTGCGCCGCAGCGCCGATGCGCTGCGCCTGCAGCGCGAGCGGCTGCCGTTGCTGGCCGACGACGCGCCGGCCGTGGACCTGCCGCTGGACACCCTGCCCGAGGTCGAGGTCATCGAGTTCCCGGCCGAGGCGGCCGCCGAGCCGATGGCGGAGATTGAAGAAGCCGCCATCGCCCCCGACTTCGTCATCGAGCTGGCCGAACCCGCGCCGCCGCTGCCCGAACCGGTGGTCGAGGAGGTCACGCTGGACCTGGGCGAGTTGAGCACCGAGCTGATGCCGCACCAGGCGGCCACCGAGCCCATGCCGCTGGTCGGGCGCGACGAGTTGACGTTGCCCAACTTCCGGCTGGAGCTGGACCTGGACGACGAACCCACGGTCATCATCCCCACGCCGGCCACCGAGCCGCCGCCCCAGCCGGAGGAGGCCACGCTGGCGCTGCCGGCACTGGAGCCGGACGAACCGGTGCTGGCCGACCTGCCGCTGCCCATCGACGAGGCCCCCGAGCCCGAGCCCTCAGACCCGGACGAGGGCTTCAAGCTCATCGGCCCGCTGCGCATCAGCATTGCGCTGTTCAACATCTTCCTCAACGAGGCCGACGAGCTGTCGCGCAAGCTGGCCCAGAGCCTGGCCGAGTGGGCCACGCTGCGCAACGCGCCGATACCGCAGAGCTGCGAGGTGCAGGCCCATGCGCTGGCCGGCAATGCCGGCACGGTGGGCTACGACGAGCTGTCCGCGCTGGCGCGCGAGCTGGAGCATGCGCTGGGCCGGGCCCAGCGGGCCACGGCGTTCGACGAGGCCGATGCCGAGCTGTTCGTGCGCGCCGCCGACGACATCCGCCGCCTGCTGCACCAGTTCGCCGCCGGCTTCCTGAAGCCCAATGACCCCGAGCTCAAGGCGCGCCTGCATGCCTACGAGCCGCAGGAAGCAGCGCTGACCGCCGACGTGCCGCTGGACGGCCTGCTGCCGGCCGACGACCTGCACCTGCCGGCCGACATGCCGGACCAGCCCGCCGCCGACGAGGAGCCGGCCACCACGGCCGCGCCGCTGCTGGACGAGCTGCCCGCACAGGCGCCGCCGGCGTCGGTCGCCGCTGAACCGGAACCCGAGGCCGGCCTGCCGGACGCCATCGAGCCCGAGCTCTATCCCATCTTCGAGGAAGAGGGCCGCGACCTGCTGCAGCAGCTGCACGGTGCGCTGCGCGACTGGCTGGCCCAGCCCGAGGACCTGGCGCGTTCCGACGCCTGCATGCGGGCCCTGCACACCTTCAAGGGCGGTGCTCGCCTGGCCGGCGCCATGCGCCTGGGCGAGCAGGCCCACCACCTGGAATCGGCCATCGAGGCGCTGCTGCAGTCGGGCGGCGCGGACTTCGCGCAGGTCGAGGCGCTGCAACATGAAGGCGACGCGCTGGAACACGCCTTCGAGGCGCTGGGCCAGAGCCTGAAGGCACCCGCCGCCGTGGCGGTGCCGGCCATCACGCCCGTCGCGCCGCCACCGCCGGCACCGCCGCCTGCGGTCGAGGAAGACCGGCCCGAACCGCTGGCCCGCTTCGCGATGCCGGCGCCGGTGGAGGAGCTGGCGCCCGAGTCCGATCGTCGCATCGACTGGAGCCGCTTCGCCGACGCCGCCGAGATCGAGGCCGGCAGCGACAACCTGGCCATCGGCCAGGCCCTGGTGCGCGTGCGCGGCAGCCTGCTGGAGCGCATGGCCACCCAGGCCGGCGAGGTCAGCATCCGGCGCGCGCGCATGGAGTCCGAGCTGGTCCAGATGAAGACCGCGCTGCTGGACCTGGACGACAACCTGGAACGCCTGCGCACCCAGCTGCGCGAGCTGGACCTGCAGGCCGAGGCCCAGATGCACGCCCAGCAGGAGGCGGCGCAGCAGGGCGGCCGCGAGTTCGACCCGCTGGAGTTCGACCGCTACACCCGCTTCCAGGAGCTGACCCGCATGCTGACCGAGTCGGTCGGCGACGTGGCGACGCTGCAGCGCACGCTGACGCGCAACGTGCAGACCGGCGAAGACGAGCTGGCCGCCCAGTCGCGGCTGACCCGCGAGCTGCAGGACGACCTGCTGCGCACCCGCCTGGTCGAGTTCGACAGCATCGGCGAGCGCATGCACCGCGTGGTGCGCCAGGCCTCGCGCGACTCCGGCAAGCAGGTCAAGCTGGAGATCCGCGGCGGCCAGACCGAGCTGGACCGCTCGGTGCTGGAGCGCACCTCGGGCGCCTTCGAGCACCTGCTGCGCAACAGTGTGGCTCACGGCATCGAGGCACCGGACGTGCGCGCCTCGGTGGGCAAGGACCCGACGGGCACGCTGCGCATCGAGCTGAGCCAGCATGGCAACGAGGTGCTGCTGAACTTCAGTGACGACGGCGCCGGCCTCAATCTCGCCCGCATCCGCGAGCGCGGCCTGCAGCTGGGCCTGATCTCGGCCGACGCCGAGCCCGACGAGGCGCAGCTGCGCCGCCTGATCTTCGCGCCCGGCTTCTCCACGGCCAGTCAGGTCACGGAGCTGAGCGGTCGCGGCATCGGCATGGACGTCGTGCGCGCCGAGGTCGGCACGCTGGGCGGCAGCATCGAGACCACGTCGACGACGGGGCAGGGCACCAGCTTCCTGCTGCGCCTGCCGCTGACCACCGCGCTGACCCAGGTCGTGCTGCTGAAGAGCGGCGACCAGGTCGTGGCCGTGCCGGCGGCGCTGATGGAATCCGTGCAGCGCGTGCCGGTGGAGGCCGTCGAGGCGGCCTACGCCACCGGCAAGTTGCGGCACGGCGGCGCCGAGCTGCCGTTCTACTGGCTGGGCGGCCTGCTGGGCCAGGCCGGCCGCGGCCACACGCACGGCAAGCATGCGCCGGTGGTGCTGGTGCGCAGCGCCCAGGCGGCGCTGGCGCTGCACGTGGACGAGGTCGTGGGCAACCAGGAAGTCGTCGTCAAGAACCTGGGCGCGCAGCTGAACCGCGTGCCGGGCCTGGCGGGCATCAGCCTGCTGGCCTCGGGCGAGGTGGCGCTGATCTACAACGTCGTCGCGCTGGCCGACTGGTACGGCGCCGACGCGCAGGCGCGCCTGGCGGCGCTGCAGGCGCAGGTCGAGGGCGGCGCGGCCCTGCCGGTCGTGCCGGCCGCCGACGAGGTGGCGCAGGCGCCGCTGGTGCTGGTGGTGGACGACTCGCTGACCGTGCGCCGCGTGACCCAGCGCCTGCTGGAGCGCGTGGGCCTGCGCGTGCTGCTGGCCAAGGACGGCCTGGATGCGATGGAGAAGCTGGCCGGCGACGAACTGCCGTCGGTCGTGCTGTCCGACATCGAGATGCCGCGCATGGACGGTTTCGACCTGGTGCGCAACATGCGGGCCGACGCCCGGCTGGCCGGGCTGCCGGTCATCATGATCACGTCGCGCATTGCACAGAAGCACCGTGACTACGCCGCCCAGCTGGGCGTGGACCATTACCTCGGGAAGCCGTATGACGAGGAGCATCTGCTGGGCCTGATCCGGCAGTACACCCAAGCCACGGCGACCTGAGCCCATGTCCCAGGTTGTCGACCACCTTGCCGAGCTGACCGGCTTCCGCGACCGTGACGTCATGGACGTCACGCTGGTCATGGCCCTGCGTGACCTGCTGGAACCCGAGTCGGTGGCCATTTACCGCAGCGTGGGCGAGCCGGGTCAGGAGCGCTGGCTGACGCGCGCCCACCTGCGCGCCGGCGACGCCGTGGCCACGGCCGACCCGCTGTGGGCCAAGCCCGAGGCGCTGCCGCTGGCGGCCGACCATCCGCTGCGCCTGGAGGCCATGCGCAGCCGCAGCGTCACGCAGGTGGCGCAGGGCGGGCAGTGGCTGTATCTGTTCCCCATCGCCACCGACCGCGACGTGGTGGGCGTCATCGAGATCCTGTCCACGCGCCGCCTGGGCACGGGTTCGCAGCGCATGGTCAGCAGCGTGTTGCGGATCTATCACAACTTCCAGGGCCTGCTGGACTACTCCGAGCGCGACACGCTGACCGGGCTGCTGAACCGCAAGACCTTCGACGAGAGCTTCCTGAAGGTGCTCTCCGACATCCCGGCCAAGCACGACGCCAGGTACGACGCCGAGGACCGCCGCCACGAGACGGCCACGCCGCACTACGTGCTGGGCGTCATCGACATCGACCACTTCAAGTCCGTCAACGACCGCTTCGGCCACCTCATCGGCGACGAGGTGCTGCTGCTGCTGTCACGGCTGATGCGCGGCTCCTTCCGCTTCCACGACCTGCTGTACCGCTTCGGCGGCGAGGAGTTCGTCGTGCTGATGCGCTGCGACGAGGAGGTGCACGCCGGCGAGGCTTTCGAGCGGCTGCGCGTGAACACCGAGCGCTACCTGTTCCCGCAGGTGGGGCACATCACGGTCAGCATCGGCTTCACGGAGGTCCGCGCCGGCGACTCGCCCGCCGGGGCCTTCGAGCGCGCCGACAAGGCCGTCTACCACGCCAAGGCCCATGGGCGGAACCAGGTGCACAACTACGCGGCCCTGGTGGCCAGCGGCGTGATCCGCGAAGCCGCACAGCTGAGCGACGTCGAGCTTTTCTGAGCCGGTCTAACGGCGTGTTCGCGGGTCAGAAATGACTTGATTTTTGGAATGTCCGGCCATAGCCTCGGGGCGTTGCCAGACACGGTGCAGCTAGACGCCGGCCGGCGACCCAGTTCGGGCGGGTGGGCCTGGTCTTCTGTCGTCGCTGGGCATCGCGCCGTTGCCCGCGGCCGGCCCACCTTCGTGGCGTTGCTGCGGGTGAGCATGCGGTATTCCTGGCTTCCCTTGGGCCTTCTGCTGGCGGCCTTCCTGGCCTTCGTCGGCACGGCCGTCGCCGCGAGGCACAGCCTGGCCGATCTGGTCGTGCGCGACGCCGAGCGCAGCGACGCGCTGCGCCTGCAGACCGAGCTGCAGCGGCTGATGACGCTGCTGGTGGACATCGAGACCGGGCAGCGTGGCTTCATCATCACCGGCCAGCAGCCCTTTCTGCGCCCCTACGAGGAGGCCCTGGTCGAGCTGGGCACGCTGCGAGCGGCGCTGGGCCCGCAACTGGCGCGCAGCGGCGTTCATGCGGAGATGCTGAAGCGGCTGGAGCAGCTCGTCGACCTGAGGCTGGCGCAGACCCGCGCCGTCATCGACCGGCGGCTCGGTGGCGAGCCCGTCGGGCGCGAGCTCAGCGTCTACGTGGACGGCAAGCGGGTGATGGACGACCTGCGCTTCCAGATCGACCAGCTGGCGCTGGAGCAGCAGCGCCGCATCGCCACCGCCGAGCGGCTGACGGTGGAGGTGCAGGAGCGCACCACCTGGCTCACGCAGTTGCTGATGGCGGCAGGCCTGGCCACGCTGGTGCTGGCGCTGGCGCTGCTGCTGCACGAGCGCCGGCTGCGCGACCGCGCCGAGGTGGCCCTGCGTGAGGCCAACGCCGGGCTGGAGCGGCAGGTGAGCGAGCGCACCGAGGCGCTGAGTCGCGCGCTGCTGCGCATCCGCAGCTTCGCCAGCGAGCTGGACCGCAGCATCGAGACCGAGCGTCGCCGCCTGGCGCGCGAGGTGCACGACCAGATCGGCCAGGTCGGCACGGCCATCAAGATGCTGTCGCTGTCGCTGCGCGCCAAGCTGGCGCCGCGCAGCGAGCCGCTGCTGGACGAGCTGCAGGAGCTGGCCGACGAGAGCATCCGCGCAGCGCGCCAGATCTCCGCCGCGCTGCGCCCGCCGCTGCTGGACGAACTGGGCCTGCAGGCCGCGCTGGGCCACTACCTGCAGGGCCTGTCGCGCCAGGCCGGGCTGAAGACCGCGCTGGAGCTGTCCGACGCCGACATGCTGTCCCACGAGCAGGCCAACCCGATGTTCCGCATCGTGCAGGAGGCCTGCACCAATGTGCTGAGGCATGCGCAGGCCCAGGGGCTGCGCGTCGTCGGCCGGCCCTATGCAGAGGCCGGGCGGGACGGCTACGAGCTGGAGGTGCTCGACGACGGCCGCGGCCCCGGCGGCACGCGGGCCGATGCCTCGGGCCTGCGCGGCATGCGCGAGCGCGCCGCAATGGCCGGTGGCGAGTTCGACTTCGGCCCGGCCCCGGGCGGCGGCACCCGCGTGCGCGTCTGGCTGCCGCTGGACGCGCCCGGCGGCGTGGGCAGCGGGCATGAAGAGGAGGAGGCCTGGCAATGAGAGTGCTGGTTGTCGATGACCACCCGCTGATGCGCATGGGCATCAGCCAGCTGGTGCTGCAGGAATGGCCCGACGCGCGGATCGTCGAGGCGCCCACCATCGCCGAGGCCCTGAGCCTCGGGGCGACCTTGCGGCCCGAGCTCATCACGCTGGACCTGTCCCTGCCCGACGTCCAGGGCACCGAAGGCGCCAGCCGGCTGCTGCGCGCGTTCGCCGGCGTGCCGCTGCTGGTGCTCAGCCTCAACGCCGAGGCGGCCTATGCGGCGCGGCTGATGCAGATGGGCGCCAGCGGCTACCTGCCCAAGGACCGTGCCGCGGACGAGCTGCGCGTGGCGCTGCGCCGGCTGGCCGAGGGCGGGCGCTACGTCACCGCCAGCATGGCTGACCACCTGCTGGCCCTGCTCAGCGGCAAGGCGCCCGATGCGCTGCCGCACGAGCAGCTGTCGTCCCAGGAGCACCGGGTCATGCTGCTGATTGCGGCCGGCCGGACGCCGGCGCAGATCGCCGACACCATGCACCTGTCGGTCAAGACCGTGGGCAGCTACCGCGCCCGCATCCTGGAGAAGGCCGGCTGGGCCAACAACACCGAGCTGACCAAGTACTGCGTGCAGCACGGATTGACCGACATCTGATGCGCGATGCACCCGTGTAGGCAATCCACCTACACGCGGTTGCGGCAGTCCTTCTGGCGAGCTGCCGTCATCCGCCGCTGCCGTCCGGGCCGAGCGAATCGGACGATGGCGTCCATGAACATATTTCTCGTCGAAGACTCCGCGTCCATCCGCCGCCTGCTGGTGCGCCGACTGGATGCCCTGCCTGGCATGCGCGTCGTCGGCGAGGCCACGGGCGAGCGTCAGGCCCTGGCGCTGATCCAGTGGACCCAGCCCGGCGTGGTGCTGCTGGACGTGTCCCTGGCGAACGGCTCCGGCCTCAGCCTGGTGGGCCAGTTGCGCCGCGCCGGCTACGGTGGCCGCATCGCCGTGCTGACGGCCCAGGACGTGGACGCCTATCGCAGCGCCTGCCTGGACGCCGGTGCCGACGCCTTCTACGACAAGGCCAGCGGCCTGGAAACGCTGTTCGACGACCTGGCGAGCCTGGGCAGCGCCGCCGACCCGGAGCCCCAGCCCGCCGTGCAGTTGCGCGACGGCCTGACCGGCCTCTACGACGAGGTGGCGCTGCACGAGCGGCTGGACCAGGTCTCCCGCACGGCCACCCGCGACGGCATCGACCTTGCGGTCTACGTGCTGCGCCTGCCCGGCCTGGCCGCGCTGCCCGCCGACACCGCCGCTGCGCTGGCCCGCCAGGTCGCGCAGCGCCTGAAGGAGGCCAGCGCCGACGCCGACATCGTCGCGCGCAGCTCGCCGGACCAGTTCGCCGTCGTGCTGACCCGGCTGCACCAGGCCGACCAGGCGGCCAGCCATGCCCGCCTGCTGGCCGCGCTGATGGCCCAGCCCTTCCAGCTGGACGGCCGCGATCACGTCATGGGCCTGGAGATCGGCATGGCCCTGTTTCCTGCCGACGCGGTGTCGCCGCGCGGTCTGCTGACGCTGGCCCAGGCAAGCGCCTTCGGCGCGCTCTGATTTTTTCCAAGGGAGACGAACATGAAGAAGCTGCAATTTCTCGCCGTGGCGCTGCTGCTGCCCGCGCTGGCCCAGGCGGGCAGTGCCGGCAACAGCTTCCAGGTCACGGCCACGGTCACCAGCGCATGCACGGTGTCGGGCACGACGCTGAACTTCGGCTCCGCCATCGACCCGCTGGCCACCGCCACGCCGCTGGACGCGAACTCCACGCTGACGGTGCAGTGCACCAACACCACGCCGTACACGGTGGCGCTGAACGCCGGCAGCAACGCGGGCGGCGCGTCCAACTTCGGTTCGCGCCTGATGAAGAGCGGCAGCAACACGCTGGCCTACCAGCTCTACCTGGACGCCGGCCGCTCCAGCGTGTGGGGCGACGGCACCTCCAGCAGCAGCACCTCCGCCGGCACCGGCACCGGCAGCGCGCAGACGCTGACCATCTACGGCCGCCTGCCCTCACTTGCCAATGTCGTGCCGGGCAGCTACACCGACACCGTGACCGTCACGGTCAGCTACTGAAGGAGGTTAGCCATGACGCGCTTTCTCAAGCTGCTGGGCCTGTACCTGCTGGTGTCGCTGTGGTCCTTCTCGGTGCGGGCCGCCGACGTGACGCTGATGCCCGTCACGGTCAAGCTGGACCGCGCGAACGACCGTGCCACGGTGCAGGTCATGAACAACGGCCAGGAGCCGGTGCTGATGCAGGCCGAGGCCATCGCCTGGAACCGCGTGGGCGGCATCGACGTGGATGCGCCCACCGGCGACCTGATCGTCAACCCGCCGGTGTTCACCGTGCAGCCCGGCCAGACCCAGGTGCTGCGCCTGGGCCTGCGCCGCACGCCGCAGCTGGATCAGGAGGCCACCTACCGCATCGTGCTGCGCGAGGTGCCCATGCCGCGGCCTTCCGACGTGCTGAACGTGGCCGGCAGCGTGCGCGTGCTGGTGGCGCTGCGCGTGCCGGTCTACGTGGCGCCGGCCCAGGTCAGGCGCGGCGAGCAATGGCAGGTCAGCCGCGCCGCCAACGGCGAGCTGCTGGCCCAGGTGTCCAACACCGGCAACGTGCACCTCAAGGTCGGCGAGCTGCGGCTGCAGGGCGAGGGCGGCACGGCGCTGGCCTCGCTGACGCAGAAGGGCGGCCAGTCAGTCATCTTCCCGGGCGAGCAGCGCAGCTTCCGGCTGCCGGCCCATGACAAGGCCACGCAGGTGATGGTGCAGACCGACCAGGGCCTGCAGACCGTGGCGCTGAACGAGACTCGCGAGGTCAAGCCCTGACCTGGTCCCTGGCGGCTTTTGCTGCACCGCTGCTGATCGCCACGGCGGCTGCGGCGCAGGCGCCTCGCCCCGAGGTCCGTGTGAACTGGGGCGAGACGCTGCTGCTGGCGCTGCGCGTCAACGGCGTGGCTCAGGACGGCATGCTGCGTGCCGTGCGCCTGGCCGAGGGTCTGGCCATCCCGCAGTCCCACTGGGACGAGATGCACCTGCGCCTGCCCACCGCCGGCACCCGCGTCATCGACGGCGAGCAGCATGTGCTGCTGGCCATGGCCGGCCCGCTGCGCTGGCGCATCGATGAGGCCACCCAGACGCTGGAGGTCGACGCACCGGCCTCGGCCTTCATGGGGCAGCGCGTGGACCTGTCGCCCGGCATGCCCCGCGTGACGGAGCCGTCGGCCTGGGCGCCCTTCGTCAACTACGACGCCCAGTGGCAGAGCCGCACGCGCAGTCGCAGCATGGCCGACGCACTGTGGGAGTTCGGCCTGTTCGGCCCCGTGGGTGACTTCAGCAGCACCGGCCTGGCACGCAGCGAGGGCCGCGGCGTGCGTCTGGACACGCGCTGGCAGCGCGACGACCCCGCGCGGCTGGCGCGGCTGCGCGTGGGCGACAGCATCAGCCAGGCCGGCGCCTGGGGCCGCGCGCTGCGCTACGGCGGGGTCCAGTGGGGCACGGACTTCTCGCTGCAGCCCGGCTTCCTGAGCTTCCCGCTGCCGGCACTGCGCGGCGAGGCGGCGCTGCCGTCCACGCTGGACGTCTACGTCAACAACAACCAGCGCCTGCAGAGCCGTCTGCAGGCCGGGCCCTTCGACCTCAGCGAGCTGCCGGTGGTCACCGGCCAGGGCGAGATCCGCACCGTCGTGCGCGACCTGCTGGGCCGCGAGCAGGTGGTCGTCACGCCGTACTACGTGAGCCCGGCGCTGCTCAAGCCGGGCCTGAGCGCCGTCAGCGTGGATGTGGGCGCGCAGCGCGAGGACTATGGCATCGCCAGCAACCGCTACGGCCGCGCCATGGCCAGCCTGACCCACCGCCTGGGCGTCACCGAGCGCTTCACGCGCGAGCTGCGCGTCGAGGCCGGCAGCCGGCAGCAGGCCGTCGGGGTGGGCGGGTGGATGCTGTGGCCCAGCCTGGGCACGGCCAGCGCGACCGCGGTGGCCAGCCACTCCCGCGACGCCGGCGCGGGCTGGATGCTGATGGCGGGCCTGGACCGCCAGGCGCGCGACTGGAGTGGTGGCGTGCAGTGGCGCCACGCCAGCCCGCGCTTCAGCCAGCTCGGGCAGATGGACGGCACGGCGCCGCGCACGGTGCTGACGGCGTCGGCCGGCACCGCCTGGCGCGGGCACTCGGTGGGCGTGAGCTGGGCCCGGCAGCGCGGTGGCCGCTTCGAGAGCAAGCTGGCGCAGATCAACTACGGCCGCGACCTGGGCGGCTGGGGCTACCTCGGCCTCATCGTGCTGCGCGACTTCGTCCGTGGCGGCAGCGGCACCACCCTGGGCCTGAGCTGGAGCCGCGCGCTGGACGAGCGCCACGGCACTGGCGTCAGCCTGCAGCGCCAGCGCGCGCTGGACGGCGGCAACGAGACGCTGCTGCAGGCCCAGGTGCAGCGCAACCCCGCCTTCGGCTCGGGCCTGGGCTATCGGCTGCTGGCCGAGCGCGGCGGGCGCCAGATGGTGCAAGCGCAGTGGCAGGGCGACCAGGCGGTGTTGAACGGCGGCGTGGCCCGGCGCGGCCGCGACGTCGAGACGCGCGTGGGCGCCAGCGGCGGCCTGGCGTGGGTGGATGGCAGCCTGTTTGCCGGCCGGCGCATCGAGGGCGGCATCGCGGTGGTCGACGTGGGCGGCCACGCGGGCGTGCGCGTCACGCAGGACAACCAGACCGTGGCCCGCACCGACACGCGTGGCCGCGCCTTCGTGTCGGGGCTGCGCGGCTACCAGCCCAACCGCGTGGGCATCCTGGCGTCCGACCTGCCGATGGACGTGGAGCTGGAGGCGCTGGAGATCCAGCTCACGCCGGCGGCGCGCAGCGCGGCGCGCATCGAGTTCCCGGTGCAGCGCGGGCGGGCGGCGACGCTGCAGCTCATCGACGCCGCCGGCTTGGCGCTACCGCCCGGCACCTGGCTGCAGCCGGGCGGTCATGCCAAGCAGTTCCCGGTCGGCCTCAACGGCCGCAGCTTCGTGGCCGGCCTGGCGGCCGGGCGCAACCGCGTGCAGGCACGCTGGCCCGACGGCCAGTGCGCGTTCGAGTTCGACCTGCCGCCCGCCAGCGGCGATGATCTGCCCGACCTGGGCACCCTGATCTGCCGGTGACGCCATGACCCGATCCCTGCTTGTGCTGCTGTTGACGCTGCTCGGCTGGTGCGGCCCCGCGCGGGCGCTGTGCCTGCCGGCGCTGTGCAGCTGCGGCGTGACGACGACCCACGTCGCCTTCGGCAGCTACAACCCGCTGGCCTTCGGCAACACCGACAGCACCGGCAGCGTCAGGGTGCAGTGCGGCGGCGTGGCGGGCCTGCTGATCCCGTTCAACCTCGCCATCAGCGCCGGGGGCGGCGGCAGCTATGCCGGCCGCCGCATGAGCAGCGGTGGCAACACGCTGAGCTACAACCTCTACACCGACGCCTCCTACACCACCATCTGGGGCGACGGCAGCGCGGCCTCGCAGATCGTCAGCTCGGGCGTCACGCTGGACGTGGCGGGCCTGTCGCCGGCCCAGACCTTCTGGGTCTATGGCCGCATCCCCGGCCGCCAGCTGACGGCGGTGCCGGGCAGCTATGCCGACACCATCAACGTGACGCTGACCTATTTCTGAGGCTGGGCGCGGCTCTTGACGACCGCATAGCGCGCCAGCGTGCGCTCGCGTGCGACGGCGTGGTCCACGACCGGGTGTGGGTAGTCCACGCCCTGCATGGCCAGCGGCGCGCGCTCCCAGGGCGCATGGATGGCCTTGGGCGCAAGGCCGGCCAGTTCCGGACAGTAGCGGCGGATGAAGCGGCCCTCGGCGTCGAACTTCTCGCTCTGCGCCGTGGGGTTGAAGATGCGGAAATAGGGCTGGGCGTCGCAGCCGCTGCTGCTGGCCCATTGCCAGCCACCGTTGTTGGCGGCGAGGTCGAAGTCCAGCAACTGCTGCGCGAAATACGCCTCGCCGCGGCGCCAGTCCAGCCCCAGGTCCTTGCTCAGGAAGCT
>CBFGPX010000096.1:0-14628 GCA_965650725.1 uncultured Comamonadaceae bacterium | reverse complement strand
ACGGCCCAGCCGGCACCGTGGACGTGGGCCCCGGCCAGGGCGCCGTCATCCCGCCGGGCTTCGAGGGGGAGTTCGAAGTGGTGGAGGCCGTGCGAAAGCAGTTTGTGTTGGTGGACGTGGCGGGCTGAGCAGCTTCAGCGGCTTGGCGAGCAGGCCAAGAGATGGTTTCAGGCCGGTCGTAGTCTTTCGCCGGCGTGTTTGGCGACGAGCTGCTCACGATCCGAGCTGCCGGTCCACCACCTTGGGGCCTGCCCGAAAGCAGTCGCTCAGCGTTTGACATGAGAGGCGGCTTGCTGCTGGCGAAGCCAGCTGTAAGACGTCCTCTCGATGGAAGGGTTAGGCGCATGCGCGGCGAAGTTCATTCGGTGTTTCCCTGCACCCACGCAGCAGCTTGTTCCCCAAGTGCCTGGGAATCTACAACGACTACCACTGGACACGAACCTTCGTCGACTTCGTCGGGGCCTTTGCCGTTATAGAAGGCAAACCACAGAGCCTCTTCCAGAGGCTCATCCTTGTGGCTTGTCGTCATGAGGGTAAAAGGGATTGGCTCACCTAGTTCCGGGAGGAAGGCTGCGTAGTCGAAGGCTTCCTCAACCTCTGGAGAGTTGGGACCCCAGGCGCAAACGTAGACGGCACCGGCCTCCACCCATGCGCGTGCAGCCTCAATCTTGGAGTGCAGCGCCTGGCGGTCGCTCGCCGTGAGAAGCACGTAATTGCCCTGCTGAACAGAGACAGGCAAACATTCCCAAAGGCTCTTCGCCTGAATGATCGTGGCGAGCCTACCGGTGCCGGGATGCTTTAGCGGCAGCTCGACACTGCGCGGACGTTGCATTGCAGGCGCCTAACTTGTTGTATGTAGATCGTTAACGATCACCATATCACTGGACCCATTCAGCTGTCGCTGGACAGAGTCCGCTGCTGGCCGCCAGCAGACCACAAGCATCGGTCAACTGACCGGCAGTGGCCGCTGCAGCGAGGCCTCAGCGGCACTCCCGAATGATCCCCGCGCCTGCCCCTACATTTGCAGCCTGCAAACTCGTCCATCGAATGGAGAACTCTTGAGCAAGACCACGGCCTTTCTGAGCGGCTGCGCGGCCAGCGCCACCGCCATCATTGCGATCACGCTGCTGACCGGCGCCAAGGCGCCGCCCACCAGGTTCGAGGAGATCGACGTGGGCCGCATCAACGTGCGCGAGCCCGACGGCACGCTGCGCATGGTCATCGCCAACCGCGCGCAGTTCCCCGGCCTGCCCTGGAAGGGCGGCGAGAAGCCGCGCCCGGACCGCACGGCCTTCGCCGGCATGCTGTTCGTCAACGACGAGGGCACCGAGAACGGCGGCCTGATCCAGAAGGGCGTCATCGGCGCCGACGGCAAGCCCGACGCCGGCCTGAGCCTGACCTTCGACCGCTTCCGCCAGGACCAGGTCATCCAGCTGCTGCATGCCGAGCAGGGCGGCCAGCCGATCAGCACGCTGGTCATCAACGACGAACCCGACGGCATGCAGATGGACGTGCTGCAGCGCACCGAGAAGGTCGATGCCGCCTTCAAGCTGGAGCCCGACGCGCGCAAGGCCGCGATCCAGGCGCTGCGCGAGCAGGGTCAGCTGACGGCCAACCGCGTGCGCCTGGGCACCACGCTCAGCAAGGCCTCGGCGCTGACGCTCAGCGACGCCAGCGGCAAGCCACGGCTGATGCTGATGGTCACGCCCGACGGCAAGCCCAGCATCCAGTTCCTGGACGACAAGGGCAAGCCAGCCAAGACCATCGACCTGGACACGAAGTAAGCCGCCTCAGCCGAGTTCTATCGTCCAGCGGCTGGTGCTGCCCGGCGCCGGTCGCGGCAGCGCCAGCGCGCCCATGCGGTAGGCATGGGGCCGGCGCGTGGCCGGCAGCTCGGCGCCGGCCTCGTCGCGCACGCGCTCCACGCCATGGCCGCGCGGGCCCACGCGGTAGTTCAGCTCGAACTGCAGGTCGGCGAGCTGCACCTGCACCTGCAGGCCGTCCAGCCGCTGCGGCATCACCGGGTCGATGACCAGTTCGCCCTGCTCCAGCCGCAGGCCCAGCAGCGAGCCGATCACCAGGCCCAGCGCGATGCCGGGGCCGCTGGAGTAAATGCGCCAGCCGCCGTCCAGCGCGACCTCGCCCGCCAGCGCGCGGCCGTATTCGGCCTGGGCGACATAACGGTCCGGGAAGGCGGCATCGGAGCTGGAGTAGTAGCAGTTGGCCTGGCGCAGGCTGGCGCTGGGCACGCGCTCGCGCAGCGCGATGGGGTGGGCCTGCATCAGCGCCTGCAGGAAGGCCTCGGCATGGCCCAGGTGGGCCAGCATCTGCGCATAGCGCAGGTGGGCGTGCATGTACATGATGCCGATCTCGCGGCCGAAGAAGGTGCTGGTCTCGGCACGCTGGAACAGTCGCGACGGCCCGCCGCGGTAGGGCAGCGGCGCGTCGAAGAGGCGGGCGCCGTCGGGGCCCTTCAGGTGCTGCTCGATCAGCGCGGCCTGGGCGCGCGCCTGCTCGGGCGTCAGCAGGCTGTCGATGACGGCATGCATCATCGGCAGCAGGCTGTAGCGCAGGCCGGTGCGGGTGTCGGCCGGGTGTATCCACAGCTCGCGTGCGCCCTGTTCCGGGAACAGCGCATAGCCGGCCACCACGCCGTCCTGCACCAGCAGGCGCTGGAACTCGGCGCGCACGCCGGCCGCCTCGGCCACCAGCCGCGCCGACTCGTCGCCGCGGCCGATCTGGCCGAACGCGCGCGCCAGCGTGTGCAGCATCTGGTGGTGCAGCGTCACGGTCCAGGCGCTGCACAGGCGCTCGCGCAGTGCAGCGTCGGCGGGCTGCAGCGAGTCGTTCCAGTCGCCGTGCCAGTAGGCGGCCAGGCCGGTGCCGGGCACCACGCGCTGGCGGATCAGGCCCAGCGCCCGCTCGACATGCGCCGCCAGCGGTGCAGCGGCTTCGCCATGGAAGGGCAGCGGCTCGTCCAGCACGGCAGCGTCGCCGCTGGCGATGAGGTATTGCGCCAGCGCCAGCAGCGGCCAGAACACGATGTCGCCATGCGAGTCACCCGCGCGGATGCCGGCCTCGCGCTCGAAGAACATGAACCACTGCGGCCAGTCGCCGTCGGGGTTCTGCGCAGCGAAGGTGCGCAGCAGCAGGTCACGCACGGGCACCGTCTGGCCCAGGGCCAGCAGCATCTCCAGCGGCCCCTGGCAGACGTCACGCGTGCCCCAGCCGCCGCCGGAGTACTGCTCCAGCCCGCGCGGCGACAGGTAGTGCACCAGCGCGTTGTGGGCGTACCAGGGCAGGATGTCGCGCAGCTGGGCCAGTGCCGCATGGCGCCATTGCGGCAGCGCCAGCGGCTGGGCGGACGGCGGCGCGACCGACAGCAGCTCGCCGCGCAGCGTCAGCGTGAAGGCATGGCCCGGCGAGAAGTCGAGGCAGACCAGGGGCTCGCCGCGGCTGACGCCGTCGTCGTACAGCCGGCCGTCGTCGCCGACGATGGCCAGGCCCGGTGCCTCGACGACCAGCGCCCCGCCCGGGAAGCGCTCGGCCAGCGCGCTGCCGGCCGGCGGCGTGATGCGCAGGCGGTCGCCGCTGTGTTCCCACGCGGGTTTGTGCGGCGCGGCGCCGTCGTCGCCGCCCAGCGCGAGATTCAGGCTGGCGCGCAGGCGCAGGCCGCGCCCCTTCAGCACGCGCAGCGTCAGCGCCATCTCGTCCGGCACGGCGCCGGCCGAGGCAAGCACTTCGATGACACTACCCGCGTGGGCATAAAGCCAGCGGCACTGCTGCGGCTGCATCTCGAAGGCAGAGGGCAGATCCAGCAGCTGCCAGTCGGCCATCTGCGGCTGCACGAACAGCCGCAGGCCGGCCGTGCGGAACAGGCCCAACAGGCTGCGCTGCGTGGACAGCAGCCGGTTGATGCTGACATGGCCCTGGGTCAGCATGGAATGGAACACGCCGGCCATCCAGCAGGTGGAGGTCAGCGCGCCCTCGTCGGGCACGAGGTGGGCGCCCGCGCGCAGGATGTGGCCGTGCGGACGCTGCACCCGCAGCTCCTTGGCGCGCAGCACGACGTGGCCGGCATCGCCGGTGAAGAAGCTCAACAGCCGGCCCGCGTCGTCGCGCTCCTCGTGGCGGCGCTCGCCGGGGAACAGCTCGCTGCAGGCCGCGTCGTCCAGGTCCGCGGCGGCCAGCGGCGCCGCCGTGGCGAACAGGCTGGCCGCAGGCGGCTGGCCGGGCGCATCCAGCGCCGGGCCGGGCCGCGCCTCGGGCAGCGCCAGCAGCGCGGGCAAGCTGGCCAGGTCGGCGTCGCCGCTGGCATTGGGGTGATGGGCTTGCAGCGCCAGGAAGAAGCCGGCCGACGTGCTGGCGCCGGGCACCAGCGTGACGGCCTGGTCCTGCAGCGCCACCACGGCGTGCTCCTGCTGCAGCCGCTCACCCGGCAGGCCGGCCAGCACGGCGGGCGGCACCACGGCGCCGTCGCGGGCCGCATGGCCCCAGACCTGCGCGGCGTCGGTCGCAAAACTCTCCGCGCGCGCCAGCGAGCCGGCCAGCAGCCAGGGATGTTGACCGCGCTGCGCCTGGTTCTGCCGCACGGCCAGCAGCGTGCCGTGCTGCGCATGCTGCAGCGGCTGCAGGTCGATGTAGTGGCTGACGTAGAACTCGTTGGTGCGCACGGCGCCGTAGTCGGCCAGGCCCACGTCGTGCACCAGCACGGGCGCGATGTCGCAGGCGGTGCCGCTGTCGTTGATGGCCTGCAGATGCCAGAACAGCACCGGCTCGTCAGCCGCCAGCCGCAGCTGCAGCCGCAGCGCCAGGCCGTCCCAGACGCCGCGCATCTCGAAGGCGTTGTCGCCGACATGCGCGCTCAGTGGCGAATGCGGCCCCAGCAGCGGCACGGCGCGCCAGTCGCCGCTACCGGCGTCACGGCGGCGCAACCAGAGGTTGGAAGGCCCGCCCTCCAGCTCGTTGCCGGGGAAGAGGTTGAGCAGCAGCCCGGAAGCGAGCTGCAACCGGCGCAGCGCGCCGTGGGACAGCAGCTCGGCTTCGAGGCCGGCAGCGTTGCGGATCAGGTGCGGTTCCATGTTCAGGTCTGGCGTTGAGACAGCAGCCAGGGCAGCAGGTCGGGGTCGTTGTAGGCAGGCGTCCACGAGTCGTGGCCCACGCCGGGATAGATGGTCAGCGAGGCGGTGCCGCCGGCGGCACGCAGCGCTTCGACGCAGGCGACGTGCGGCGCCAGCGGCACCACCGTGTCCTGGTCGCCGTGGTAGGCCCGCACGGGCACTGCGCGCATCGCGCCCACCTTGGCCGGGTCGCCAAAGCCGCAGACTGGCACGATGGCCGCCAGGTCGCGCGGGTGGGCCGTGGCCCAGTGCCACATGCCGAAGCCGCCCATGGACAGGCCCGTGCCGACGCAGCGCTGCGGGTCCACGTGCAGCCTGGCCTTCAAGGCCACCAGCAGCTTGTGCAGGCGCTCGGGGTCCCAGCGCTGGCCGTCTTCGCACTGCGGGCTGACGAGGATGGCGGGCCAGGCCGCGCCGGCGGCCACCAGCTTGGGCGGGCCATGGACCTTGACCTTCTGCAGGTCGGTGCCGCGCTCACCGGAGCCGTGCAGGAAGATCACCAGCGGCCAGCGCTCGCTGCGCTGCGCGTAGTCGCGCGGCAGCCAGATCCAGAAGCGCTGCCCCTCCAGCTCCCAGGCGCGCTGCTCGCCTGCGGCCAGGCCATCGGGCACGGTGGGCGGCAACGCCGCGCAGGCGCTCAACAGCGCAGGTGTCGTCAACAGCAACTGGCGGCGGTTCATCGTCATGGCGCGGGCTCCAGATGGATGGTGGTGGCGTGGGCGGGCAGCGGCAGCTCGCGGCCCTGCCAGCTCAACAGCGTGGACTCGACGCTAGCGCGCGGCAGCGGCGCCGTGCCAGGCCAGGCCAGGCGCAGCTCGCCGGGCAGGCGCTCGGGGCGGCGGTCGATGTGCAGCGTCCAGCCGCCGTCGGCGCGACGCAGCAGCCGGTAGTCCAGCCGCCCCCAGGCGGTGGACAGGCCCGTCACCGCGATGTCGCCGGCCGCGCGCCAGGCGGGCGACAGGCCGGCTCCCAGCACGATGGCGCCGCTGGCTTCGCGCTCGTAGGCCAGCAGGTCCAGCGCGGCGCGCAGGTAGTCCGACGAGATCCACGCATGCGGCATGTCGCCCAGGAAGCGCGGCTCGCGCGCATCGGGCAGCACGACCTCGGCCCAGCTGTGCCAACCGGCCGGCCGCTGGTGCGTGAAGAACCAGGCCAGCAGCCGGTGCGCGTCGTCCACGCGGCCCAGACGTGCCAGCGCGCTGACGTTGCGCAGCTCGTAGGGCGTGTAGTCGCGCCAAACCTTGGCGCCGCTGATGCGCGCATCGGCCTCACCCACATAGCGGTCGAAGGTGCCGCGCAGCAGGTCTGCCGGCAGCTTGCCTTCCGCCTGGGCCGGGTTCAGCGCCATCGTCGTGGAGGTCGCATCGAAGTCGCCGCGGTCGGCGGCACCGGCGATGTGGTCGAGCTTGTAGTGACTTGCCGTGGCCGTGATGGACGCGAACAGATCCGCCTCGAACTCGTCGCGCCAGCCGGCCCAGCGCTGGGCCAGCGCGGCATCGCCCAGCGCCCGGGCCATCTGCACCGCGTCCTTGTAGCCGCGCAGCGCCCAGAAGTCGTCCCAGTAGGAATAGGCCGGCTTGTCGCTGTAGCCCTCGTGGCTGATGGACGGCGGCATCAGGCCTTTGAACCTGGGGTCGGCGCCCGGCAGGCGCTCGCTCTGGCGCAGGCCTTCCATCCATGCCATCACCTTCTGCACCTTGGGCCAGTGGCGATCCAGCTGCGCCCGATCCTGCGTGTGCCGCCACAGCTCGGCGACGGAGAACAGGTACTGGCCGTGGCTGTCGTTCTCGACGACGGGGTCCGCACCGCGCTGGTCCACGCAGCAGGGCACCTTGCCGGATTCGAAGATGTAGCCGCCGAACCAGTCGACGAACTCGCGCGCCGCCTTCACCTCGCCCATGCGCACCAGGCCCGCCACCATCATGGCGCCGTCGCGTATCCACGAGCGTGCGTAGGAGCGCGTGCCGGGCCGCAGGGCGGGGCCCTCGCGAGACATCAGCATCTGTGCCAGCGCGGCGCGCATGGTGTCGACCACGGGCTGGGCCTGTGGCGGCAGCCGCAACTCCAGCACGCCCAGGCGGTCGCGCCACTGCGCGGCGGCGACGGCGAGGCGCGTGTCCAGCGCTGAGGCCTCGACGGCGCCAGCGCCCGACACCCATCCCAGCGTGCGGGACTGGCCCGGCGCCAGCTCCACGTCGAAGCGCATGACGGCGGAGGGCAGTCCCTCGGTGTCGGCCAGATGCACGAGCGGCGCGGCCTGCAGCAGCGAGGCCATGCCGGGGCCGGCACTCCACGGCGCCGCGCGGACCTCGGCCGGCGCTTTGCGCGGCTTCAGGTTCAGGCCCGCGGCGCTGAGCCGGCCATCCGCCCAGGTGATGGTGGGCAGCGGGCTGATGCCACCGGGGGTGGACAGGAACTGCTGCGGCGGGTTGACCTGCCAGGGGCGCAGCGTCAGCAGCAGCGCGACCCGCTGCGGTTTGCTCGTCGGATTGCGCAGCGTGTAGCGCGCCAGCAGTTGCGGGTCCTGGGCCTGGCCGTCGGCCCCTGCCTCGATGCGCAGTTCCACGTCCGCATGCCGCCACTGCACGACGGGCAGCGCATGCTCGACGAGGCTGTGCTCGGCGCGCACCTGGGCCCAGGTGATGAGGCGGCCATCGGCCAGCCGGATGGTGGGTTCGATGCTGGGCCCACCTCGGGTCAGCTCGATGGCGCCGTCTTCGCTGACCAGGCCGGAGCGCTGCGCGCCGCCGTCCACGCCCACGACGGTCCAATAGTTCTGCTCGCCGATGAAGCCGCGCGGCAACTCGCCACGGGGCAACGCCTTGGCCAACTCGGTCACGGCCGCATTGCGGTCGGGCCATTGCGCGGCATCGCGCAGCTCGACCTCGGGCGGCTTGCGGCCCTCATGGCGGATGCGCAGCCAGCGCCACTCCTGTTCACCGAGGAATAGCGCGCGGCCCGGGCGCGAAGACAGCAGCTTCCAGCGCCGGTTGTCGTCCGACACCTCCACCCGCGTGGCCGCGCCATTGGTGAACCACAGCCCGTTGAACTCGCGCAGGCGCTGGAAGTCCAGCGTCACCTCGCCGCCACCCAGCCTGCGCTTCGGCTCGGGCCACTTGTCGGGCGCCGGCTCGCGCGGCTCCAGGTTCAGCGCGCCGACGCACAGCTGCCCTGCACCGCCGCCCTGCTGCTGGCCGGCGACGACGACGAACTCGATGAACTGGCTGCGGGCGAGCGTGCGGTCTGTCGTGGGGCCCCAGGCAAACGCAACGTGGCGACGCTTGAAGCTCATGTCGGTCAGCGTGTCGGGCAGCGCCAGTGCGGGGCGGTTGACCCACCAGACGTTGTCGCCGCTGGCATCGACGAACTTGATCTGCACATCGTTGTGCCTGCTGCTGCCCTTGAGCTGCGCGGTCAGCGCGAAGTCGGCGGGCCAGTCCAGCGGCAGCTCGCGACGCAGCACGGCATAGCCGGACACGCCCGCGAAGTCGTAGTCCAGGCACAGGCTGTCGTCCTTGACGTCACGGCGCAGCGCTGCCTTGACCTGGTCGGAGGCCGTGGCTTTCCAGACGGAGGCGTCCTTCATGTCGTCCAGCACCGCGGCGCCCGCCAACGGCGCAGCCAGCAGCAGGGCGATGGCAAGAGACTTCTTCACTTCACGCTTCCCATCAGCAGGCCTTGCATGTAGTAGCGCTGCAAGGCCACAAACAACACCAGCACCGGCAGCACGGTGATCACCGCGCCGGCCATCATCAGCTCGCTGTCCTGCACGTGTTCACGAGACAGCGCCGCCAAAGCCACCGGCAGCGTGTGCATGTCGCCATCCGTCAGCACGATCAACGGCCACATGAAATCGTTCCAGCTGCCCAGGAACGCAAACACCGCCAGCGTCACCAGCACCGGCTTCAAGGTCGGCAGCACGATGTTCCAGAAGATGCGCCATTCACCGGCGCCATCCAGCCGCGCCGCTTCCAGCAACTCGTCGGGCACGCCCCGCGCGTACTGCCGCACGAGGAAGATGCCGAAGATGCCCGCCATCGACGGAATCAGCACGCCCATCCAGGTGTTCACCAGGCCCATGCCCTTGAGCATCAGGAACAGCGGCAGCATGGCCACCTGGCCCGGGATCACCAGCGCGGCGATCAGCAGCCCGAACACGCGCTCGCGGTGCCGGAAGCGCAGCTTGGCGAAGGCATAGCCGGCCAGCGTGTTGAAGCTGACCGAAACAAACGTGGCCACCACCGCCAGCCCCAGGCTGTTGACGAAGGCGCGCTTGAGGCCGCCGTCGCCCAGCAGCTTCTCGTAGTGCACGAGCGTGGGCTCGCGCGGCAGCAGCGGCGGCGGCAGGCTGGAGGCGCTGCCGGCCGGCATCAGCGACACGCAGACCATCCACACCAGCGGAAACACCGCCAGCGCGGCGAAGGCCCACAGCAGCGCGTTGACGAGGAGCTTCTTCATGCGCCCTCCCCCGTCAGCCGACGCTGCAGCGCGATCAGCCCCTTGCTGACCCCCACGATGATGACGAACAGCACGAAGGCCACCGCCGAGGCCAGGCCCAGGTTCCACCACTTGAAGCCTTCGTCGTACATCAGGTACAGCACGCTGACCGTGCTCTGCAGCGGGCCGCCCTGCGTCATCACATAGGGCTCGGCGAACAGCTGGAAGTAGCCGGCCGTCGTCAGGATGGTGACCATCAGCAGCGTCGGCGCGATGCTGGGCAGCGTGATGTGTCTGAACTGCGCCCAGGAGCGCGCACCATCCAGCCGCGCGGCTTCGTAGAGGTCGTGCGGCACCGCCTGCAGCGCGGCGATGAAGATGATCATGTTGCCGCCGAAGTTCTTCCAAGCCGCGAAGCCGATGATGGTGGGCATGGACCAGTGCGGGTCGCCCAGCCAGTCGATGGGATCGATGCCCAGCGATTGCAGCGTGTAGTTCACCAGCCCGTACTTGACGTGGAACAGGTAGCGCCAGATGACGGCCACGGCCACCAGCGTCGTCACCACCGGCGCGAACAGCGCCGTGCGCAGCAGCGGCTTGAAGCGCACCAGCTTGCTCTGCAGCAGCACCGCCGCGGCCAGCGACAGGACGATGGACAGCGGCACGCCCAGCACGACGAAATAGGCCGTATTGCCCAGCGCCTGCCAGAACAGCGGCATGGACAGCACCTGCACATAGTTGTCCCAGCCCTGCCAGCGCAGGTTGCGCAGATCGGCCAGCGCGTAGATGTCGAAGTCGGTCAGGCTCAGCGCGAGGCCGGCAAACACCGGCACGCCGAAGAACAGCGCGATGACGATCAGCGCCGGAGCGGCGAAGGCCCAGCCGGCCAGGGATTCCTTGCTGGCGCTCATGCGGTCTTCCTGTCCAGCATCCAGCGGCGCTTCTCCAGGATGCCATCCACGCGTGCATCCAGGCCGCGCACGGCGGCGTCAATGGGCTCGCGTCCTCCGACCACGCGCGCCGCGGCCAGCTGCATCTCGTTGGCGATGCGCTCCCACTCGGGCACGGCCGGCGTGGGGCGCACGCGCTCCAGCTGGCGGCGGAAGGCCGCGGCGTGGCGGTCCTCGGCCAGCGTGGCGCCGCCTTCCAGCGGCATGGCCCAGGTGCTGCGCCGCGGCGGCAGGTCGCCGGTCAGGCGGTAAAACTGCTGCTGCACGTCGGGCCGACTCAGGTAGCTGATAAGCGCCCAGGCCTGGGGCTTGTGGCGCGAGCGCTTGAACATCGCGAGGCTGGCACCGCCGGCGACGGACGCGCCCAGGCCGCTCGGCCCGGGCAGCTCCGCGGTGGTCCACGCATCGTCCAGTTCGGCCGGCAGGCGGCGCTTGAACTCGCCGATGTTCCACGGGCCCGAGATGTAGAACGCGAACGTGCCGCGCCCGAACTCCTGCCAGAGGTTGGCGACCTGGTTGTTGGTCAGCCCCGGCGCATCGCCGCGCTCGAAGCGCTCGGCGTAGAAGCCCAAGGCGCGGCGGAAGTCGGGCGACGAGAAGTTGCCGAAGCGGCCGCCGTCGCGCAGCACCTCGCCCGGCTGCTGCAGCGCCAGCGCCAGCAGCGGCTCGAACTCGTTGGTGGGCAGCAGGATGGGCGTGGCCATGCCGTGCTCGCGCAGGCGGGTCAGCGCGTTGCGCCACTCGTCCCAGTCCTGCGGTATGCGCGGGATGCCGGCGCGCTTCAGCAGGTCCTGCCGCACGAACAGCAGCCGCGTGTCCACATACCAGGGCAGGCCCACGCGCTGGCCGTCGGGCGCGTTGGTGGCCCAGATGCCGTCGAAGTAGTCGGCCGGTTGCAGCAGGGGCGTGCGCGCGATCCACGGGTCCAGCGGCTCCAGCGCACCGAGCGCCTGCATCTCGGGCAGCCAGGTGTTGCCGACCTGGGCGAGGTCGGGCGTGGCGTCGCCGGCAAAGGCCGTCAGCAGCTTCTCGTGCGCGGCGGTCCACGGCAGCTGCTCGACCTTGACGCGCACGGTGGGGTGCTCGCGCTCGAAGCCGGCGATCAGCTCGGACGCAACCTCGGCCTCGCGGCCCATGGCCCAGAAGCGCAGCGTGGTGGTGCCGGTGTCGCGGGCGCAGCCTGTCAAAGCTGCTGCGCCCGCGGCGGTGAGGAGACTGCGACGGCGCATGAACGAGATCAGCCCAGCCAGCCGCCCGTGAAACCCGCGCGCTTCAAACCGCGCACCAGATGCGCGTTCTTGCGCATCACCTGCCAGATCAGCTCGCCCTTGTGGTTGCCCATCATGGCCAGCATGGGGCCTTGGTCTATGCCCAGCATGTCGGTGTCCACCCAGCCCTTGCCGGGTTCGATGCGGCCGTGCTGCAGCTTCACGTCGGCGTAGTCGAAGCTGGGGTTGAACGAGTCCCAGAAGCCGTAGCGGCCCCAGGAGTGCGGGTAGCGCTGCTTGATGGCCATCAACGCGGGAATGCAGATCTCCGGCGCGAAGGCGATGGAGCTGCCGGCCGCATAGGGCGCCAGCGTGCCGTCGTCATGCTCACCCATGCCTCGGCCGGCATAGCTGATGAAGCGGCGCTGCTCGACCTTGCCCGTGGTGGTCTTGTAGGGCCGCGTGACGTCGGCCGGGCCGTCGCTGGCGCTGACGCCCCAGACCTCGGCGCTATAGCCCTGCCAGCCCAGCGGGTTGGCGGCGGCATAGGCCTGTTGCGCGTAGGTGGCGCGGCGCGAGTTCTCGAAGTAGTCCAGGCCCTTTTTACGCATGTAGGCGTCGCGGATGCCGCGGAAGTCCACCCAGCAGTGCGTGAACTGGTGGCCGAACAGCGGCGGGAAGCGCAGCAGGCTGTGGCCGTAGCTCTCGCCCCAGCTGCGGTCGTAGGTGCTGAGCCAGGCGTCATAGGCCTCCGCCTTGACCGGCCGCGTGGGCGAACCCAGCGCCAGCAGGTAGACCATCATGGCCTCGTTGTAGCCCTTCCAGTCGTTGGGGATGTGACCCTTCTCGGGCGTCCAGCCGTGGCCGATGGACGGCGGGCGCACCTGGGCCCAGGCCCAGTCGACGCGGCCGTACAACTCGTCCACGAGGCTGCGGATGCTGGCCTCTTCGGGCTGCTCGGCATCGAAGAAGCTCTGCGCGTGCAATGCGCCCATCAGCAGCAGCGCGGTGTCCACCGTGGACAGCTCGCAGCCGCCGAAGCGCAGCCCTTCCTTCATGTCGAGGAAGTGATAGAAAAAGCCCTTGTAGCCGGCCACGCCGGTCTTGCCCGGGCCTTGCGGCAGGCCGGCGAAGAAGCGCAGCGTCGTCAGCGTGCGGTCGCGCGCCTGGGTGCGCGTGATGTAGCCGCGCGCCACGCCCACCGGATAGGCGCTGAGCGCGAAGCCGACGGCCGCAATGCTGGCGAACGAGGGCGTGGGCCAGCGGTCCGGCGCGAGTCCGGTCCTCGCGTCGGTCGTGTCCCAGAAGAAGTCGAAGGTGCGGCGTTCGAGGTCGGCCAGGAAGGCCTCGGCGCCCGGGGAGGCGGGGGCGGCCCAGGCCGGCTGGGTGGCGGCCAGCGCCAGGCCGGCGCCTTGCGCCAGCAGCGCGCGTCGTGTCAGCAGATCCATGATGTGAAGCAATTGTGGGAGCCGGCGGTGACCGGCTCCCTTTTCCAGGCCGAGGTCAGAACTTGTAGCTCAGGACCAGGCGCACGGTACGGTTGTCGCCACGGATGGCGTTGGGCTTGCCGACGTTGAGGTTGTCGCCGCCGTACTGGTTGGCCTTGCCGCCGGCACCGACGGGACCGCCGCCCCAGTCGTCGAAGCCACCGTAGTTCTCGACGCCGAACACGTTGAGCACATCGCCGCGCAGCGTGAAGCGGTGCTGACCGAAGCCCAACTCCTTGCCCAAGCTCAGGTCCACCTGGCGGAAGCTGGGCGCGTCGCCCTCGACGTAGACGCACTGGTTCCAGCCCGCGGCGCAGGACGTGACCCGGCGCGGCATGCCGCTGGCCCAGGTGGCCTTGGTCGAGAAGGTCATGCCCCAGGGCAGCAGCTTGTCGGTCATGAAGGCGCCGACGATGCGGTGCTTGTCGACCAGCGTGCTGGGGTTGTAGCCACGATTGGGCTTGCCCACGGTCCAGTCGAAGATGTCGTTGGTCCACTCCTTGTTGGTGGTCTTGGCATCGCTGTAGGTGTAGGCGATGGTGGCCGTCCAGCCCGACGCGGCGGTGTAGGGCTTCTCCAGCTTGCCGTAGATGGAATCGGTCTTGCTGGCGCCGACGAAGTCGCCCAGGATCAGCGTGCCGAAGCCGTTCGGGCCGCCCCACAGCGGGTCGATGGGGCTTTGCGTGGCCCAGCCGCCGTTGGCGTCGCGGTTGCCGCCGTACCAGGTGAACTGGTTCTTGGCGTGCACGCGGCCGACGGCGATCTCGCCGTTCCAGCCGCCCAGCGCCTGGCGCAGGCCGAAGGTCAGCTGGTCGGCATAGGGCATCTTGAACTCATTGCGGATCAGCCAGATCTCGCCGCCCGGCGACGCGTTCTTCTGCATCTCGTCCAGCGCATGGTTGGCCATCGTGCGGTCATAGCTGCGGCCCCAGCCGCCGAACAGCACGCTGTTGCGGTCGCCCAGCACGTCGAACGAGAAGCCGACGCGCGGCGCGAACGCGCCCTTGTAGGCGCTGCGCGAGTTGCCGGTGGCGATGAAGTCGTCGATGTTGATGCCGCCCTTGGCCAGCGACTGCGCATAGGTCTGGCCGGCCGGCGGCGTGATGCCGTAGCGCGGCACGTCCAGCGCCTTCAGCGCGGCGACGCGGTCGGCCGGCGTCTTGTAGTCGTTGTTCAACATGTTGTCCTCGTAGTCGTAGCGGACCCCGAGGTTCAGCTCCAGCTGCGGCGTGACGGTCCAGTCGTCCTGCAGGTAGAAGCCGTACTGCTTGTTGTTGATGTTGACGGCCACCGGCGCCAGTGCGCGGTCGATCTTGCACTGGTCGCTGTTGTTGCCGCCGTTGGTGATGTTGGTGCCCGTGCAGCTGCCGCCGCTGTAGAACGGGTTGCCGGTGGCGCGGTCGATCAGCGCCTCCACGACGTCCAC
>CBFGPX010000095.1:0-14670 GCA_965650725.1 uncultured Comamonadaceae bacterium | reverse complement strand
CTGGACGCGGTGCGCGTGGACGGCCACATCTACGCCGCCCCCATCAGCGTGCACATGTCGGCCTGGCTGTGGAGCTCCAAGGCCGCGCTGGCCAAGGCTGGCGTGAAGCAGGAGCCGCGCAGCGTGGACGAGCTGTTCACCGTTCTCGACAAGCTGCAGGCGGCCGGCCTGATCCCGCTGGCCCATGGCGGCCAGCCCTGGCAGGATCTGAACCTGTTCACCGCGCTGCTGGCCAACCAGGGCGGCCGCGAGCTCTATCTGGCCGTGCTGCGCGACCGCGAGGCCGCCGCACTGCAGGGCGACGCGCTGCGCCAGGTGCTGGTCAACTACAAGCGCCTGCGCCGCTACGTGGACGCCGCCTCGCCCGGCCGCAGCTGGGCCGACACCACCGCGCTGCTGACCAGCGGCCGCGCCGGCCTGCAGTTCATGGGCGACTGGGCCAAGGCCGAATTCCTGCAGGCGGGCCAGCAGCCGGGCCGCGACTTCGGCTGCACGCCGGGCCTGTCGCCGCGCACGCCCTACATCGTGGATGGCGACGTGCTGGTGTTTCCCAAGCATCACGACGGCAGCGCCGCGCCGGCCCAGCAACTTCTCGCCCGCGTGGCGACGGCGCCGGCCACGCAGCTGGCCTTCAGCGCCCGCAAGGGCTCGGTGCCGGTGCGCACCGACGTCGACACACGCACGCTGGACGCCTGCGCGCAGATCGGCGCCGCCGCGCTGCGCGACGCCGGGCGGCTGGTGGGCAACACCGAGATGCTGCTCGCCCCCGACCAGCTGCGTGCGCTCGAACGTGCCGTCAGCGACTACTGGAACCGAGACATTCCCCCACAGACGGCGCAGCAGACGCTCGCCAGCATCCTGCTCGACAAAGACCAAAGGAGACAGCCTTGACCCGCGTTCACATCCAGGATCTCAGCATCCGCTTCGGCAACCACGAGGTCATCAAGGGGCTGGACCTCGACGTCCACAGCGGCGAGTTCCTCGTGCTGCTGGGCCCGTCGGGCTGCGGCAAGTCCACGCTGCTGCACACCATCGCGGGGCTGAACCCGGTCAGCGGCGGCAGCATCCACATCGGCGAGCAGGACGCCACGCATGCCGAACCCAGCCAGCGCGGCGTGGGCATGGTGTTCCAGAGCTATGCGCTGTACCCGACGATGACGGTGAAGGAGAACCTCGCCTTCCCGCTGAAGATGGCCAAGACGCCCAAGGCCGAGTTGGAGAAGCGCGTCGCCGCCGCGGCCGACATGCTGCAGCTGGGCCCGCTGCTGGACCGCCGGCCCAGCCAGCTGTCCGGTGGCCAGCGCCAGCGCGTGGCCATCGGCCGTGCCGTCGTGCGCGAGGCCAAGGTGCTGCTGCTGGACGAGCCGTTGAGCAACCTCGACGCCAAGCTGCGCACCGACCTGCGCCGCGAGCTGAAGCTGCTGCACAGCCGCCTGGGCAACACGATGATCTACGTGACGCACGACCAGGTCGAGGCGATGACGCTGGCCACGCGCATCGTCGTCATGCACCAGGGTGTCATCCAGCAGATCGGCACGCCGGCCGAGGTCTACGACAAGCCGAAGAACCTGCTGGTGGCGGGCTTCGTCGGCTCGCCGGCCATCAACCGCATCGAGGGCCAGGTGGGAGAAGGCGGGCGCTTCGTGTCGCCCGCGCTGACCTTGCCGCTGCCCGCCGCGCTGGCGGCGCGCCCGCAGGGCGAGGTGCTGACGCTGGCCGTGCGGCCGGAGAACGTGCAGCTGGGCGCCGGCCAGCCCTTCACGGCCGAGATCCAGCTGGTGGAGCCGCTGGGCAACCAGCACGTCGTCTGGATGCGCAGCGCCGGCACGACCGTGTCGGCCGTGCTGCCGGGGCAGCCCGAGGTGGAGGACGGCGCGCAGGTCCGCTTCGGCTTCGATGCGGCCAAGACGCTGTGGTTCGATGCGGCGGGCGACCGCATCGAGACCTGACCCCGGCGCTCGGCCGGGCAGGCGCAGCCCGGCCGAACATACCGCGCGCCGGACGCGTCATTGAAAACAAAAACGGAACAGTCCGTTCCGCGCTCTCGCTCTTTTGATCTGCGGGTAGTCCCTGATGTGGGACCCATGCGAGGCCCCCGCGGGAGGCCCGCAACCCAGGGCAACCCATCGGGGGCCCGACTGCAATCGAAAGACGAGACCATGAAGTACAAGACTTTTGCCCTCTCCGCGCTGGCCCTGGCCGCCAGCTCCGCCACCTTCGCCCAGTCCTCGGGGCCGCAGGTGACGCTCTACGGCATCCTCGACGCCAACGTGCAGGTGCTCGACGGCGCCGCGCGCCAGACCCGTGTGCAGTCCGGCGGCCTGTCCGGATCGCGCTTCGGCCTGCGTGGCAGCGAAGACCTGGGCGGCGGCCTGAAGGCCTTCTTCACGCTGGAGTCCGGCATCAACGTCGACGACGGCAGCTATGGCCAGAATGCGTTCTGGGGCCGCCAGGCCTTCGTGGGCCTGGGCACACCCTGGGGCAAGGTCTCGCTGGGCCGCCAGTACGGCAGCGTCTACACGCTGACCAACGAGTTCAGCCAGTTCTCCAACGTCGGCACCGGCGCCAGCACGGCCGTCATCGGCGGCTTCGGCGGCTATGAACCCGTGCGGGGTGGCAACAGTTCGGCCGCGGCCAACGGCGGCCCGGCGCGCGTCAACAACTCGGTGAAGCTGGAGAGCGTCAACTACGGCGGCTTCAGCGCCGGCGCGCTGTGGGGCATGGGCGAAGTCGCCGGCGGCACCACCGACAACCGCGTCGCAGACATCTACGGCCGCTACACCGGCCACGGCTTCGATGCGATGGTGTCCCTGGTGGACGACAAGGCCGACGCGCTGGGCCAGCACCTGCGCACCGTGTCCGCCGCCGCCGCCTACGACTGGAACAGCTTCCGCTTCAACGGCGGCGTGATGCAGGTCGACGACCGCAGCGCCGCGGACCGCGACGGCCAGGGCTACTGGCTGGGCGCCAGCTACCGCCTGGGCCAGCACCAGTTCAAGGGCCAGTACGTCGAGAGCAAGAACGACGGCGCGCTGGTGGACGGCAAGACCCAGGCCTTCGGTGTGGGCTACCAGTACGACCTGTCCAAGCGCACCGCGCTGTACAGCTCGCTGACCCGCTTCAAGAACGACGGCGTGGGCTACGTCAGCCGCGCGGCCGGCAGCATCCCAGCCGGCCTGAGCAACGCGAACGACCGCAACCTGACCGAAGTCGTGGCCGGCATCCGCCACAGCTTCTGAACCTCGGCGCCGCCTCCTAGGTGCGCGAAACCTCCCGTCGCGCTCCTCTTGGCCCACCCCGGACGGGGTGGGCCTTTTTTCGTCGGCTCAGCGCCCACCGCCCCAGACCTTGAGCAACTCCGGCGACGCCTGCGCGCGGATGCCGTTGTCGGCCAGGATGGCCTCGGTGGCCTCGGCCACGTCGGCGCGCGGCAGCACCAGCGTGTCCGGGCCCTCGCCGGAGAAGCTGAACACGACGAACTCGCCCTTGGCGTCGCGCAGCAGCTCGACGAGGTGGACCAGGTTCTTCACCGGCGTCTCGTTGACCTTCTCGACCACGCGCAGCATGGGGTTGGTGTAGCCGCGCGAGATCTTGTGCGACATCAGCGGCGCGCTGATGAACACCAGCTGCTGGCCGGGGAAGGCCGGGCGCTCGTTCAGCCGCGTGACCAGCGGGCTGCCGGCGCGCGCGGCACCCAGCATTTGGGCCGGGTTCACGCCCAGGCTGGCCAGGCGGTCGGCCGTCGGCGTGGAGAACACCAGCGGCCCGTAGATGAAATAGGGCGGGAACTCGCCGTTCAGCGAGGTGGGCACCAGCAGGTTGGGGCTGGTGCGCAGCGGCACCTGCAGCGCCACGCTCTGACCGCCGCGCAGCACGCGCATGGGCACGACGCCGTTCTTGGCCAGCTTCTGCAGCAGGTAGGGGGCGCGCACGCGCAGCTGCTCGCCGATGCGCACCATGCCTTCATCGTCCACCGGCACGTCGCCCACGTGGGTCAGCACGTCCCAGCGCTGGAAGGGGTTGCCAGCCTCGGGCAGCGGGTCGCTGACCAGCACGCCGGTCGTGCCCTGGGGCAGCTTGACGAAGGCGCGCAGCGCCGCGTTCTGCAGCGGCTGCATGCTCTGGAACAGGGCCGGCTTGCCGTCGTAGCGGCCGTCGGCGATGTCGGCCAGGAACAGCTCGACCTCTTCGTTGGGGATGATGTAGCCGATGTTGTCGCCCATGCCCAGGCGGGCGAAGGTCAGGCCGATCATCTCGTCACCGGCCAGCGCCGGGCCGCCGCTGTTGCCGGGGTTGACGGCCGCGTCGATCTGGATGCGCAGGCCCGAGACCGGCGCGTTGTAGCCGGCGAACTCGATGCGCGAGACGATGCCCTTGGTGATGGACAGGCCGCTGCCGCCGGTCGGGTAGCCGTAGGCCATCACCGAGTCCTTGACGGTGGGCAGCCGCGTCGCGCGCTTCAACGGCGGGCGACTGTCGAAGAAGCTCTCGTCCTCCAGCTTCAGCACGGCCAGGTCCATGCCGGGCGCGATGAACTCGACGCGCGCGCCGATCTTTTCGCTGGACTGGTTGCCCTGGATCTGCACCTGGCTGGCGTACAGCACCACATGGGCGTTGGTCAGGATGCGCCGGCCCTCGATGACGACGCCGCTGCCGGTGGACTCGCGCGGCGCGCTCTTGCTCCAGGGGCGCAGCAGGTCGGGCAGGCGCGCGGTCGTGAAGACCTTGACGACCGAGTTCTCGACGCTGGCTGCCGCGTCGGCGGCATGGGCGCCGACGCTAACGCACAAGGCCAGGCCGGCCAGGAGGGCATGACGGATCAGTTGCATGGACAAAGGCGCCCGAGCGCCGGCGTAGTTCAGGAGGCGCGGGCGGCGCTGCCGGCCCGCGGGCGGAGTATGGCTCCGCTGCGCAGAGCAACCCGAATCACGGTGGAACGCTCAGGTTCATGACCGCAGGCCCTGCGGCCGACATGCCCGAGCCACGCAGGGCTTGCGGGTTGCCGCCCCTGCCCTCTCGCATCGACCCACCGTCGAGCGCGGGGCCGGCGCGGCGTCAGCCGCCGGCCGCAGGCCAGCCCACCGCTGCGCTGCCGCGAAACTGCGGCCGCGCGAACAGATAGCCCTGCATCAGCGTGATGCCCAGGTCGCGCAGCGCATCGCACTCGCTCACGGTCTCCACGCCTTCGGCGATGACGGTGACCCCCATGTCGGCGCACAGGCGCACCAGGTGGTTGACGATGTGGCGGCGCGGCGCATCGGCATCGATGCCGCGGATCAGGTCCATGTCCAGCTTGATCAGGTCAGGCTGGAAATCCGACAGCAGCTTGAGCCCCGCATAGCCGGCGCCGAAGTCATCGATGGCGGTCAGGAAGCCGATGCGCTGGTACTCGCGCAGGATGGCAGCGAACCAGGGTCCGTCCTCCACGCGCTCGCCCTCGGTCACCTCGAAGATGATGCGCTCGACCGGAAAGCCATGCGTGCGCGCCGCCTCCAGCGTCGTGCGGATGCAGATCTCGGGCCGGTAGATCGCGTTGGGCAGGAAGTTGATGGACAGCCGCTCGGCCAGGCCCAACTAGGCCGCGCCCTTGATGGCCTTGACGCGGCAGGCCTGGTCGAAGCGATAGCGGTTGGCCTCGTTGACCTGGGCCAGCACCTGGCCGGCGGGCTCGCCCGCGGCGCCACGCACCAACGCCTCGTGCGCATAGATGCGGCGCTGCGCGAGATCCACGATGGGCTGGTAGGCAAAGTCGAACAGAAATCCCAGGCGCTCACCGCGGGCGCAGGCCTCACAGTCCTGCGGCGTGCCCTTGAAGGGAACGAAGCTGGACGCAGTGTTTGACGGCGACATGACCTGACTCCCCGGGGCGCTGAGATGCGGGCATTGTCTCCATGTAAGCCCCCCCGGGGGCAGGCAGCCGGAGCCGGCCGGCGGGCAAATTTCGCACCTCGCTGCGCCGTCCTCGGCCGGCGCTGACACGCCGGCGTCACCGACGCTTTGAAGAATGCCGAGTTTTTTGCAGTAACCGGACCTTCAGTCGCCATGCATCGCCTGCCCCTGCCCCGCCTCCATGCCCTCACCCTCGCCGCTTCGGCGGCCTTGGCCCTCGCGGCCTGCGGCGGTGGCGACGACGCCGAACCGGTCGTTCCCGCCGCCGCCGAACCCAGCGGCCTGGGCGCGGCGGACAGCGCCCCCGCGCCGGCCACGCTGGCCTATGTGGACAGCGGCGCCAGCAACCAGCGCAACAACCCCTGCCAGGTGACGCTGGACGCCAATGCCGGCGTGCGCGTGCTGCAGGGCTTCCTGGACGTGTGGACGCCGTCGTCGATGAAGGTGGACGCCGGCGTCACGCTGGCCGCCGCCAACGGCTGCGCGGCGGTCACGCCCTCGCCATGGACCGGCATTCCCGGCGCCGCAGGCGACGGCCAGGTCAAGAGCGCCGCCGTGCATGCCGGCAACATCGACTACGTGAAGACGGTGACGCAGTCGCGCACCGCTGCACAGGCGCTGGCAGCCTACCTGGACGACCGCCGCGCCAAGGGCTACAGCGTGGCCGACGGCATGGGCCCGCTGACCAGCGCCTGGCGCACCGGCACGCAGCAGACCTCCACCATCGCCTCCATCGACGCCAACCAGCCGCTGGCCGCGGCCGTCAACGACGGCGGCAACAACCTGGGCGTGGGCGGCGCCGGCAATGCAAACCTGGGCCTGGCCGTGGACTTCATCGGCAATATCGCCGACGGCTCGACCGAGCCGGCCAAGCGCTTCTACAAGTACGCCCGCCCGTACCGCTGGAGCAGCGACGTGAAGGTGGTGCCGGCGCTGGAATCGGCCAAGAGCAGCACGCCCACGACGGACGGCGGCTTCCCCAGCGGCCACACGGCCGAGGCCTGGCGCAACACGCTGGCCATGGCCTACCTGGTGCCGCAGCGCTACCAGGAACTCGTCACCCGCGCGATGGAGATGGGCGAGAACCGCATCCTGGCCGGCATGCACTCGCCGCTGGACGTGATGGGCGGCCGCGTGCAGGCCACCGCCGTCGTCGCCTACAGCCTGAACAGCGCGGCCTACTACACGCCCGCCGTGAAGGCCGCGGCCGTCCAGCAGGCACAGGCCTACCTGATCAAGCAGGCCGGCGTGGCCGATGCCGCCGCGCTGAACATCTATGCCCACACCGTGAAGACCACGGACGCCACCAGCGCGGACTTCGACCGGTTCTCAAGCCGGGCCGCGAACCGGGCGGCCTACCTGCAACGCATGAGCTACGGCCTGGCTCGCACCGGCGCCGCCGGCGTGGCCGCCACGGTGCCCAAGGGCGCCGAGGTGCTGCTGGAAACGCGCCTGCCCTACCTCAGCGCCGAGCAGCGCCGTGTGGTGTTGAAGACCACCGCGCTGGACTCCGGCTACCCGCTGGGCAACGACGGCGAAGGCTGGGGCCGGCTGAACCTGTTCGCCGCAGCCGATGGCTACGGCGCGTTCAACGGCGACGTGGCGGTGACGATGGACGCCGGCCTCGGCGGCTTCTCGGCCACCGACAGCTGGCGCAACGACATCGCCGGCAAGGGCCGGCTCAGCAAGGCCGGCACCGGCACGCTGCGCCTGGCCGGCGCCAACACCTTCAGTGGTGGCACGGTGGTCACGGCCGGCACGCTGGCAGCGGACTCGACGGCGGCACTGGGCACCGGCGACGTCTACCTGAAGGGCGGCACGCTGGAAAGCGCGGCCCAGGGCACGCTCAACATCGGCGGCGCCTTCACGCAGGTCGGTGGCACGCTGAAGCTGGTGATGAGCAACGCCACGAACGGCAGCCTCAAGGTGGGCGGCAACGCCGTCATCGTCGACGGCACGCTGAGCATCGCGTTCGCCGGCAGCTACAAGCCCGCCGTGGGCGACACGCTGACGGTGCTGGCCACCGGCGGCCAGCGCGGCGGCCGCTTCACCGCGGTGACGGTCGCCGGCTACAGCAAGGTCACGACCAACTACACGGCCAGCGGCGTCACGGTGAAGCTGGACGGCGTCTGACCGGCGGCAGCCCTCACTGCGCGGCCGGCGCCTCCCAGGCAAAGCCCTCGACGGCTTTGGCGAAGGCATCGGTCAGCTCCTTGTAGGGGCTGCCCGGCGGCCCCTTGAGCAGCACGACGAGGCGGTGGCCGTCCTTGACCACCACGTAGCTGACGGCACGCTGCCCGTTGGGCAGCTTGCCCTCGTAGCGACCGCCTTCGACGCCGCCCACCATCGCCGGTTTGGCGGCCTCGCGGGTCAGGCTCTTGTCGAAGGGATTGCCGATCTTGACCGCGCCGTCCAGCGGGTCGTAGGGCCTGGCGGGGTCGGGCTCGGCGTAGTTCCACACGAGGATGAAGATGGCCTTCGGGTCGTCGGTGCGCGACAGCACGGCCATGCCCGCCGGCTTGCCGGCCTTGTCGGGCTTCTCCTCGCGGTTCAGCAACGTCACGCCGTCGGGGGTGGCGAGGCTGCCAAAGGGCAGCTTCACTTCGGCAGCAAACGCAGCCGGCGTGCCGAGCAGGCCGGCGATCAAGGTCAAGGCGTAGAGCAGACGAGGCATGGTGCGGCAGCGATGCGGGCGGCTTGAAGGCGCCGGTGGCCGGTGCCCGCAGTGGCCCGACGCGCCGGTGGTCGACACAGGGCCCACCAGACGCCGCCGGCGGGCCTTGCGATCAGTTCTCCTTGTAGATCCGCACCCAGTCCACCAGCATCTTGGCGGACTGCGGCGTCGTCGCGTCCGGCGGGCCGGGCCACTCGCCGCCGATGGCCAGGTTCAGGATGACGAAGAAGGGCTTCTCGAACACCCACTTGCCGCCGGCCGGCAGGCTGCTTGGCGTCAGGCGGTGGAACTCCTTGCCATCGACGTACCAGACGATCTCGTTGGGCCGCTTGATGATGGTGTAGGTGTGGAAGTCGTTCACCACCGGGGCGCCGAGGTCGACCGGCTTGCCGATGCCCTGTGCACCGGAGTAGCCCGGGCCGTGCAGCGTGCCGTAGGTGGAGTTGGGCGTCTGCGGCACGAACTCCATGATGTCGATCTCGCCCGAAGCGGGCCAGGGGTTGGTGGCGATGTCGGTGCCCAGCGTCCAGAAGGCCGGCCAGACGCCCTTGCCGGTGGGCAGCTTCATGCGCGCCTCGACCTTGCCGTAGGTGAAGCTGACCTTGTTGTTGGTGTGGATGCGCGCCGAGGTGTACTCGCAGGGCTTGCCGTGCCAGCAGGGGCCGGGGTTGGCGGCCTTCTCGGCGGTGATGACCAGCATGCCGTTGCCGTCGGTCTGCGCGTTGCGCGCGTTGGACGTGTAGTACTGGTGCTCGCGGTTGCCCCAGCCGTTGTTCTCGGCGTTGCCGAGGTCGTAGTTCCAGGTCGCGGCCTTGGGCACGGTGCCGGCGGCGTCGTTGAACTCGTCGCTCCACACCAGCGTCCAGTTGCCGGGAGTTGCCGGCGCCGGTGCGGGCGTCGGCGCAGCGACGGCAGCGCCGCCACCGCCACAGGCCGTCAGCGCGGCGGCGAGCAGGGGCAGCATGCCGCGCCACGGGCTCGGCGCGCGGGTGATCTCTTGCATGGTTGTCTCCAGTTGTCGTGATCGGATGTCAGCCCCGCCAGTCGGCGAGGAAGGCGCGGTACCAGTCGGCGCTGGCCTTGGGCGTGCGCGCGAGCGTCTCGTAGTCCACGTGGACGATGCCGAAGCGCTTCAGGTAGCCGCTGGCCCATTCGAAGTTGTCCATCAGGCTCCAGACCATGTAGCCGGCCATGGGCACGCCCTGCTGCATGGCGTCGGCCACGGCGGCGATGTGGGTGCGCAGGTAGGCGATGCGGTCGTCGTCCTGCACGCGGCCGGCCTGCAGCCGAGCGTCAGGGAAGGCGCCACCGTTCTCGGTGATGTAGACGGCAGGCAGGTTGGCGTAGTCGTTCTTCAGCCCCACGAGCAGGTCGGTCAGGCCCTGGGGGTAGATCTCCCAGCCCATGTCCGACACGGGCAGGCCGCGCGCCTTGGCGTCCCAGACCTCGCCGCTGGCCGACATGACGGCCCGCGTGTAGTAGTTGACGCCCAGGTAGTCCATGGGCTGCGCGATGACGTCCATGTCACCCGCCTGCACGACGGGCGCGTCGGCGCCCAGGTCGGCCAGCGCGTCCTCGGGGTAGCGGCCCTTGAACAGCGGGTCGGTGTACCAGCGGCGGCCATGGGCGTCGGCCAGCCGCGCGGCGGCGATGTCGGCGGGCATGGCCGTGGCGGGCACCCAGGAGCTGAGGTTGAGCACGATGCCCAGTTGGCTCTTGGCGCCATCGGCACGCAGCGCCTGCATGGCCAGGCCATGGCTGAGCAGCAGGTGGTGCGACACCTGCGTGGCGATCCTGCGGTTCTTGATGCCGGGGGCAAAGATGCCTTGCTCATGGCCCAGCGTGGCGACGACCCAGGGCTCGTTGTGCGTGGTCAGGCCGGCGATGCGGTCGCCGAGGCGCGCCTGCACGTGGCGCGCGTAGTCGACGAAGCGGTGCACCGTGTCGCGGTCGTTCCAGCCGCCGCGGTCCTGCAAGCCCTGCGGCAGGTCCCAGTGGTTCAGCGTGGCCCAGGGCTGGATGCCGCGGCGTCGCAGACCGTCGACCAGGCGCTCGTAGAAGTCCAGGCCCTTGGGGTTGAACTCGCCATGGCCGAGCGCCTGCACGCGCGGCCAGGCGATGGAGAAGCGGTAGGCGTTGACGCCCAGCGAGGCGATCAGGTCCAGGTCTTCGTCCAGGCGGTGGTAGTGGTCGCAGGCGATGTGGCCGTTGCTGGCGTCGGCGATGACGCCGGGCTGCTTGCAGAAGCGGTCCCAGATGGACTCGCCCTTGCCGTCCTCGAAGGCCGCGCCTTCGATCTGGAAGCTGCTGGTGGCGACGCCCCAGACGAAGTTGGAAGGGAACTGGCGATGCAGGAGATGTTGGGACATGAGATTCACTTGACGGCGCCTGCGGTGAGGCCCGCGATCAGCTGGCGCGACGAGATGACGAAGAGGACTATGAGCGGCAGCGTCGCGATGGCCGACCCGGCCATCAGCGCACCCCATTCGGTGGAGGTGGTGCTGAACAGGCTGCGCAGCGCCAGCGGCAGCGTGTAGTTCTCGGCCGTGCGCATGACGATCAGCGGGTTCATGAAGTTGTTCCATGAACTGATGAAGGTGATGAGCCCCAGCGTGCCGAGCGCCGGCTTCATCAGCGGCAGCGCGATGCGCCAGTAGATGCCCAGTTCGCTGGCACCGTCGATGCGCGCGGCGTTCAGCAGCTCCTTGGGCACGGTGGAGGCCGCGAACTGGCGCATCAGGAAGATGCCGAAGGCGCTGGCCGCGCCGGGCAGGTAGAGCGCACGGTGCGTGTCTATCCAGCCCAGCGCATCCATGACCATGAACATCGGGATCATGTTCATGAAGGCCGGCACCATCATGGTGGCCATGACCAGCGCGAACAGCGCGCGCTTGAAGCGGAACTCCAGCATCGCGAACGCGTAACCGGCCATGGAGCAGAACAGCAGCGTCAGCGCCGTGGACATCAGGCCCACGTAGAGGCTCCAGCCGACGTTCTTCCAGAACGGCAGCCGCGTCGTCAGCACCTTGAGGTTGTTGAGCAGCTCGTCGCTGAACCACAGCGGTGGCGGCACGTTGAAGATGTCGGTGCGCGATTGCGTGCCGAACACGAACATGAAGTAGAACGGCGCCAGCATGAACAGCGCGCCGACGCCGACGATGGCGTAGGCCATCAGCTTGGACGTCTGCTTCACGGCCTGACCTGCCTTTCCGCGAACGCCTTGTTCGTGAGCCAGGTCAGCAGCGCGATGATGCCGAACATGATCCAGGCCAGCGCGCTGGCGCCGCCGAAGTCGCTGAAGTCGAAGGCCAGGCGGTAGAGGTAGATGCCCACCGTCATCGCCTGCTGGTCGGCGCCGCCCTTGCCGTTGGTGAGGATGAAGGGCTCCTCGAACAGCTGCAGCCCGCCGATGACGGACAGCGTCACGCCGAACAGGATCATGGGCTTCAAGCCCGGCAGCGTGATGCGCAGGAACTGCTGCCAGCGGCCGGCACCGTCGAGCTTGGCGGCCTGGTAGAGGTCGTGCGGGATGGTCTGCAGCGCCGCCAGGTACAGCACCAGGTTGAAGCCCACGTAGCGCCAGAACACGACGATGGCGACGGCCGGCTTGATGGCCTCGGGCGAGCGCATCCAGTTGATGTTCTCGGTGCCGAACATCGCGTGCAGCGCCTGGTTCACCATGCCGTAGTCCGTCGAGAACAGCGAGCCGAACAGCATCGCGATGGCGACCGTGGACGTGATGTAGGGCAGGAAGTAGGCGCCCGAGAACAGGCCGCGCCAGCGGCCAAAGGCCTGGTGCAGGAACACGGCCAGCGGGATGGCGACGAGGTGCTGCGGCACGCCCGTGGCGACGGCCAGCCACAGCGTGTTCTTCAGCGACTTCCAGAACCAGCCGTCGGTCAGCGCGAAGACGAAGTTGTCCGCCCCGACGAACTGCATGGAGTCCAGTCCGCTGGTGGGCTCCCAGGACTGGAAGGCCAGCCACAGCGAGAACAGCAGCGGGAACAGGCTGAAGACCGCGAACAGGATCAGGAAGGGGCTGACGAGGATGTAGGGCGCCCAGCGGGCGGGGATGCGCAATCTCATCGGTTGGCCCTGTGGACGACCAGCGCCTGCGCGTCTTGCAGCGCCTGGGCGATGGGCTTGCCGTACTCCAGCACGTTGTCGAGTTCGGCGTTGATGACCTCGTCGGCGAACTTGTGCTGCTTGTGCATCTTGACGACGGGGATGCGGCGGGCCGCGTCGCGCCACAGCTGGCGCGCCTTCTGGCCGCCGAGGAAGGGCAGCGGCTGGTCGAAGAACGGGCCCTCCTGCGCGGCAAGCAGCGCGGGGAAGGCGTCCTGCGACTTGAAGGCCTCCAGCTGGCGCTGGCGGTCCAGCGTCAGCTGCTGGACCAGTTGCCAGGCCAGTTGCTTGCGCTCCGGCGCCGAGCGGCGCGGGATGGCGTAGTAGGTGCCGCCGTAGGAGCAGTAGGTGTTCTCGGGCAGCTGAGCCACGCGCCACTTGCCGGCGGTGTTGGGGGCAACCCAGTTGGCCATCTGGCCGGCCATCCAGCCGCCGGACATCTCCGTGGCCAGGCGGCCACGCTTGAGCATCTCGGCCCAGTCGTTCTGCCAGACCTCCACGCGCGCATCCAGGCCCAGCTGACGCACGCGCTTAGCCAGCTCGAAGGCGCGCACGAAGCGCGGCGACGTGATCTGCGCCCGCCCCTGGTTGTCGACGAACTGCCCCTCGCCCGCCGGCGTGCCGCCGCGCACGATGATGTCCTTCAGCAGCCGCACGTCACCGATCAGGTAGGCGCCCGTCCTGGCCTTGAGCTGGATGCCGGCATCGACGTAGCTCTCCCAGGAGCGCGTCAGGTCGTCTTCCTTCAGGCCCGCCTGAGCCAGCAGGTCCACGCGGTAGAACAGCGAGCCGGGGCCGATGTCGCTGGGCAAGGCCACGATGGCGCCCTGGCGGTTGCGTGCCGTCTCGATGGCGAATGGCGTGAAGCTGTCCTTGAAGCGCTCGGCGCCGAACGCCGGGGCCGACAAGTCCTCCAGCCCCGAGCCCAGCGAGAAGCGGCCCAGGTAGCTGCTTTCCAGCGCGATGACATCGGGCAGATGGCCCGAGGTCGACAGCGCCGTCGTCATGGCGGTGTGGTGGTCGTCGTACTGCCGGCTGATGACCTGGGCCTGCACGTCGGGGTGGCTGCGACTCCAGCTCTTCAGCAAGTCCTTGGCGATGACGTCAACGAGCGGAAAGGCCGCCACGGTCAGCGGCCGGCGCTCCGTCGCGGCGTGTACGGCGCCCGTGCCCAGCAGCCCGCTGGACACGCCGCCCAGGGCGGCGACCAGCAACTGGCGGCGAGGGAGAAGATGAGTGCTGGACATGATTTGAAAGCGCTTTCACAATTGTGACCCGACCTGGCATCGCACCCCAAGCCGCACAAACCCTAGGACCACCCATGACGAAGGCCGGCCCGCCACCCTCCCCCGAGCACTGCGCCCGGCCTGCCGCGCCGGCCCTCCCGCCCGCAAGCGACGACCCGCACGGTCGCGCCTACACTCGCGCAACCGCCCGCCGCCGATGAACGAATCGAACACCTCCACCAAGAAAGCGCCTTCAAGTCGCCCCGACGGCGTCGTCACGCTGGAACAGGTGGCCGAACTGGCCGGCGTGTCGCCCAGCACGGTGTCGCGCATCCTGAACGGCACGGCCGCGGTCAGCGAGGCCAAGAAGGAGGCGGTGCAGGCCGCCATCCGCGAGCTGGGCTTCCGCCCCAACCCGGTGGCGCGCGGCCTGGCCGGCGGCAAGACGCTGACCATCGGCGTCGTCACGCAGATCATCTCCAGCCCCTTCTACGGCGAGGCGCTGCTGGGCATCGAGCGCGAGCTGGAGCGGGCCGGCTACATCCCGCTGTTCGTGTCCGGCAACTGGCACGAGGACGACGAACGCAAAGCCATCGAGGCGCTGCTGTCGCGCCGCGTGGACGGCATCATCGTGCTGGCCGGCCGCCTGCCCGACGAGGTGCTGACCCGGCTGACGGCCGGCGTGCCCACCGTGGTGGTGGGCCGCCAGGTCGAGGGCCCACACCTGTACAGCTTCGGCTTCGACAACCGCCTGGG
>CBFGPX010000094.1:0-14804 GCA_965650725.1 uncultured Comamonadaceae bacterium | reverse complement strand
GGATGGTCAGCCCCTCGATGGCCTTCTTGGGTGCATTGGCCTTGGGCACCACGGCGACGCTGAAGCCCAGTTTGGCGGCCTCCTTCAGCCGCTCCTGGCCGCGCGGCGCGGGGCGCACCTCGCCGGCCAGGCCGATCTCGCCGAAGGCGATGAAGCCCTTGGGCAGCGCCCGGCCGCGCAGCGAGCTTTGAATTGCCAGCAGCACCGCCAGGTCGGCTGCCGGCTCGGTGATGCGCACGCCGCCCACCGCGTTGACGAACACGTCCTGGTCGCCCGTGGCCACGCCGGCATGGCGGTGCAGCACGGCCAGCAGCATGGCCAGCCGGTCGCGGTCCAGGCCGACAGACAGCCGCCGCGGGCTGACGCCGCCGCTGTCCACCAGCGCCTGCAGCTCCACCAGCAGCGGCCGCGTGCCCTCCAGCGTGACCAGCACGCAGCTGCCCGGCACCGGCTCGGTGTGCGTGGACAGGAAGATGGCGCTGGGGTTGGCCACGCCCTTCAGGCCCTTTTCCGTCATCGCGAACACGCCGATCTCGTTGACGGCGCCGAAGCGGTTCTTGATGGCGCGCACCAGCCGGAAGCTGGAATGCGTGTCGCCCTCGAAATACAGCACCGTGTCGACGATGTGTTCCAGCACGCGCGGGCCGGCCAGCGCCCCTTCCTTGGTGACGTGGCCCACCAGCACCATCGCGCAGCCGCGCGCCTTGGCCGTGCGCGTCAGCTGCGCGGCGCACTCGCGCACCTGGGCGACCGAGCCGGGCGCGGAAGACAGCTGCTCGGAATACAGCGTCTGGATGGAGTCGATGACGCAGAAGTCCGGCTCTTCGGCTTCGATGGTGGCCAGGATCTTTTCCAGCGCTATCTCGGCCAGCACGCGCACCTTGTCGCCGGCCAGGCCCAGCCGGCGCGAGCGCATCGCCACCTGCGCGCCGCTTTCCTCGCCGGTCACATACAAGACCTTCACGGTCTGCGACAGCGACTCCACCGCCTGCAGCAGCAGCGTGGACTTGCCGATGCCCGGGTCACCGCCGATCAGCACGACGCCGCCGGCCACGATGCCGCCGCCCAGCACGCGGTCCAGTTCCTCCTGGCCGGTGGGCGTGCGCTCGAAGTCGCTGGCCTCGATCTCGCTCAGCGTCGCCACCGGCTGGCTGCGCGCCAGCGACTGGTAGCGGTTCTTGGCGCCGCCGCTGGGTTCGGCGGCGGTTTCGGTCAGCGTGTTCCAGGCGTTGCAGTGGGGGCACTTGCCCAGCCAGCGCGGACTGGTGCCGCCGCATTCGGCGCAGGTGTAGATGCTTTTGTTCGTGGCCATGCGGCGATTGTCGTCATGGCGTGCGCCAGATCCTGACGGCATGCGGCAGCGACTCGGCCTGGGGCATCCAGTGATCGAGGGCTGCGCCCAGCCCCACGCCGGCAAGGAGCAAGGCCAGGGCGCCGGCCCACGTATGGCGCAGTGCGCAGCGCAGCCAGCCGCCGCGCTCGAACTGGCGCTGGTGCCGCCATGCCAGGCCGGCCGCGAAGGCCGCCAGCGCGACCTCGACCGACACCGCCAGCAGCACCTCCACGCCGAACAACAGCGTGACCCCCGCGCCCAGCAGCGCCGCGAGCGCCAGCGCCATGCCGACCAGCGCCACGATGGGCAGCAGCACGAGGGCACCCTCGTCCAGGCTGCCTGCGGCCTCGATGGCCGGGCCGGCGGCGTCGCCGAGGCCGTGGCCCGCGTCGACCACGTCCACGCCGATCTCGACGGCATCGAGCGCATCGTCCTCGCGGCTCAGCAGCCAGGCCGCCCACAGCCGCAGCAGGCCCAGGTAGACCACGTAGCAGACCGCCAGGCTGAGCCCGAATCGCAGCGACAGCGTGTCCACGCCGGCCCCGCGCAGCAGCGCGCCGCTGAGCCACAGACAGCCCAGACAGCACAGCGCGATCAGGCCCACGTGCAGGCGCAGCCAGCGGTGCGTCTTCAGCCAGCGGCGCGTGCTGAGGATCTGGCGTTCGACGGAGGGCTGGGCGTCTCGCTGCATGCGGCGATTCTGGGCGGGGGGCCTGAGCCGGCCGTGGTGAATATGCCCGCGCCAGCGCCGCCGCGGGCCGCGTGGGACACTGTGCTCCCAGCAGTTGGCGATGGAGCCGGTCATGGATTTCTCGGTGTGGTTGGCGTTCTTCGCGGCGTCCTGGGCCATCAGCATCTCGCCCGGCGCGGGCGCCGTCGCGGCGATGAGCGCGGGGCTGAGCCACGGCTTCAAGCGCGGCTACTTCATGACGATGGGCCTCATCCTGGGCATCCTGACGCAGGTCGTTCTGGTCAGCGTGGGCCTGGGCGCATTGATCGCGACCTCGTCGCTGGGCTTCGCCATCGTCAAGTGGGCCGGTGTGGCCTACCTGGTCTACCTGGGCGTGCAGCAATGGCGCGCGCCGGCCAAGCCGCTGGCCGCGGCGGACGACGGCACGGCGCAGGTCACGCGCCGGCAGTTGGTGCTGCGTGGTTGGGGCATCAACGCGGTCAATCCCAAGGGCACGGTCTTCCTGCTGGCCGTCGTGCCGCAGTTCCTGGACCTGCACGTGCCGCTGGGGCCGCAGTACCTGGTCATCGGTGCGACGCTGGCGTTCACGGACCTGGTCGTCATGGCCGGCTACACGGCGCTGGCCGCGCGCGTGCTGTCGGCGCTGAAGAGCGAGAGCCACATCAAGACGCTGAACCGCGTGTTCGGCGGCCTGTTCGTCGGCGCCGGCATGCTGCTCGCCACGTTCAAGCGCACGAGCTGATGGCAGGCGACGACGCCCGCCGCCTGCCCACCTGGCTGCTCTTTCTGGCTCCGGTGCTGATCTGGGCCAGCACCTGGCACGTCATCCTGTACCAACTGGCCTCCACGGTGCCGGTGCTGGCGTCGGTGGGCTGGCGCTTCGCGCTGTCGGCGTTGCTGCTGGCGGCGCTGGCCCGCTGGCGCCGTGTGCCATTGGGCCTGCCGCGCTACGCGCACGCCTATGCGCTGGCGACCGGCGTCATCCAGTACGCCGGCAACTACTGGGCGGTCTACGAGGCCGAGCGCTACGTGCCCAGCGGCCTGGTGGCGGTGCTGTTCTGCCTGCTGGTGTTCATGAACGCGCTGGCGGCCTGGCTGCTGTGGCGCCAGCCGGTCAGCCGGCGCTTCCTGGCCGCGTCCAGCGGCGCGGTGCTGGGCGTGGCGCTGATCTTCTGGCCGGAGCTGGCGGCCACCGGCGAACGGCCCGACGCGTTGCTGGGCCTGGGCCTGAGCTTCTTCGCCGTCGTGGCGGCCTGCGTGGGCGGCTTCTTCACGCTGGCGCTGCAGCGTCGCGGCCTGCCGCTGGTGCCGGTGCTGGCCTGGAGCATGGGCTACGGCGCGGCCTTCCTGCTGCTGGCATCGCTGGCGAGCGGACGCGGCCTGTCCTTCGACTGGACGCCCAGCTACCTGGCCAGCCTGCTGTACCTCGCCGTGTTCGGTTCGGTCGTCGCATTCACGCTGTATTTCCGGCTGGCCGAGCGCACCGGGCCGGCGCAGGCGGCGCTGGTGGGCGTCATGGTGCCGGTCATCGCGCTGATGGTGTCGGCCACGCTGGAGGGCTGGCAGGCGACGCCGCTGGCCATCGGCGGCATGGTGCTGTGCCTGGTCAGCCTGTTCGTCGCAACACGGCGGACGGGTTAGCGGCGATGTTCTGCGTCGGCAACGGGGCGAGTTCCATCCGGTCTCGTCCCTTGCGCTTGGACGCATAAAGGGCGTCGTCGGCCCGCTTGAGACAGTCCGACAGTTCCGTGTCGGGCTGGTCGAACAAGGTCGCGCCAATGCTCAGGGACACCGGCTCCGGCGTCGAGAACATCGCGCGGGCCTGCTGCGCGAACGCCTCGCGCAAGGCCCGGCCCAGCGCCTGCGCGGCGGTGGCGGAGACGCCGCGCAGCAGGATCACGAACTCGTCCCCGCCCAGCCGCGCGGCCAGCGCGCCGTGGGGCAGCGCGCCGCGGATGAGGTCGCTCAGCGTGACCAGCAGGCGGTCGCCGGCGTCATGGCCGTGCAGGTCGTTGACCTGCTTGAAGTGGTCGATGTCGATCAGCAGCAGCGCGCCGGGGCTGGCCGGCGAGGCCTGCTCCAGCAGCACCGGTGCGCGCGAATAGAGCGCGCGGCGGTTGTCCAGCGCGGTGAGCGGGTCGCGGGCGGCGATCTCCGCGATGCGCTCCTCGCGGCGATGGCGCTCGGTGCCGGTCATGGACATCGCCAGCAGCATGATCGCCATCACGCCTTCCACCAGCGAGACCAGGATCACCTCGCCGCGGAAGCTGGCCAGGTTGACGAAGGCGTCCGGCACCATGGCCGAGGCGGCCTTCGCGAGGTAGAACAGGCCGTGCGCCAGCAGGACGAAGCGCAGCTGCGCCGCGCCCACGTTCAGCGCGCCGCCGTGCGGGCGCAGCAGCAGGCTGGCGCGCAAGGTGATGCCGGCGATCAGCAGCGACTGGATGCCCAGCATCGCCTTGGACCACCAGGGCCGGTCGGGCAGCAACAGCATCGCCATCCAGACGCCGGCCAGCAGCCACCAGGCGCGCGACAGCCGGACGCGCGTGAACCCTGCGACACCGGCCAGGAACAGCCAATGGGCGCCGATCAGCAGGCCGTTGGAGAACCAGATGCCGATCAGCACATGGCCGCGGGAACGCAGCAGCGCGAGCACGCAGCCCACGGCGATGACGGCGAACCCTGCGCTCCACAGCAGCAGCGAGCGTTCGCGCACGCTGCTCCATTCCACGGTCAGGTACAGCGCCGAGGCGGCGGCCATGGCCGTGGTGAGGACGAGCAGGGTGAAGGGATCGAGAACCATGGACGGTGGGGGAATCGGCGCGGCGGGCACCGCGCAGGAGCCGCCCGGCCTGGAGCCATGCGCAGACGGGATCGGCTGCTCGGCTGCTCGGCGGCAACGCCAGCGCCGTCGCATGGACACGGAACGGAGCCGCGCGCGTGGCAAATTATTCCAGGGCGCGGGTTTTCACGGCTCTCCGGCTGGTCGGGTCGCCGGGTGGATGTCACGGATCGGGCCGGGAATCGGGAAAGGAGGACTGCTGCCGATCAAGGTTAATGTTCTGGCTGGCTGTTGTCGGCCACAAGCGGCCGGTCGCGGACGGCGGTTTTGGGGAAGACCAGCTCCGCCCTCTGGCGAAGCGATGAGATACGGGGGTTGAAACACCTAGAGACTAACGCTCCGAATGGCTCGAAAAACAGAAAGCAGATCCGTTCGGCGGTTGCCTAGCTCAAAGCTCCTGGATCGACCGTCGAGCGCTGAGCTCGGCCGCGCCGCGTTGCACGGCTTTTGCCGGTGAGTGAGAATCCCGGACGAGAAGACTATGAAAATCAGGCAGTCCGACCCCAAACGCGTCGTCTACAAGCACAACCCGCTGGTCGAGGTCCTGTGCCAGATTCGTTTCGAACGCGTGCTGCGCTTGGTCACGGGCGCGCCAGATGCCTTCCAGCAGAAGTTCGCCGCGAAGTACCCGAAGCTGATCGAGGAGCAAGTCGCCTCCTTCCAAGTCGTCGTCGGCCCCGGGCAGCCCGGAGCGGTCGACCAGGTTCCCACGCCCGCCGCCGGGAAGATCTACCATTTCATCTCTGCGGACGAACGGACCAAGGTTTCGGTCAGCGCTGACTTCGTCTCCTTCAGTTGCGAGGTCTACGAGCGTTGGGAGAGGTTCAAGGAGCAGGCGCTCGAGGCGTTCTTCGGCTTCTTGGATATCTACCCCGAAGCTGCGCCGGCCAGAATCGGGCTTCGATACAAGGATTTGATCGTCAGGGAGAATCTTGGACTGCAGGGCACGCCCTGGAGCCAGCTCCTCACGCCGTTCGTCTCGGGCGTATTCGCGGTCGAAAATTTCTTGGAAGAGCCTTTAACAGTCGCCGATGAGGCTCATATTCAACAAGCATCGCAAGCCACGTTGCGGCTCGATGAATGCGGACTGCTTGTCCAGAGCACAATGCTCAGGTCGGCTGATGCCGAGCCGCAGACCGCCTTTCTGATCGATTCGGACTTCTTCCGCGACTCTTCGTCTTACGATCTGAGTCCCGGAAAGACCTCGGAGAATCTGGAAGCCCTGCACGGCAACGCTGACGCCCTGTTTCGCCGCTGCATAACGGAGACCCTGCACAATGCCCTCGGCCCTACGCCAATTTGAACCGGCCAACGCGCGCCGTGTGTTCTTCGGGCGCGGGTTCGACATCGCCGAAGTCATGGACCTAGCTCGCACCGAGGCACCGAAGCCGTCGAAGCTTGCGAAGTATGCGGCGCCGGCCCCCGCGCAGCAGCACACCTCCAACAGCGGCCGCGAATTCGCCACGGAGCTCGCGGTGAAGTTTGCCCATGGCCGATCGCTCAACGCGATCTGGTTCGAATACTTCGCCAAGATTGAGGGCGTGGCGCCCCGCGTCGCCAACGGCGACTCGTCCGCGTTGGAGGCGGAGTGGTTGACGCACCTGCATGGCGCTCGGACCAAGGAGATCGCGGAGATCACCAAGACTTTGTCGCTTCTGCTTGACCGCCTCGAAGTCAGCGGCCCTGCCGAGCTCTCGAAGGATCTTGGCAAAGTCGACGTTGAGAACGCGCATCCGTATCACCTCCTTGCCGTGCTCAGGTCCTTGTTCAATCAGCGGCACTCCATCCCTAACTGGCGCAGCCTCGAGCGGCGAACCCGTGTCGTGTTCGAGAAGAAGGAAATGAATCCGTCTCGCGTCATGAAGGGCTTGGATGTCGATGGCAACGAAGTTCGCGCTGCTCAATGAGGCGGCAGCCGATTACAAAAAGAATGGCAAGCTGGTCGGCGTCTTCCTGAAGGGCCCTGGCCCCGGACCTGCCAGACCTGGCAAGGCGGAGCCCAACCATGTGGGCTTGCTGTTCGTCGACCCCGCCGGCCAGACGCGCGAGTTCCATTTCGTCACCGACAACAAAATCATCAGCGACGTGTTGAAGCCGACGAAGCCGTATTTCCACGCGGAGATCGGCCTCGATGAGCCCAACGCGACGGTGTTCGCCAGCTACCTCAGCACCTTTCTGAACGAGGGAAAGATGCCCCGTATCAAATACGGCATGGACTGGTTTGCGGTGTTGGGGTCGTTCGACGCGGACGGCGTTTATAAGTTCGACGACGCCGACGACGATCCGGGGCTGACCTGCTCGCTTTTCGTGAGCGAGCTGTTGAATGGCCGCGGATATCAGCTTGTGGACTACGCGCAATGGCCTCAGAACCAACAACGGGATCTGCAATGGCGGACTGCCAAGGTGGCGGCATATCGCGCGAAGGGCGAGTTCGCCCCTGAGCGCCTCGACGCCATGGAGAGCATTGACCCGTTCATCCGGCTGCGTCCCGAGGAGGTCGCGGCCGTCGCGGAGCAGGACTACTACTCGTGGGCGGAGTTGAAGTATCGCCACGAACCTCTCGGTGACGGAGAAGCTGCCGCGGCCGATCGGCACCGCAGCATCGAGGAGCTCGCCCGGGAGGTCGTTATAGCCTTCGCGGAAGCCCTTCCCTGAGTCGCCCGTGCCATTTTCATGGCCAGTGTCGGTGCCCTACGCCTTCGGCTCCGGCACCACTTACCTTGGCAGTTGCGCGACCGCTTCTAGACCTCCAGTTCACGAAGTCGAAGGTCCGCAACGGGTCGATAGCTGCCGGCCGCGAGGTGTTCCACGAACGGCGGTAACCAGCCCGAAGCAGTCGTCCTGCTACGCCGCCCCGCCTCACCTAATAATCACCGCCCCAACGCCGCCCGGCCTTGACACTGCTGCGCTTGGCCTTGCCCTCCAGCCGGCGCTGCTGCGAGCCATAGGTCGGCTTGGTCGCCCGCCGTGCCTTGGGCACATGGGCGGCGGCCCGCACCAGCTCGATGAGGCGCGCGACGGCGTCCGCCCGGTTGCGCTCCAGGCTGCGCGAGTCCTGTGCCTTGATGACGACGACGCCGTCCGATGTGATGCGCTGGTCGGCCCAGTTCAGCAGCCGCGCTTTGACGGCGTCCGGCAGGCTGGAGGCGCGGATGTCGAAACGCAGGTGGACCGCGTTGCTGACCTTGTTGACGTTCTGGCCGCCCGGGCCGCTGGCGCGGATGGCGTCGAACTCAAGCTCGTCCGGCCGCGGCGACCAGTTCAGTTCAGGCATTGCGGATCGGCACGCGCGGAGCGACGGCGCACATCAGCTCATAGCCAATGGTGCCGGCCGCCTGGGCCACCTCGTCGATGGGCAGGCGGCTGGCGTGCGGGCCTTCGCCCCACAGCGTCACTTCGCTTCCGAAGCCGCTGGCCGGCAGCTCGGTCAGGTCCACGGCCAGCATGTCCATGCTGACCCGGCCCAGCGTGCGGGTCCTCGCTCCGTCCACCAGCACCGGCGTGCCGGTGGGCGCGTGGCGCGGGTAGCCGTCGGCATAGCCGCAGGCGACGATGCCCACGCGCGTCGCCCGCTCGGCCGTGAAGGCGCTGCCGTAACCCACCGTGTCGCCCGGCTGCAGCTGCTGCACACCGATGACGCGCGAGCGCAGCGTCATCGCCGGCCGCAAGTCCCAGTGGGCGGCGTCGTGCTCGGGGTAGTCGGGCACGCCGCCGTAGCTCATGATGCCGGCGCGCACCCAGTCCAGCGCCGTGCGCGACGGGTGGCGCAGCGTCGCAGCGCTGTTGGCGATGCTCAGTTCGCCGGCCAGGCCCTCGGTGGCCGCCCCGAAGGCGGCCAGTTGGTGGGCGATGCCGTCCACGCCCTGGCGCAGCGCGTCGGCGTCGGAGAAGTGCGTCATCAGGGCTATCTCGTCAACCTGCGGCAGCGCCTCCAGCCGCGCGTAGGCGGCGCGGAAGGCGGTGGGCGTGAAGCCCAGCCGGTTCATGCCCGAATTCAGTTTGAGGAACACGCGGTGCGGTTCGTGCGTCTTGTGCATGGCCAGCCAGTCGATCTGCTGCTCGCAGTGCACGGCGTGCCACAGCTTCAGCCGCGAGCACAGCTCCAGGTCGCGCGGCTCGAACACGCCCTCCAGCAGCAGGATGGGGCCGCGCCAGTCCAGCGCGCGCAGCCGTTCGGCCTCGGCCAGGTCCAGCAGCGCGAAGCCGTCGGCGGCGCGCAGGCCCTCGAAGGCGCGCTCGATGCCGTGGCCGTAGGCATTGGCCTTCACGACGGCCCAGACCCGGGCGTCGGGCGCCTGTGCGCGGGCACGGGCGAGGTTGTGCGCCAGGGCGTCGGTGTGGATGAGGGCTTCGATGGGGCGGGGCATGCCGGCATTTTGCGCGCCCGGCAGGCGACAGCGAGGCCGCCGGCACGCGTGCTATAAACCCGCGCCGCCCCGCTTTGCCGGCCCAAGAGCTACAAGCAGAAGAGACTGTCCAGGATTGCGCCCCGACCGATGAAACGCGGCTTTTACACGATCATGTCGGCGCAGTTCTTCAGCTCGCTGGCTGACAACGCGCTGTTCGTCGCCGCCGTCGAGCTGCTGCGTTCCTCCGGTTCCGCCGAGTGGCAGCGCGCCGCCCTGGTGCCCATGTTCGCGCTGTTCTACGTCGTGCTGGCGCCCTTCGTGGGCGCTTTTGCCGACTCGGTGCCCAAGGGCAAGGTGATGTTCTATTCGAACAGCATCAAGGTCGTGGGCTGTCTGATGATGCTGTTCGGCACCCACCCGCTGGCCGCCTACGCCATCGTGGGCCTGGGCGCGGCGGCCTATTCGCCGGCCAAGTACGGCATCCTGACCGAGCTGCTGCCGCCTTCGCAGCTGGTCAAGGCCAACGGCTGGATCGAGGGGCTGACCATCGCCTCCATCATCCTGGGCGTGCTGTTGGGCGGCCAGCTGATCGGTGACCGCATCTCCGGCGCGTTGCTGGGTATCGACCTGCCGTTCATCAACACCGGCATCGACACCGGCCCCGAGGCGGCCATCGCCAGCCTGGTGGCGCTGTACGTCGTCGCCGCGCTTTTCAACCTGCGCATCCCGCGCACCGAGGCGCCGCTGCAGCCGCTGGCGCACAGCCCGGTGGACCTGGTGCGCGACTTCTCGGCCTGCAACAGCCGCCTGTGGCAGGACAAGCTGGGCCAGATCTCGCTGGCCACGACGACGCTGTTCTGGGGCGTCAGCGGCAATCTGCGCTACATCGTGCTGGCCTGGGCCGCCGCGGCGCTGGGCTATGGCACGCAGCAGGCCTCGTCGCTGGTGGGCGTGGTGGCCGTGGGCACGGCGGCGGGCGCGGTCGTCGCGTCCATGTACTGCCGGCTGGACCGCGCCACGTCGGTGATCCCGCTGGGCATCGCGATGGGCCTGCTGGTGATCTTCATGAACGTCATCGGCAACGTCTGGGTGGCCGCGCCCTTCCTGATCCTGCTGGGCGCCATCGGCGGCTACCTGGTGGTGCCCATGAACGCGCTGCTGCAGCACCGCGGCCACAACCTGATGGGCGCGGGTCGCAGCATCGCGGTGCAGAACTTCAACGAGCAGGCCTGCATCCTGGGCCTGGGCGCCTTCTACACGGCCATGACCCGCTTCGGCCTGTCGGCCTTCGGCGCCATCACCATCTTCGGCGTGGTCGTGGCCGGCACGATGTGGCTCATCAGGCGCTGGCACCAGCGCAATCTTGTGGAGCACAAGGAAGAGGTCGAGCACCTGCTCGACCTGGCCCGCTCCGACCACGTCACCCCGGTGGACCGGTAAGCCGGGCGCCACCCGGCTGGCGCGGTCTTACTTGGTTCGGCCCTTGCGGCCGGTGGTCGGCTGGATCAGGTGGCGGCCGTCCAGCACCATCTCGATGGCCTCGCTCCAGGCGCGGGCGATCTTGAAGCAGCCGCTGTGGTTCAGGTGGATCTCGTTGTGCCAATCGCCGCTGATGCCGGTGGAGCCCGGCGCAGCCAGTGCCAGGGGCACGGTCGTCGAGTCGAACACGAACAGGCCCGGGAAGGCGTCCTTGTCGGCCGCCATGCTCTTCAGCAGCAGCGCCAGGTGGAAGACCATCAGCCGGCTCACCGCCGCCCAGTCGGCCGCAGGCACGCCGTAGGCCTTCATGGCCGGGTACAGCCAGGGGCCGCTGGCGGCGCCGAGGTCGTCGGCGCTCTCGGCACCGGCCGGGCGCGGCATGGGTACGGCGTAGCAGTGCATGAACACCGGCTTGCCCGCCGACGGGCCCTGGTCGCGCAAGGAGAGCAGGTGCTTGACGTTGGCACGCAGGTACTCTGCGTAGGTGGCCCAGCCGGGCTCGGAGAAGTAGCGTGCCACGCCGGCCGACGGCGGGCCCCATTCGGTCTGGCGGCGCAGCAGGCGCAGTTCCAGCGGGATGGGCTCGCCATTCCAGTTCAGCGCCGGCGTGCGCGCGGCGGCGATCAGGTCGTTGCCGCCCACCGACAGCAGCACCCCGTCCCACACCGGGGCGCCTGCCCCGGTCAGCAGTTGGACGAAGTCGGGGCTGGACTCCAGGTCCACCATGTGCGACAGCGCATTGCCGGTGCCGGCGCAGTTGACGGCGGCGGTCTTCTCCTTGAACACCAGCTCCTGCAGCAGGTTGGTATGCGCGTTGAGCTTGGCCGTGGCGTTGGAGAACCACGAGTCCCCCTGCGCCAGCAGCTTCCAGCGGAAGCCGCCGAGGTCGGGCGGGGTGCGGCCGGCCAGGTCGGCCGGGGTGAAGCAAGCCAGGTGATCCATGAACATGACGTATCGGGTTTTGCTGACCGGCGCCACCCGGCGGGTGGCTCGAATTTCGCGCGATTGGAAGGCCAGCCGCGTGACCGGCGCCATGCTACAAACCCTCGCTCGCCGGGCGGTAGCATCGGCATGGACTTTCTAGGGAGGCTCCCGTGCTCCGCACGGCCGCCCGAAGGAGCACGTTCCCGCCTGGCGGGACAGCGCGTAGCGCGAAGGGTGCACAAATGAGCGACAGCGTCTTCGACTTCCAGGCCGTCTCCATCACCGGCGAGCCGGCCGACCTGGCGGCCCAGCGCGGCAAGGTGCTGCTCATCGTCAACACCGCCAGCGAATGCGGCTTCACGCCGCAGTTCAAGGGCCTGGAGCAGCTCTGGCAGGACTACGGCCCCCGCGGCCTGGTGATCCTCGGCTTCCCCAGCAACGAGTTCGGCGGCCAGGACCCGGGCAGCAATGACCAGATCGCGTCCTTCTGCGAGCTGAACTACGGTGTCAGCTTCCCGATGATGTCCAAGATCAAGGTCAACGGCGCCGAGGCCCATCCGCTGTGGAAGTTCCTGAAGAGCGAGAAGCCCGGCTTCCTCGGCACCGAGGCCATCAAGTGGAACTTCACCAAGTTCCTCGTCGGCCGTGACGGCCAGGTCATCAAGCGCTACGCACCCAACGATGCGCCGGAGAAGCTGCGCGGCGACATCGAGGCGGCGCTGGCCGCATGAGGCCGTTCCCGGCGGGGCGCATCGCGCTGCGCCGCCGGACGCTGCTGCTGGGCTCGCTGCTGCCGCTGCAGGCCGGGGCCCAGGCTCCGGCGTTGCGGGTGGTGGGCAGTGCCGACCCGCCCTACCGGGTGTTCGGGCCCGGCGGTGCCGGCGGCCTGTACTACGAACTGCTCAACGAGGCTGCGGGCCGCCTGGGCTGGCCGCTGCAGTACCGCGAGGTGCCCTCGGCGCGGGCGCTGCGCATGATGGAGGTCGGCGAGGCCGACCTGATGATGGGCCCGCTGCGCCTGCCGGAGCGCGAGCGCTACCTGGTCTATTGCCAGGTGCCCTTGCCGGTGGAGGACAAGGCCTTTTACACGCGGCCCGGCGCTGCGCCCGTTCGCAGCCTGCTGGACCTGCGGGGGCTCCGCATCGCCGTGCAGCGGGGCAAGCGCTACGGGGCAGGCTTCGACACCGACCCACACCTGCTCAGGCACGAGGTGGGCGACTACCGCGCGGCGCTGGAGATGGTGGCGCGTGGCCGCGTGGACGTGGCGGTGCTGCCCGAGCGCCAGGGCGACCTGCTGCTGAGGGAGGCCGCGCTGGGCCTGGTCAAGCAGCCCTGGCGGCTGCCCGGAGAGCAGCCGCACGTGGTGCTGTCGCGCCGCTCGCCGTGGCTGTCGCGCCAGGCCGAGCTGGAGCAGGCCTTCCAGGCGATGCACCGTGACGGCCGCTGGCAGGCCATCGTGGCGCGTTACCGGTGAGGCCGCGCGCATGAACCACGCCCCGCTTGCCGACCTGCTGCGCCGCTTCGGCCGCGAGGAATGCACGCAGGAGCCGCTGTATGCCGTGCTGTGTGCCGCCGCGGCGGACGACGAGCGCGCCGTCGCGCTGCTGGCCGAAGCACCGCCCGAGCAGCGCAAGGCCAACCTGCTGCTGGCGGCGCTGCACGAACGCGTGCTGGCGGGGGCCGCGCCCGGATTGGCGGCCTACTACGCCAGCGCCGGCGGCACGCGTGCGCCCGATGCCGGCCTGGCCGGCGCCCTGGACGCCTGCCTGCGGCACGAGTGGGCCACGCTGGTCGAGCACCTGCGCCATCGCGCGACACAGACCAACGAGGTGGCCCGCGGCGCCGCCCTCTGGCCTGCGCTGGGCGCCGTGGCCGCCGCGACCGGTGCCGGCGAGCTGGCCTTGCTGGACCTGGGTTGCAGCGCCGGCCTGAACCTGGGCGTGGACCGCTACGCGCTGCGCTACCGCCGCGACGACGGCGGCTGGCACGAGCGCGGCGCCGCCCGCGACGGCCGGGCGGCCGAGATCGAGTCGCTGTGGCTGGGCGATGCCCCCTTGCCCGGGGCGGCGGCGTGGCGCCTGGCGCAGCGCGCGGGCCTGGACCCCGCGCCCATCGCCGTGGGCGACCCCGCCGGCCTGCGCTGGCTGCAGGCCTGCCTGTGGCCGCACGACGCGCGCCGCCGCGAGCGGCTGGCGCGTGCGGCGGCGCAGCTGCAGGCGCTGCCGGTCGCGCTGACCCGGGCCGACGACTGCATCGCCGCCATCGAACCCTGGCTGCGTGGCCTGCCGGCCGGCGTGCAGCCGGTGCTGCTGACCAGCTGGGTGCTGTACTACTTCAACGCGGCCGACGTGGCGCGGCTGCGCGCCGAGGTGGAGCGGCTGGGCCTGCCCTGGATCTGCGGCGAACTGCCCGCCTTGAGCGCCGAGCGCTGCCCCGTGCCGCCGCTGCCCGTGTTGCCCGCGGGCGAGTCCGCCGCATCGGCGACGCTGTGGACGTTGCGCCATCGCGAACAGGAGCGCCACCTCGCCTGGAGCCACCCCCACGGCCGTTGGATTCATTGGCTCGGATAATCCGCGCTCCCAAAGGAGTCCGCCCCATGTTCCAGCACGTCGACGCCTACGCCGGCGATCCCATCCTGAGCCTCAACGAGGCCTTCCAGAAGGATCCCCGCGCCGACAAGATCAACCTGTCCATCGGCATCTACTTCGACAACGACGGCCGCATCCCCATGCTGCCGTCGGTGCGCGCCGCCGAGCTGGCCGTCGTCGAGGCGGCCGGCGCCCGGCCCTACCTGCCGATGGAAGGCGCCGCCAACTTCCGCAGTGCCGTGCAGGAGCTGCTGTTCGGCGCCCGCCACCCGGCCATCGCCGCCGGCCGCATCGCGACCATCCAGGGCGTGGGCTCCAGCGGCGGCCTCAAGGTGGGCGCCGATCTGTTGAAGCGTTACTTCCCGGACAGCAAGGTCTACCTGTCCGACCCGACCTGGGACAACCACCGCGCCGTGTTCGAAGGCTCGGGCCACGTCTGCGAGACCTATCCCTACTACGACGCCGCCACCGGCGGCGTGCGCTTCGACGCGCTGCTGGCCTTCTTCAAGCAGCTGCCGGCGCGCAGCGTCGTGCTGATGCACGCCTGCTGCCACAACCCCACCGGCGTGGACCTGACGCAAGACCAGTGGCGCGCGCT
>CBFGPX010000093.1:0-14851 GCA_965650725.1 uncultured Comamonadaceae bacterium | reverse complement strand
CTGGCAGATGCAGCGCCTGGCCGACGTGCCGGGCCAGCCGCGGCTGTTCGAGCACCTGGCCCATCTCGCCGAGACGCAGTGGAACCGCAACGGCCAGCTGGGCCTGGTGGTGGGCGCCACCTACCCCGAGGAGATCGCCCGCGTGCGCCAGCTGGCGCCCACGCTGCCGCTGCTGGTGCCGGGCGTCGGCGCGCAGGGCGGCGACGCGGCCGCCGTGGTGCAGGCCGCCGGCCGTGAGGCGCCGCTGGTGGTCAATTCCTCGCGCGCCATCCTGTACGCGCACGGCGGCGCCGACTTCGCCGCCCGTGCCCGCGAGGTCGCCCTCGCCACGCGCGCCAGCCTGGCCTGAGGGCATGCGGCCCCCGCGCTCACTTCGTTCACTGCCCCCCGAGGGGGCGCGTCAGCGCCTTCGGGCGGCCGGGCGGCGCTGACATGGGCAGGATGGTTGACGAACTCAGCAGCCTCGTCGGCCACGCCCTGCCGCCCGAGCAGCAGCGCGATCGTCTGCACATCCGCATGCGCTGGCAGGCCTCGCGAGTCTTCCTGCTGGCCTGCGCCCAGATCTTCGTGCCGGTGGCGCTGCTGCTGTGGTTCACCCGCGAGCCGCAGGAATGGCAGGGTGGCTGGCTGCCCCCCGCCTTCGCGCTGCTGATCGCCGTGCTGGCCTTGCTGCGGCTGGCGCTGCTGAGGCGCATGCCGCAGCAGCGCCAGGGGCCGTGGCTGGCCCTGGGCATGCTGGCGCTGGTCATGGCGCTGCCGGTGGTGGTGTCGGTGTCGCGCGACCTGGGCCTGTGGTCCATGAGCCTGCCGCTGATGGGCCTGGTGGTCGCCTTTGCGACCGGGTTGCTGGGCCTGTGGGCCGGTCTCACGCTGACCGGCCTGGGCACGCTCGCGCTGTTCGGCCTGGGCCTGGCCGAGGTCCTGGGCTGGCATACCCGGCCGGTGGCGTCGGCGGACCTGCTGCTGCGCGCGTCGGCGCAGTCGGCCATGCTGTTTTCCGGCCTGATCACGGGTGTCGGCGTGCTGAAGATGGTCAAGCGCTCGCTGGCCGAGGCCGAGGAGCGCACCGCGCGCTTTCGCGGCCTGCTGGGCATGGCGGTGGACTGGTACTGGGAGATGGACCGCGAGTTCCGCTTCACGCACGTCGCCGAGGAGCGCGCCGGCGACTCCGGCCTGGACCTGCAGTGCCGCCTGGGCAAGACGCCCTGGGAGGTGGAGGGCATGGGCCTGTCCGACGACGAGATGGACGCCCACCGCGCCGACCTGGAGTCGCACCGCCCCTTCCACGGCATGGTGGCGCGGCGCACCGGCATCGACGGCAGCCCGCGCTGGGTGTCCATCAGCGGCGAGCCGCGCTTCGACGCGCAGGGCAACTTCCGCGGCTACTGGGGCGTGGGCCGCGACGTGACGCACGAGGTCGCCGCCGAGCAGACCGTGCACGCCACCGAGACGCGCTACCGCGAGCTGTTCCGCCGCAGTCCCAGCCCGCTGGTGCTGCATCGCTGGGGCCGTGTGGTGGACGCCAACCCGGCGGCCATGGCCATGTTCGGCTACGCGCAGCGCTCCAGCATGATCGGCCAGGACTTGTTCAGCCACTACGAGCCGGGCGACGACGAGACCGCGCGCCAGCAGGCTGCGCGGCTGGAGGGGCTGGCGCCCGGCGCCATGCAGCCCATGGCCGAGTACCGGTTGCGCACCTTGTCGCGCCGGCGCCGGCTGGTGCAGGCCACCAGCGTGCGTGTCGAGACGGCCTCCGGCCCGGCCACGCTGACCTTCTTCACCGACCAGACCGAGCAGAGCCGCGCGCAGGACGCGCTGCGCCGCAGCGAAGGCCTGCTGTCGCACCTGGTGGCGACCAGCCCCGACGTGATCACGCTGACCGAGGCCGAGAGCGGCCGCTACGCGATGGTGAACAAGGCCTTCGAGCAGCTCAGCGGCTGGAGCAGTGCCGAGGTGCTGGGCCGCACGGCCGACGAGATCGGCATCTGGCACAACGTGCACGACCGCAGTGCGGTGCGCGAGGCCATACGCCGCGACGGCATCGCCAGCAACCTGCCCATCGCCTTCCGCCGCAAGGACGGCAGCGCCATCTCCATGCTGGTGTCGGTCGCGCCGTTCGAGATGGACGGCCAGAACTACCTGGTGCTGTATGCGCGCGACGTGTCGGAGAGCGAGCGCACGCGCCTCGTGCACGGTGCCATCCTGGAGAACGCATCCATCGGCATCGCGCTGACGCGTGACCAGCAGTTCGTGCTGGCCAACCCGCGCGTGGAGGCCATGTTCGGCTGGGAGCGCGGCGCGCTGCTCGGCCAGCACGGCAGCGTCGTCTGGCCCACCGTGGAGGACTGGCAGAGCGTGGGCCGCGAGATCGGCCCGCGCCTGGCCGCCGGCGAGCAGGTCGAGAGCGAGCGCACCATGCGCCGCCGCGACGGCTCCACCTTCCTGGCGCGCCTGCTGGCCCAGGCCGTGGACCCCGCCCACCCCAGCCGCGGCGGCACCATCTGGATCATCGAGGACGTCACCGAGCGCCGCCGCGTGGAGGACCAACTGGCCCACGCCAAGGATGAGGCCCAGGCCGCCAGCCGCGCCAAGAGCGCCTTCCTGGCCAACACCAGCCACGAGATCCGCACGCCGCTGAACGGGCTGCTGGGCCTGGGCCGCCTGGCCCAGCAGCCCGACATCTCCGACGCCCAGCGGCGCGACTACCTGAACCAGATGATGGAAAGCGCCGAGAGCCTGTCCGGGCTGATCTCCGACATCCTGGACCTGTCCAAGATCGAGGCCGGCCGGCTGACGCTGGAGAGCCAGCCGTTCTCGCTGCGCGAGCTGCTGGGCTCCATGCGCCTGGCCTATGTGACGCTGGCGCAGGCGCGCGGCCTGTCCTTTGCCGTCGAGATGGACCCGCAGCTGCCGACCTGGGTGTTCGGCGACCCGCTGCGCACGCGCCAGATCCTGTCCAACTACCTGACCAACGCGCTGAAGTTCACCGAGCGCGGCGGCATCACCGTCAGCGTGAAGGCCTTGGCCGTCAACGGCCGCGGCAGCGCCGGCGAGTGGGTGCGCGTGGAGGTCAGCGACAGCGGTCCCGGCATCGCGCCCGAGCAGCAGGCGCGGCTGTTCGCGCCCTTCACGCAGGCCGACGAGTCCACCACGCGGCGCTTCGGCGGCACGGGCCTGGGCCTGTCCATCTGCCGCGAGCTGGCCACGCTGATGGGCGGCGAGGTGGGCGTGGTCAGCCAGTCGGGCCAGGGTTCGACCTTCTGGGCCGAGCTGCCGCTGCCCGCCGCGCCGGCGCCCATGGCCCACCAGCCGCGCGAGTCGCGCGCCGCGCCGGACGCGCTGCAGGGCCGGCGCGTGCTGATCGCCGAGGACCACCCGGTCAACATGCTGATCGCCGTGGCCCAGCTGGAGCAATGGGGCATGGAGGTCGCGCAGGCCAGCGACGGCCGCCAGGCCATCGAGGCCGTGCTGGCCGCGGCCAGCGTCGGCAAGCCCTTCGACGTGGTGCTGATGGACGTGCAGATGCCCGTCATGGGTGGCCACGACGCGACGCGCGAGCTGCGCAAGCACTTCTCCGCCGATGAGCTGCCCATCGTCGCGCTGACCGCGGCGGCGCTGGTGTCCGAGCGCGACGACGCGCTGGCGGCCGGCATGAACGACTTCCTGACCAAGCCCATCGATCCCCCCAAGCTGCATGCCTCGTTGCTGAAGCTGATTCAATAGCCCCCCTGCCGGCTTCACCGGCCCCGCAAGGGGCGCGCCACGCAGCCCGGCTGAGCCGGTTCTGCGCGCACCGCTGGAGGTGTGGGTACGCTACGCGACCCTGCGAATACCCATTGAGGCACCACGGTATGAACGTCAGCGAGCAACCAAGAAACTTCAAGTACTACGACCTGATCATGGCGGCCTTCGTCTGCGTGCTGCTGTGCTCCAACCTCATCGGTGCGGCCAAGCAGGCGCAGTTGACGCTGCCGTTCTTCGGCCCGGTGACCTACGGCGCCGACCTGTTCTTCTTCCCGATCAGCTACATCTTTGGCGACATCCTGACCGAGGTCTACGGCTACAAGCACGACCGCCGCGTCGTCTGGGCCGGCTTCGGCGCGCTGGCGTTCTCGGCCTTCATGGCCTACGTGGTGGTGCACCAGCCGCCCGCACCGACCGAGTTCATGGCCACCTACCAGCCCCAGCTGGAGGCGGTGTTCGGCAATACCTGGCGCATCGTGGCCGGCTCCATGATCGCGTTCGCCTGCGGCAGCTTTGCCAACAGCTTCGTGCTGGCCAAGATGAAGATCGCGACCAAGGGGCGTTATCTCTGGGCGCGCATCGTGGGCTCTACGGTGGTGGGACAGTTCGTCGACACGACGGTGTTCTTCCTGATCGCCTTCTACGGCGTCTGGGCCAACGAGCAGCTGGTGGCCGTCATCGTGGCGCAGTACTTGTTCAAGACCATCTGGGAAGCGGTCATGTACCCGGTCACCGCCCGGGTGGTGCGCTTCCTGAAGCGCGCCGAGGGCGTGGACCACTACGACCGCGGCACCAACTTCACGCCGTTCTCGATGAAGGTCTGAGCAAGCGCCGCGCGGACAAAAAAAGGGCACCTCGCGGTGCCCTTTTGCGTTGCTGCGATGAATGCCGCCGTGGCGGCTGTCAGATCACCAGAACTTGTAGGTCGCGGAGGCCGTGAAGTAGCGGCCATACGGGTTGTGCAGGCCGGTGTTGTGGCCCAGTTGCGAACCCGTGGCGCCGATCGGGTCGTAGGGCGCCTTTTCGTCGGTGAAGTTCTGGATGTTCAGGCTCAGCGTCAGATCCTTGAAGCCGCGGTAGGTGTAGCCGACGTCGAAGGTGATCCACTTGGCCATCGAGCAACCGGGGTAGCGGTTGATGTACAGGTCGCGCATGTTGGTCGCGGTCGGGGCCACGCCCAGCACTGCACGCTGCGAGACGTTGTCGGGGTTCGCGCCGCCGTAGTGGCAGGTATTGCCCGAGTAGTACGCCGGCTGGGTGCCCGGCAGGTTGGTGCCATCCATCTTGCGGATGAAGCTGATGCCGGAGACATAGTTCATGGCGCCGTTCACCGTGTGCGAACCGCTCTCCAGCGAGGACGTGAAGCGCATCTTCAGGCGCGGCACGTCAGGCGCCGAGGTCGACCAGTCGGCCACGCCGCCGCGGGTGCCCACCAGGTTGTTCTTGGCGTAGCCCGGGTGCTCGATGCGCTCGTACTTCAGCGTGTACTGGCCGTTCAGCGAGTTGGTCCAGCGCGCGCCTGCCAGGGTCGTTGCCACGCGCAGCTCCAGGTCGAGGCCGGAGGTCATCGTCGTGCCCTGGTTGACCCAGGGCGTGGACACGCGCAGCAGCGGGCCGGTACCCGGCTGGCCGTTGAGCAGCAGCGCGGGGTTGGTGTCACGCACCAGCGCATCGGCCGGGTAGGCCTCTGGGTGGTCGATGACGGATTGACCGTCGGTCAGGGCCACTTCGTTGTTCTTGCGGATCTTCCAGTAGCCGGCCACGATGTCCACGCCGGCGGTCGGGCTGAACAGCAGGCCCAGCGACGTGTTGTACGAGTTCTCCGGCTTCAGGGCCGGGTTGCCGCCACCCAGGCCGGCCACGCTCTTCGCGCAGTCGGCCGTCTCGGCGCCCGGCTTGGGCACCGGCGGGGTCGCTTCGATGTTGCAGCGCACCGGATCGCGCAGGTTGTTCAGGAAGAACTGGGCACCACCGGGGCTCACCTGCGACACCGACGGAGCGCGGAAACCTTCCGAGTAGCTGCCGCGGAAGGCCAGGCTGTCCATCGCCTGCCACTTGATGCCGACCTTGGGCACGAAGTTGGTCTTCAGCGTCGGGTACTTGTCGACGCGACCGGCGACGTTCAGTTCCAGGTTCTTCAGCACCGGCGCAACGACCTCGACGAAGGCCGACTTGACGACGCGGGAGCCCTTGACCGCCGTGTTGGCCAGTCCCAGGATGTTGCCGGCGGCGTTCTCGGGGTCAGGCTTGATGTCGATGGCTTCGCGGCGGATTTCGAGGCCGCCAGCCACGCCGATGTCGCCGCCAGGCAGCTTGCCGACGGTGGTGCTGACCTTGGCGTCCCATTGCAGCACCTCGGCGGAGCCGCTGTTCAGCAGGGGGCGCGACAGGTCGGGATCAGCCGAGATGGAGGCCAGCGAACGGTTCGTGCCGCCGAAGGCCGTGCCGAGCATCTGGCGCAGCACCGGCAGTCGCAGGAAGCCGTAGTAGAACTCGTCGCGCTCGGACTTGTTCCACAGCACGGCGGATTCCCAGTCGATGTCGGCGCCGACCGTGCCGCGCACGCCGGCCAGGGCGCGCGTGCCAACGTTGGTCAGGTCGAAGCCGCCCGGGGCGTTGGGGAAGCGCAGTTGCACCGCGGCGCGCGCATTCGGGAACGGGTTGTCGGGATGGCCGATCTCCAGGATGGGCTGGAAGGTCGCGGCCAGGCCGGAGACGTTGAAATTGTTCGACGGGCTCAGGCCGCTGATGGTGCGCGGTGCGCCCAGGTACTGGCGCTCGCTGCGGCTGTACATGAACTCGGCGAAGCCCTCCATGGTTTCGCCCAGCTTGAGGTTGCCCTTGGCCAGCAGGTTGAGGTCGTCACCCGGGCTCTGCATCTCGGCGAACTGGTCGAGGTTGTAGTTGCAGAAGCTGCGGCCCAGCAGGTGGTTGGTCGTGATGTTGTAGCGGGCCGTCTCGCCGATGATCTTCTCGGAATCCGGGCAGTTGGCCGTGTTGACCGTGTTGGTTGCCGGGACGGCAGCGGTCTGCGGGAAGCTGCGCGAACCGACGGCGCCGTTCTCGCGGATGAACCAGGGCTGGTTGTTGTACAGGAAGCTGCCGTAAGGATTGCGGCGCAGGTTGATGGCGCGGTAGTCGGCGGCATGGATGTCCTCGTCGGTCGAGTCACCCACCATGCTGCGACCCTTGTGCGACAGGTCCACACCCACGAAGACGTTGTAGCCTTTGCTGGCGAAGTCGCCGAAGCCCAGCGTGGCGCTGACGGACTGTCGCTCGTACTCACCGGCATCGTTGGCACCGGCCAGCGCCCGCACCTGGAAGCCCTGGTAGTCCTTGCGGGTGATGAAGTTCACCACGCCCGCGATGGCGTCGGAGCCGTAGACGGCCGATGCGCCGTCCTTCAGCACCTCGATCCGCTCGATCGCCGACACCGGGATGGAGTTCAGGTCGTACAGCGTGGTCGTGCCGTTGTTCGGGTTGGCATAGGCCGACGGCGCCATGCGGCGGCCGTTGATCAGCACCAGCGTCGACGTGGCGGTCTGGTTGCGCAGCGAGACGGTGGACACGCCCCGCGAGAAGCCGTTCTGCGTGGCGGTGTCGCTGTAGCCGTCGTTGCCGATGGACGGCACCATCTTCATCACTTCCAGCGCAGTGCGGGCGCCGCTGGCCTGGATCTCCTTGGCCGTGATGACGTCGACCGGCGAGCTGGTCTCGCGCGAGATGCGCTTGATGTTGGTGCCGGTGACTTCGACGCGTTCGAGCTGCTGGTTGTTCTGCGCGAACGCCTGGAAGCAGCAGGCCTGGGCGGCCAGTGCCGTCACGGTGACGGCAAGCTTGGGAATGTGTCCGTAGGATTTCATGTGTGTGAGGGTGGGTGAACTACGTCGCGGCAGTCTGTCCGCTGCCTTCGCTGGAGGCAAAGTCAGGTATGCCCCCCTTGACAAGTCAGCCTCGAATTGGGGAATCTCTACAAGCCCGTCAGAACGGGCGATTGCCCTCCTTGCCTGCGAGCAACCCGACAGTAAATGCCGAGATACGGCGGGTTACTTGCAGTTTGTTCGGGGTGATCGCTGAAATCCCTGTGAAACGACGGGCCGTGCGACACCAAGCAGGGCGTCGTCAATCTGCAACGCTTCTGCGGGCCCTGCTGGGCGCACTGGCCGGGGGGGCTGGGCCTGACAATTGATGCATGACTGAAGCTCAAGAAGCCTCGGCGCCCGATCTGCTGTTCGCGCTGCTGCCTGACAGCGGCATTGCGCCCGATGGCCCCGACACGCTGGCGGCACTGGCGGCGGCGCTGCAAGGCCAGTATCCCCGCGCCGTGACGTTGAACCTGCACCCACCGCTGCGTGATGCCGAGGGGCGTTGCCGCTGGTGGCCGGACGATTCGCCCAGCCCTGAAGGCGTGACGGCGGCCCTGCCGCATCTGATCGAGCGGCTGCGCCAGGAGGCGCGCAGGTTGGACCTGCCCTGGCAGCGCGTCGCGCTGGCCGGCGTGGGCGACGGCGCGTTGCTGGCGCTGGAGGCCGTGCAGGCTGAAGCCCAGCTGGTGGGTCGCGTGTTGGCCTTTGCCGGCGGCTACCTGGCCCGGCCTGAAGTCGCGCCGCAGGACGTCTGCGTGCACCTGTTCCACGGCCTGGAAGACCGGCGCTTCGCGTACCGCCACGTCGTCGATGCGGCGCAGGCGCTGGTGGACCTGGGAGCCGACGTGACGGCCGACCTGCTGCCCCACCTGGACCATGGCCTGCACCCGGCGCTGATCGCCAAGGCCATGGAGCAGCTGCGCACCTTCATTCCGTCGCGCCTGTGGCGCGAGGCGGTCATCGCCGCCCAGGAGAGCGAGCGGCCCGTGGGCTGACGGGCTGGGCGCCTGCCGGGCCCGCTCAGTCCAGCACGACCTCGGTGCGAACCAGGCCCGCGCGCTCGGCGCTGGCCGACAGCGCCAGGCGCGTGCCCACCGGCGCGCGCACCACCCATTCCGCGACGGCGCGGTCGCCGGTGGGCTGCTTGGCTGGCAGGAAGGCGAGCTGGCTCTGCTTCGGGGCGTGACCTTCCAGCTGCGGGCCTTCCATGCGCTCCCTGCCGCTGACCAGGCTGATGGCCGGGTCGCCGCTGGGCATGTGCAGCTCGAACATCACGCCGCGCACGGTCTTGCGCTCCAGCGCGCGCTGCGTCACGTAGGCCGGCAGATAGCCCGAGTTGGCGACCGCCATGCGCACCCGCCACATGTCCGGGCCCAGCGCGCGCACCTCGGTACGGATCAGCTCCAGCTTGGGTAGGCTCATGGCGATCTGCGAGATCCAGCCGGGAAAGCGCGCCGCCTCGCGCTCGCGCAGAGCCGGCGGCGGGTTGCGCCAGTAGTTCATCTTGTCCCAGCCGCCGATCTCGACGGCACCCAGCTGCGGATGCTGGAAGGGCGTCCACGCCACGTAGGCCTGGCCGCCGCACTTCTCGTCGCTCCACTTCAGCAGCTTCAGGTCGTCCTCGACCGGATGCTCGCGGAACCAGTCGATCCACTTGCCGCCCTCGACGCCGGCCTCCTTGTTGGGCGACCACAGCTCCACCACCCAGAACAGCGCACCCAGATGCTCGTAGACCCAGTCCTGGGTGCCGGTGATGACGTCCTTGGGGTGGTAGCGGAACTCCTCGTAGATGCTGACGGCCGGGTAGCCCGTGTGCTGCTCGCCCAGCGCCGAGAAGCGCTGGAACAGCCACAGGTCCTCCGGCGTCATGTCCTTGTCGCTGCGTGTGCCGCAGGGGCGCAGGATGACGCCGCTGTGGGTGTGGAAGCTGATGGCCGCGCCGATGTTGGGGTGCTGGGTGATGAACTCCACCATGGCCCGCACTTCGGGCTCGCTGGTGGGGTAGGGGCCGGCGCCCAGCTGCTCGAACTCCTGGCGCCATTCGCCGGGGAAGTTGCGGTTCAGGTCCAGCCCTTCGCGGTCGGGGTTGAGCTTGATGGTCAGGCCGTCGTGGTTCCTGATGAAGCCCTCGGGGATGAGGCGGTAGTACTCGCCGCCGAACTCGCCCGGCTCGCGCGCCACCATCAGCCGCGGGTCGGCCGCGTGCTTCTTGTAGCCGCCGTGCGGATCGGGCACGCGCATGGTCAGGATGCGCCCGTCGCCGTCCACGTCCTCGATGGTCAGGCCGTCCACCGCCTCCTCGGTGTAGGGGTAGGGGCGCGTGGAGCTGCGGATGTGGCGCGGCCGGTCGGCCAGGGCCAGCTCGGCGCCGTCGGGGTTCAGGCGCGGCACGATGTACAGCGTGCGCGTGTCCAGCAGCCGGTTGATCTGCTGCGCCTCGGCCGACGTGCCGCCATGCTGCGTCAGCAACTGATGCAGGTAGTACAGGCAGGTGGTGGACGCGGTCAGCTCGGCCGCGTGGATGTTCCCGTCCAGCCACATCGCCGGCTTGTCGATGTCCATGCCGCTGGCGAGGTTGGTGACGACGACGACCCAGATGTCGCGCCCCTCGTAGCTCTTGCCGATGGAGCGCACCGACACCAGGTTCGGGCGGGCCTCGGCGTAGGCGAACAACAGCGCCGTCAGCTCGTCGTAGCGGTAGAAGTGGTCGAAGCGTGGGTTGGGCAGGGCGCTGGGCATGGCGGTGGCGGCGGCGGGTTCTTGGCCCGCCGCACGATGTTTTTTGTAACGCCGGCGATTCTGTGGAGTCGGCCCGGGCGCCCGCCCAAGGGTTTGCCCGCGACTTCAGCTCATTGACCCTTGAACAGCGCCTGGAACTGGCGCGACACCGGCAGCTTCTCGTCGCGCCCGCGCAGCGTGACGACCATGGTGCCCTCGTCCACGCGCACGGCCCGCGCGATGCAGCGGCTGTTGACCAGCACGCTGCGGTGGATCTGCCAGAACTGGTCCGGGTCCAGCTGCGTCAGCAGCTCGCGCAGCGGCGTGCGGATCAGCGCGTCGCCGCCCTGGTGCACCACGCGGGTGTAGCGCGCGTCGGCCTCGAAGTAGAGGATCTCCTCGGGCGGGATCAGCTGCACCTCGCGGCCCAGGCTGGCCTGGATGGGGCGCGGTGCCGGCTTGGGCGCGGCCAGGCCGGCCAGCAGACGCTGCAGCGCAGCGGTGTCCGGTGCGGTGGGCTGGGTGAGGCGGGCTTTCAATCGGGTCAGCGTCTGCGCCAGCCGCTCGTCGTCGACGGGCTTGAGCACATAGTCCACCGCGCCGGCATCGAAGGCGGCCAGCGCATGGTCGTCGTAGGCGGTGACGAACACGATCAGCGGCGGTGTGGCCAGCGCGGCCAGCCGGCGCGCCACGTCCAAGCCGGTCAGGCCCGGCATGCGGATGTCCAGGAAGGCGATGGCCGGCTCGTGGGCCAGGCAGTCGTCCCAGGCCTCGACACCATTGGTGCTGGCGGCCACGATCTGCAGCTCGGGCCACAGACGGGTCAGCGCGGCGCGCAATTGTTCGCGAGGGGCTTCCTCGTCGTCGGCGATCAGGGCAGTCAGTGCGGTCATGGGGTCAGGGTCAAGGTGGCGATACAGCCGGGATCGGCGGAGGTCAGCGTCAGGGTGCAGGCCGGGCAGGCCTGGGCCAGCCGGCGGCGCGTGTTGGCCAGGCCCACGCCGTCGCGCCAGCCGTCGGCCAGGCCGGGGCCGTCGTCGCGCACGGTGACGACGGTGCGGGCACCGTTGCGACGCACGGCGACGGCGACGTGGCCGCCGCGCAGCTGCGGCTCGATGCCGTGGGCGATGGCGTTCTCCACCAGCGTCAGCACGATGCCCGGCGGCAGCGTTGCGTCGATGCCGGCCGGCGCGTCGATGGCAAAGGTCAGCCGTGCGCCCAGCCGGGCCTGCATGATGGCCAGGTAGCGGCGCACCATCTCCAGCTCGTCGGCCAGCGGCTGCAGATCGCGCTCGAACATCGGCAGCGTCGCGCGCAGGTAGGCGGTGAAGTCGCGCAGCAGCGGCGCGGCGCGGGCGTCGCCGGTGTCCACCCAGTGCTGCAGCGAGGCCAGCGTGTTGAACAGGAAATGCGGCTGGATCTGCGCGGCGGCCAGCCGTGTGGACAGCTTCAGCGCCGCGTCCTGCTCGGCCAGCTCGCGCAGCCGGGCCTCGACCTGTTGCACGCGGAACAGCGTCACCATCCACCAGGCCGACAGCACGGCCGCCATCAGGGCCAGCACCAGCGGCAGCCGGTCCTGTGTTTCCTCCCGCCAGCCGTAGTGGACGGACAGCACGCCGCCGCCGCCCACCGCCAGGCCCACCGCCCAGCAGGCCTGGTTGAGCCGCTTGCGGGTGGGCTGCTTCCACAGCCAGTGGGCCACGACCAGCGATAGCCAGCACAGCGCCAGCCCGAGCGGCCAGATCCATGGCATGCGGGTCGTCTCGTGCGACGTGACCGCCAGCACCAGGATGGCGTTGACATAGACGTAGTGGTCGACGCCGGCGGGCCAGGGCTGCGTGCCGGCGCGGGCCATCTCGTCGGCGCTGAAGACGCGCGTGGGGCCGGGGTAGTACCACTGCTCCCAGTCGAGGCGGGTCGTCTTGGATGAGGGGTCTGAAGACATGGCGCGCAGTCTAGGAGGGCGCCTGCGTGCAGCCGCAGGGCGTGCGGCGAATGGCAGGAAAGCAGGCGTGAATGGTTAGTCGACCGATCGGTCGGGAGAAGTGCAGAATGTGCGCCATGTCTTCCTGGACCGCCCTCGACCTGCATCGCCGTGCCGACGACGTGGCCGTGCTGACCATGAACCGGCCGGCCGTCTTCAACGCCTTCGACGAGCTGTTGATCGCCGAGCTGGATGCTGCCTTCGCGCTGCTGGGCGGCGATGCCTCGGTGCGCGTCATCGTGCTGGCCGGGGCCGGCAAGCACTTCAGCGCCGGCGCCGACCTGCAGTGGATGCAGCGTGCGGCGGCCGCGCCGCAGGACGACAACCTGGCCGACGCGCGCCGCTTCTCGGCCATGCTGGCCCGCATCGCCGATTGCCCGAAGCCCACCATCGCCCGCGTGCAGGGCGCCGCTTTAGGCGGCGGCGTGGGGCTGGTGGCGGCCTGCGACATGGCCGTCGCGTCCGACGCGGCGAGCTTCGCGGTCAGCGAGGCCCGCATGGGCATTCTGCCCGCCGTCATCGCCCCGCACCTGGTCAACGCGGTGGGGCTGCGCGAGGCGCGGTGGCTGGCGCTGACGGCCAGCCGCATCACGGCTGACGAGGCGCTGCGCGTGGGCCTGGTGCAGCGTGTGGTGCCGGCCGACGTGCTGGACACGACGGTCGACGCCTGCGTGACTGACCTGCTCGCCTGCGGGCCGCAAGCGCAGGCCGAGATCAAGCAGCTGTATGCGCGGCTGGCGCCGGGCCCGGTGACTGGCGAGATGCGCGAGCTGACCGCGCAGACCATCGCCCGCGTGCGCAGCACGCCCGAGGCCCGCGAAGGCTTTGCGGCCTTCCTGGCCAAGCGCAAGCCGAACTGGAACGCTTCCGAATGAATCTTCAAGACGCCCGCATCCTCGTCGTCGGCGCCGGCCTGATGGGCGCCGGCATCGCCCAGGTCGCCGCCCAGGCCGGCCATGCCGTGACGCTGTTCGACAACCGGCCCGGCGCCGCCGAGGCCGCCAAGGCCAAGCTCGCCGCGACGCTGGACGGCCTGGCCGCCAAGGGCAAGCTGAGCGCCGACGCCGTGCAGGCGACGCTGGCCCGCATCACGCCCGTGGACGCACTGGCCGCGGCCGACCTGGTCATCGAGGCCATCGTCGAGAACCTGGACGTCAAGCGTGCGCTGTTCGCCGAACTGGAGGCGCTGCTGCCCGACGACGCGGTCATCGCGACCAACACCTCGTCCATCTCCGTGACCGCGCTGGCCCGCGGCATGAAGCGGCCGGAGCGACTGGTCGGCATGCACTTCTTCAACCCCGTGCCGCTGATGAAGCTGGTGGAGGTGGTGTCGGGCCTGGGCACCGACCCGGCCGTCGCGCAAGCCATCTTTGAGCTGGCCGCACGCTGGGGCAAGACGCCCGTGCATGCGCGCTCCACGCCCGGCTTCATCGTCAACCGCATCGCCCGTCCGTACTACGCCGAGGCGCTGATGCTGCTGCAGGAGCGCGCCGCCGCGCCCGAGGTCATCGACGCCTGCCTGCGCGCCGCGGGCTTCCGCATGGGGCCTTGCGAGCTGATGGACCTGATCGGCCACGACACCAACTTCGCGGTGACGAGCTCGGTGTTCGCCGCCAACTTCTTCGACCGCCGCTTCACGCCGTCGCTGGTGCAGCAGGAGTTGGTGGATGCGGGCTATCTGGGGCGCAAGAGCGGGCGCGGGTTCTACCGTTACCCCGAGGGTGCGCCGGCTTTGCCGCCGGAGTCGGGCGACCGTGCCCGGCCCGCCGCCCGCCAGGTGGTGCTGCATGGCCGCGGCCCCATCGCCGACCGGCTGGCGGCGGCGCTGCCCGACGTGGCGCGGCAGCAGGGCAGCGACTGGATCGGCCTGGAGGCCGACCGCCTGCAGCTGCGACTGACCGATGGCCGAACCGCTCGCGAGCTGGCGGCCGAGCGCGAGTTCATGGCGCCGGTGGTCGTGTTCGACCTGCCGCTGGGCCCTGGCTGCGACCTGGCCTACGCCTGCTCCGGCAACTTCGACGGCCGTCACCTGGGCTGGCTGTCGGCGCTGGGCTTCACGCCGCGCGCGATGGTCGACATGCCCGGCCTCATCGTCGCGCGCACCATCGCCATGCTGGTCAACGAGGCCCACGACGCCGTGCAGCAGGGCGTCTGCAGCGAGGAAGGCGCGGACGCGGCGATGAAGCTGGGCGTCAACTACCCCGCCGGCCCGTTCGAGTGGGCGGCGCTGTGGGGCACCCGGCCCATCGTCGATGTGCTGGACCGCCTGGACGCCTACTACCGTGGCGAGCGCTACCGCGTCAGCCCCTATCTGCGGAACACCCTGCTATGACCCATGCCTTCATCTGCGACGCCATTCGCACCCCCTTCGGCCGCTATGGCGGCGCGTTGTCCAGCATCCGCACGGACGACCTGGCCGCGCTGCCCATCAAGGCGCTGATGGCGCGCAACCCCGGCGTGGACTGGGCGGCCGTTGAGGACGTCATCTACGGCTGCGCCAACCAGGCCGGCGAGGACAACCGCAACGTCGCGCGCATGG
>CBFGPX010000092.1:0-15079 GCA_965650725.1 uncultured Comamonadaceae bacterium | reverse complement strand
TCAAGGGCGCGCCGCTGGGCCTGATCTACGCCGACCATGCCCAGGCCGGCGCCGTGCAGCTGGACGACAAGCAGCTGTCGCTGCTGCGCGCCTTGCGCAACCAGGCCGTGATGGCCTTCCGGCAGGCGGCACCCTAGGCGCTGGACGGCCTGTAGGGCCATTCCCACAGCGCCTGCCGCCGCAGGCTGACTGGTGACGCGACGCCCGTCGCGAATACTGGATTGGCGTTCCCGAAGGAACCCGAGCCGGTGGGCCATCGAGCCTGCCGGGCCGCCCAACCACCAGGAGTCCGTATGAATCCGCAAGCCATGAAGAACGGCCGGGCCATGCTCGTTGCTGCTGCCGGCCTCGCGCTGGCGGCCTGCGCCTCGGTGCCTGAGCCCAAGGAGCAGATGGCCGTCGCCAACGCGGCCGTGGAGGCCGCCACCGGCAACGCCGCCGAGGCGCCAGCCGAGCTGTCCGCCGCCCGCGACAAGCTGGCCCGCGCGAATGCCGCGATGGCCCGCAAGGACTATGTGGCCGCCCGCCAGCTGGCCGAGCAGGCCGCCGCCGATGCGGCCCTGGCGCAGGCCCAGGCGCGCACCGCCCGCTCCAGCCGCGCGCTGGCCGAGGTGCGCGAAAGCATCCAGCAGCTGCAGGCCCAGCTCAACCGGTCCTGATCGCTTGAAAGGAAGACCCATGAACACCACCCGACTTGCTTCTTCCCTGACCGCCCTGGCCGCCGCCGCCTTGCTGGCCGCCTGCGCCAGCGCGCCCACCGTGACGCCCGCGCTGCAGGAGGCGCGCAGCAACGTGCGCGCCGCCGAAGCCGATCCGGCTGCGCTGAAGTACGCGTCCCTGGACGTGAAGAAGGCCGCCGACTCGTTGAAGCGCGCCGAGCAGCTGAGCGCCGGGCGCGAGGCGCCGGCCGACATCGACTCGGCCGCCTACATCGCCGCCACCCAGGCCCGCACCGCGATGGCGCTGGCCAAGGCCGCGACCGAGGAAGAGGCCATCAAGGCCGCCGAGGCCGACCGCGAGCGTGCCCGCGCCGATGCCAATGCACGCCTTGCCAACGTCGCCCAGGCCCAGGCCGCGAATGCGCAGATGGCCGCGGCCCATGCCAGCGCCGACGCCAACGCCGCGCGCCAGCAGGCGGCCGCGGCGCAGGCCGATGCCGCCGTGGCCCAGGCGCAGGCGGCCGACCTGCAACGCGCGCTGGCCGAGCTGCAGGCCAAGCAGACCGACCGCGGCATGCTGGTGACGCTGGGCGATGTGCTGTTCGAGTTCGGTCGTGCCGAGATCAAGCCGGGCGCGCACGACGCGATGAACAAGCTGGCCCAGTACCTGAACCAGCATGCCGACCGCCGCGTGCTGATCGAGGGCTTCACCGACAGCGTGGGCAGCGATGCGGCCAACCTGACGCTGTCGCAGCGCCGCTCGCAGGCCGTGGCCGATGCGCTGCGTGCCCGCGGCGTGGACCCCGCCCGCATTGCCACCCGCGGCTACGGCGAGGCCTACCCCGTGGCCAGCAATGCCAGCACGTCGGACCGCGCGCTGAACCGCCGCGTGGAGGTCTACATCTCGAACGACAACCAGCCGGTTCGCGCCCGCGGTTGAAGGAGATCGCCATGAACCATCGCCGACATCACACCGCTGCCTGGCTGGCCGCCGTGCTGCTCGCGCTGAGTGGTACGGCCCATGCCGGCAAGACCATCGACCCGCTGCGCCTGCAGTACGAGCGCGACAAGGCCGACTGCCTGATCGGCAAGACCCCGCAGCCGCGCAACGCCTGCCTGAAGGAAGCCGCTGCAGCCTACGCGCAGGCCCGCCAGGGGCGGCCGACCTCGCGGGCGGACGGGCATGAGCAGTGGGCCGCCAACGCGCTCAAGCACTGCCAGGCCCAGCCGCCGGAAGACCGCGAGATGTGTGAGCGCCGCGTGCACGAAGGCATGGTGGTGGGCAGCCAGCTGACGACGCTGACCGTGCGCTCGACCGACATCCCGAAGCAGCCGGGGGGCTGACTAACGTTGTGCCCCTCGCCAAAGGCTCTGCCTTTGGCAGTCCCCCGAGGGGACGGCGATGCATGGCGGCTCGACCGCCACGCACATCGCCAGCGCGTGCCGGCTTGGGGCGGCCCGGCGCTCGGCCCGCCAAGGAGCCCAGCGGCTTGAAGGAAGGAGGAGGGTGACGAGCCTTACCCCCGGCACTGGTTGCAACGCTTAGGGCTGCTTGGTTCCCCACCTGACCCGGTTGGGCGCGCTTCCATGCGGGGAGGCCCGTCGGTTGCCATTCTAGGCGATGCCGAAGAAGCTTCGGCTGAAGGAGAGATCCATCGCCAGGGCCAGCAGCGAGAGTGCGGTGAGATAGCCCAGCAGGTGCAGACGGTCCTGGCTCATCGCCCAGTGGCCGCAGACCGCGTAGCCCACCAGCGCCAGCAACTTGATCGCCAGCCACATGTCGCGCATCGGGTTGTAGCCGATGAGGTTCCACAGGCTCAACCCGGTGACGACCAGGCAGGCGTTGACGCCAAACACAAGCACCATCAGCCGCACGTCCTTGGCGATGGCCTGCAATTGCGGCGTGCCGAACTGGAACAGCAGGCCGCGCGTGAAGAACAGGGCCACGCTGCACCAGGCCAGCAGCACATGCCACTGGACCATCTCGGTGTAGAACCAGGTCATGGCTGGCTCCGCGCCGTGGTCAGCGAAGCGCCAGGTCGTCTTCGCTGAAGCGGATGTTCAGCGGCTCGATCAGCAACTGCTTCTCGCCGGCCTCGACCGTGCCGGCCACCCACGCGGCTATGCCGCAGTCGCGCGCGACCTGAGCGGTGCGCTCGGCGTCCTCGGCCTTGACGAAGATGGCGAAGCCGGCGCCCATGTTCAGCGTCGAGTAGGCCTCGCGGTCGTCCTGGCCGGCTTGGCTCTGGATGAAGGCCAGCACCGGCGTCTTGGGCGGCACCGTGTGGATGCGGTAGGTCAGCGCGCTGGGGTGGCGCAGCAGCTTGCGCCAGCCGTGGCCGGTGATGTTGGCGCAGTAGTGCGGCGCGATGCCGGCCTTCCACAGCGCCTCGGTCACGGGCGAGTACAGCGCGGTCGGCGCCAGCAGCGCCTCGCCGTAGCTCAGGCCCGGTTCGATCTCGGTCAGGTAGCCGTCGGGCAGGCGCTCGGCCAGCTTGCGGGCCAGCGACAGACCGTTGGCGTGGATGCCGCTGGAGGCCAGCAGCACGATGGCGTCGCCGGCACCCAGCTTGTCGCCCACCGACAGGCGCTCCTTGGGGTTGATGAGGCCGGTGCAGGACGCGGCCAGGTCGATGCGACCGTCTTCGACGATGCCGGCCAGCGCCGGCGTCTCGCCGCCACCCCAGGCGACCTGGCAGGTGTCGCAGGCGGCCTTCCAGCCGGCCACGAGCGCCTGGGCGCGCTGCGCGTCGCCGAACCAGTCGCTGCCGCCGGCGGCCCAGTAGGCCTGCACGACCAGCGGCGTCGCGCCGACGGTGATCAGGTCGTTGACCGCCATCGCGATGGTGTCCTGGGCGATGCCGGCGAAGAAGCTCTTGCCCGTCAGCCTGGCCATCTCGTCGGCCACCAGGGTCTTGGTGCCCAGGCATTCGACGATGGAGGCGAGATAGAACGGGCCCACGTCCACGACATAGGCGGACTCCCCGCGCGAGGCCTTGACCTCGCTGAAGCCATGGCCGGCCAGGTGGGAGGCGGTGGCCGCGGCGGCGCGCTGGGCGGTGATCTTGAGCGGATCGATCAGGTCGTAGTTGACGCCGGCCTGGTCGTAGGTGAGGGGAGCTTGCGAGGTCATGGGCCGGGATTATCCCCGCTGGCCCCGCCCATAGAATTCGCCTCCATGAGCTATCAGGTCCTGGCCCGCAAATACCGTCCGCAGAGTTTCGAGCAGCTCGTCGGCCAGGAGCATGTCGTGCAGGCGCTGGCCAACGCGCTGACGCAGGGCCGGTTGCACCACGCCTATTTGTTCACCGGCACGCGCGGAGTCGGCAAGACGACGGTGTCGCGCATCCTCGCGAAGAGCCTGAATTGCACCGGGCCGGACGGCACCGGGGGCATCACGGCCCAGCCCTGCGGCGTGTGCCCGGCCTGCCGGGACATCGATTCGGGCCGCTTCGTCGACTACGTGGAGCTGGACGCGGCGTCCAACCGCGGCGTCGAGGAGATCTCGCAGTTGCTGGACCAGGCGGTCTACAAGCCGGTGGTCGGGCGCTTCAAGGTCTACATGATCGACGAAGTGCACATGCTGTCCAACACCGCGTTCAACGCGATGCTGAAGACGCTGGAGGAGCCGCCCGAGTACCTGAAGTTCGTGCTCGCGACGACCGACCCGCAGAAGGTGCCGGTCACCGTGCTGTCGCGCTGCCTGCAGTTCAACTTGCGCCCGATGGCCGCGGCCGACGTGCAGATGCACCTGGGCAATGTGCTGGGCGCCGAGAGCGTGCCGGCCGAGCCCGGCGCGCTGCGGCTGCTGTCGCGCGCGGCACGCGGCTCCATGCGTGACGCGCTGTCGCTGACCGACCAGGCCATCGCCTTCGGCGCCGGGTCCTTGAGCGAAGCCGGCGTGCGCCAGATGCTGGGCAGCGTGGACCGTGGCCATGTCGTGGCCATCGTCGACGCGCTGGCCGCGGCCAGCGGCGAGGCCGTCGTGGCCCAGGCCGATGCGCTGCGCGGCGCGGGCCTGTCGGCCGCCGGCACGCTGGAGGACCTGGCCTCGCTGTTCCAGCAGATGGCACTGGCCCAGGCCGCACCGACGGCGCTGGACGACGCCGACAACGAGACCGCCGAGATCCGCCGCCTGGCCGCGCTGCTGCCGGCGGACGAGATCCAGCTGATGTACAGCATGGCGCTGCATGGCCGCGCCGAGCTGCATCTGGCGCCCGACGAGTACGCCGGCCTGCTGATGGTGCTGCTGCGCATGCTGGCCTTTCGCCCTGCGGGCACGCAAGCCCGGCCCGTGAAGGCCGCGGCGTTGGTGCGCCCGCCGGCGGTGGCCAAGGCCGTCGTGGCCGTGCCGCTGCCCAAGGCGGCACCGCCTGTTGCTGCGGCGCCGGTGCCACCCGCACCTGTGGTGGCCGCGCCCGCGCCGGTGGTCGAGGCAGCGGCTCGGGCGCCTGCACCGGTGCCGTTACCGGCGCCAGCGCTGAAGGTCGCGGAGCCGGCGGCGCCGAGCTTCAGCGACCGCTTGCGCCCACGACCCGTCGAGCAGGTGGCGGCTGACGAGGACGCCCAGGGTTTCGACGGTCCGCCGCCCGACGATGCGCCGCCGCCGTGGATGGACGCCGACGATGCGCCGTCCGCCGGCACGTCGCTCGCTGCACCGACGAATTCCCCCTTTGCTCAGGAGCCGGACGCACCGCGCCGCGTCGAATTGCGCGAGACGCCCGAAGGCGCACAGTGGGCCGAACGCATTGCCGCGGCCAACCTCGTCGGCATGACCGGCGAGCTGGCCCGCCAGGCCCAGGCGCTGGGCTGCGAGCGGGTGGACGGCCGCGAGGTCTGGCGCCTGCGCGTGGAGCGCGAGTCGCTGCGCGCGCCGGCCCTGGTGGCCAAGCTCGAGGCGGCGTTGGACGCCAAGCTGGATGTCGAGGCTGGCGTGGCCGAAGACACCATCTCGTTGCGCAACACGGCCCGCGTCGAGGCGCAGCAGCGTGCGGCCGAAGATCTGGCAGCGGCGCACCCGATGACGCGCACGCTGCTTTCCCAATTCCCCTCGGCGCGCATCCTGCCCGGATCCGTCGCGCCGATCACTCACTGACAAGGACACGATCATGATGAAAGGCCAACTCGCCGGCTTGATGAAGCAAGCCCAGGCGATGCAGGACAACCTGAAGAAGGCGCAGGAGGAACTCGCCACCATCGAGGTCGAGGGCCAGAGCGGCGCCGGCCTTGTGAAGGTCGTCATGACGTGCAAGAACGAAGTTCGCCGCGTGACCATCGACCCCAGCCTGCTGGCGGACGACAAGGACATGCTGGAAGACCTGGTGGCCGCGGCCTTCAACGATGCGGTGCGCCGCGCCGAGGCGACCTCGTCCGAGAAGATGGGCAAGCTGACCGCCGGCATGCCCATGCCCCCCGGCATGAAGTTCCCGTTCTGAGCCTGACCGCCACTTGAACGCACTCGATACCCTCATCGAGGCGCTCAAGCGCCTGCCCGGCGTGGGCCAGAAGTCGGCCCAGCGCATGGCCTACCACCTGCTGCAGCATGACCGCCTGGCCATGCCGCGGCTGGCCGAGGCGCTGACGGCGGCGGGCGAGCGCATCAAGCACTGCGAGCGCTGCCACACCTTCAGCGAGGCGGCGTTGTGCGGCGTCTGCGCCGATGCCGAGCGCGACGCGCGGCTGCTGTGCGTCGTCGAGACGCCGGCCGACCAGGCCGCGCTGGAGCGCACCGGCTCCTACCGCGGCTACTACTTCGTGCTGCTGGGCCGGCTGAGCCCGCTGGATGGCGTGGGCACGCGCGAAATCGGCGCCGCCGAGCTGCTGGCGCGTGCGGCCGAGGATGGCGTGGAGGAGGTCATCCTGGCCACCAGCTTCACGGCCGAGGGTGAGGCCACGGCCCATGTGCTGGCGGAGGCGCTGCGTGCACGTGGCATCAAGTCCACGCGGCTGGCGCGCGGCGTGCCGGTGGGCAGTGAGCTGGAGTACGTGGACCTGGGCACCATCGCCCATGCGCTTTCCGATCGACGCTAGACGGAGGAGACGGCAATGACCATCGCGCAGATCTGCCTGCTGCTGGCTTGTTTGCTGCCGCTGGCCTGCACGGGCCTGGCCAAGTCCAAGGGCCTGGGCAAGCCGCGCCGCGAGGGTGGTTTCGACAACCACAACCCGCGCGCCTGGCTGGCCACGCTGGATGGCTGGCATGCGCGCGCCAACGCGGCGCAGTCCAACAGCTGGGAGGCGCTGCCGATCTTCGTCGCGGCACAGTTGGTCGCCGACCAGCATGGCGCCGTGCAGGCGACGGTGGACGCCTTGTCCATGGTCTTCATCGCGGCACGTGTCGGCTTCATCGGGTTCTACCTGGCCGACCAGGCGACGCCACGCTCGCTGTGCTGGACCGCCGGGCTGGCGGCCTGCATCGCGCTGTTCTTCGTGCGCTAGGCGCGACATCCCGGCGTTCTGCGTTCAGCCCGTCCGATACGGCGTGCCCGCATGGGCTGCGATGCGGCCTGGCTCGATGCCGCGGCAAGCCGTGTTCGCCCACACCCGGCACGGCAACATCCCCAAAACGGATTTCAGCCCCGGCTCCAGCGGCTGGGGATGACCCAGAAGGTCAGCAGCACCAGCAGCACCGAGGCGGCCGTCGTGTGGGCCAGGTCCAGCGGGTAGGCGCCGGACAGCAGCGCGGTGGCGCCGCAGGCGGCCAGGCTGGCGGCCGTCCACTGCACGTAGCGGACGGCGCGCGCCCAGCGGCGCTGGTCGGCCGCCACGGGCGGCGGCAGCGCGGCCATCACGCGCAGGCTGAAGCCGGCGTCATCGGGCTCGGGCTCGTCTTGCAGTTGCCGGTGCAGCCGGGTGTCGAGGTCGTCGTCGGTCATGGTGTGGGTTCCCATGCTTGCAGTTGGGCGCGCAGGCAGGCCTTGGCGCGCAGCACCTGGGTCTTCAGCGTGCCCAGCGGCCAGCCCAGCACCTGGGCGGCCTCGGCGTGGCTGAGGTCGGCGCCGTAGCACAGCAGCAGCGCATGGCGCTGCGCGTCGCTCAGGGTGGCCATGGCGCGGTCCAGGTCGATGCGCCAGTCAGCGTCTGGAGCGAAGTCGTCGGTGGCGGCCTCGTCGGGCTCGGCGTCATCCGCGCGGGGCAGCGCGGGGCGCTCGGCTGACAGCGCGGACCAGGCCAGCCGTGTCAGCCAGGTGCGAAAGCGCGACTCGCCGCGGAACTTGGGCAGCGCGCGCCAGGCGCGCACGAAGGCGTCCTGCGCGAGGTCGTCGGCGCGGGCCTGGTCGCCGCGGCAGGCGCGGCCCAGCAGCTTGCGCAGATAGCCCTGGTGGGCCTGCACGAGAGCGGCGAAGGCGCTGCGGTCACCGGCGGCGGCGCGGGCCAGGAGCCGGCTTTCCTGCTCGGGGGTCACGGTTGCTGGCGCGGCTGCTTGCGTTCGACGGCCCAGTACAGCGCCAGCCCCAGGCCCAGGAAGGCGGGCAGCAGGCCGATGCTCCACAGCCAGGAGTCGGGGCTCATGGCCGAGAACATGCCCACCAGGCCCAGGCCGATGGCCACGTTGATGATGGCGGGGATGAGGATGCGGTTGGGGTTGCCCTGCTCGCGGCGGGCGCGCTGCCAGTCGCTCTCGGGGGCGTCCAGCAGCTCGGGCGGGATGGGTTGGCCGGCGCGCACGATCTCGCGGATGGTTTCGTGGCGCTGGCGTTCGCTGTGGGTCTTGCTGATGTAGTGCGCCAGGATGGCGATGATGGGGATCAGCAGCGACAGGATGGGGATCATCAGCGGGCCGAGGGTCTGGAAGGTCTCGTAGAACATGCGGGCTCCGGGAAGCGATGGGATGGTGCTTCCTTGGAGCGCCGGGCGGCACGGTTTGGATTCAGCCGGCGCAAAAAATGTTCAGAGCTGCCACCACGCCGGCAGCCGCGCCCGCACCTCCGCCCGGCGCCAGCGCTGGGCCAGCAGCCAGACATAGCCCTCGTCGTCCACCGAGCACAGCACGCGGCCGGCGGCCTGCACGACCTTCTGCAGGCCGGGCACGAGGTCGGCGTAGCCGTGGTCGGCGCCGAACATCGTGTCCAGCCGCTCGCGGATCTGGTCCTGCAGCGGCGACACGGGCGGCAGGCCCAGCGTGGCGATGAAGGCGCCGATGAGGCGGGTGCCGGGCAGGTCCACGCCCTCGGCAAACGCGCCGCCCAGCACGGCGAAGCCGATGCCGCGGCCGTCGGGAACGAATCGGTCCAGGAAAGCGCGGCGAGCGGCGTCGCCCATGCTGCGGGCCTGGCTCCATTGCGGCACGTGGGGGTGGCGCAGCGCCAGCCGCGCGGCGGCCTTGTCCAGGTAGTCGAAGCTGCTGAAGAACGCGAGGTAGTTGCCGGGGTGCTGGGCGTACTGCGTGGCGAGCACGTCCACCAGCGCGTCCAGCGACTTCTCGCGGTGCTCGTAGCGCGTGGACAGGTTGGCCACCTGCACCGTCAGGTGCTCGGGCGGGAAGGGCGCGGGCACGTCGATCCACACGGTGTCGTCCGGCAGGCCCAGCAGGTCGCGCGGGTAGTCGGGCGGGCCCAGCGTGGCCGAGAACAGCGTGACGCTGCTGAACCCCTCGAAGCGCTCCTTCAGGAAGTGGCCCGGCACGATGTTGCGCACCGACAGCAGCACGTCGCGGACCTCGCCGGTGTCGACGGGTTCGGCGTCCTCCAGCAGCGACAGGTTCAGCGGCGCGTCCTGCACCGCGACGCGGCCGGCCGTGCACTGCAGGTCGCACAGCGAGTGCGTGTCCAGGCGGTCCAGCAGCCGCTGCAGGGCCAGCACCTCGAAGTAGAAGTCCAGCGTCGCGCCCACTTCCAGCGGGTGGTTCTGCACGTGTTCGCCTAAAGCGACGCTGACGCGCTGCAGCGCCTCGGCCAGCGGCTCGGGCAGCTGGGGCAGCGGCTGGTAGTCCTCCACCTGGTCGCGGCCCAGCCGGGCCAGTTCGCCGGCCAGGCGGCGCAGCGCCGGCTGCAAGGCCTTGGGCGCGGCGGCCACGGCCTCGCGCACGCGGGCCAGGCTGAGGCCGACGCTGTACATGTCGCGCGCGCGGTCGATGAGGTTGTGCGCCTCGTCCACCAGCAGCGCCAGCTTCCAGCCCTGCGACTGCGACAGGCCGTAGAGCTGGCCGTAGGGGTCGAAGGCGTGGTGCACGTCGCCCACCACCACGTCGGCCCAGCGCAGCAGTTCCTGGCCCAGGTAGTAGGGGCAGACGCCGTGCGTCAGCGCGATGCGGCGCTGTGCCGGCGCGTCCAGCCACTGCGCCTGCACGGCCTCGGCGCGGGCGAGGGGCAGCCGGTCGTAGAAGCCGTTGGCCAGCGGGCAGGCGTCGCCATGGCAGGCCTTGGTCGGATGCTCGCAGGCCTGCTCCTTGGCCACCAGCGTCAGCATGCGCAGGTGCTTGCTCGGCATGGCCTCGCGCAGCGCCTGCAAGGCCTCCTGCGCCATGAAGCGGCCCGTGCCCTTGCAGGTCATGTAGCCGATCTTGTCGAGCTGCTGCTGCGGCATGGCGCGCAGCAGCGGGTACAGCGTGCCCAGCGTCTTGCCGATGCCGGTGGGCGCCTGCGCCAGCAGGTGGCGGCCGTTCACCGCCACGCGGTAGACGGCCTCGGCCAGCAGGCGCTGGCCCGGCCGCAACTCGCCCTTGGGGAAGGGCAGCGCGGCCAGCGCCGCGTCGCGCGCGCTGCGGTGAGCGGCCTCCTGCGCGGCCCAGGCCTCGAAGGCGCGGCAGCGCGCCTCGAACGCGGCCTGCAGCGCGGCTGCGGTGAGCTTGTCGCGCAGCACGGTCTCGTGCTGAGTGTCGGCGTCCACATAGACCAGCGCCAGCTCCAGCTCCTCCAGCCCGCGGTCGGCGGCGATCAGCGCGCCATAGGTCTCCAGCTGCGCCCAGTGCAGCGCGCGGCGGTTCTCGGGGATCAGGTCCACCGGGCCGCGAATGGTCTTGATCTCCTCCAGCCGGTTCACGTCGGCCTCGTAGCCGTCGGCGCGGCCGCGCACGCGCAGGTTGCCCACCTGGCCTTCCAGCGGCAGCTCGATCTCATAGCCCGGCGAGCGCCGCGCTAGCACGGCCAGCTGCATGGCCTGGCCTTCCAGCGCGGTGGCGGACGGCGTGAAGCGCCGGTCCAGGCTGCCCTGCTTGGCGGTGAACTCGCACAGGCTGCGGACGGAGACGGTGTAGGTCCAGTCAGCCATGGAGGGAGAGAGCGAATCCGGCGTGCCCGAAAGGGCGTGCCAAGGCGGCCCAATCTAGGCGCAAAGCGAAGCCGTAGCTCGAGCTACGGCGAGCATTTGCAACGACGAGTGGGGCGGTTTGGCGCGGCAAGGCGGGCATGTCGGGTTCGCTCTCTCCCTCCTAGAACAGCGTGAGGTTCTCTCTTGCCGGCTCCGTGGCGCGCTCCTTCGCGGGCGCAGCCGGCTGCACCTCGCTGGCATGCACCAGGTTGCCGATGCGCACGCCCATCAGCCGCAGCCGCTTGTCGAACTTGACGCGCTTCAGGCACAGGCCCACCGCGTGGCGGATGTCGGCAGCGCTGCTGATCGCGGCCTTGACGGTCTGGTCGCGCGTGACGGTGACGAAGCCCTCGAAGCGCAACTTGATGCCCACGGTCTTGCCCGCGTAGCGCTTGCGTTCCAGGTCGCGGGCCAGGCTCTCGCACAGCTCGTCCATGATCTGGCCCAGCAGCGCGCGATCGTGCACCGCGCTGAGGTCGCGCTCGAAGGTGGTCTCGCGGCTGATGGACACGGGCTCGCTGAAGGTGACGACCGGGCGGTTGTCGCGGCCGTGCGAGGCGTTGTGCAGCCACTGGCCGTAGCTGTCGCCGAACTGCTCGACGAGCCAGGCCGGCGAGGCGGCGGCGATGTCGCCCACGGTCTCCAGCCCCAGCTTGATGAGCTTTTCGCTGGCCTTGGGGCCGATGCCGTTGATCTTGCGCACGCCCAGCGGCCACACGCGTGTGGGCAGGTCGTCCATGGTCAGCACGCTGATGCCGTCAGGCTTGTCCAGTTCGCTGGCGATCTTGCTGAGCAGCTTGTTGGGCGTGACGCCGATGGAGCAGGTCAGGCCGGTGGCGCGGCCCACCGAGTTCTTGATCTCGCGTGCGACGGCCTTCACGCCGCCCAGCGGGTCGTGGCCCACGGCGTCGCGCACGCCGGGCACGTCGGTCAGGTCGATGTAGATCTCGTCGATGCCGCGGTCCTCGATGACCGGCGCGACCTCGGCCACGGCGGCCTTGAAGAGGCGCGAATACTTGCGGTAGCTGTCGAAGTCGGCCGGCAGCAGGATAGCGTCGGGGGCGCGGAGTGCGGCCTTCATCAGCCCCATGGCCGAGAACACGCCCAGGTCGCGCGCGGCGTAGGTGGACGTGGTGACGACGCCGCGGCCGGTGTAGTCGCGCAGCTTGGAGTAGACCCAGCTGCCGTCTTCCAGCTGGCGCGGCGCGTCGGCCCGCCGCCCGCCGATGACGACGGCCTGGCCCTTGAGCTGCGGATAGCGCAGCAGCTCGACGGACGCGTAGAAGGCGTCCATGTCGAGGTGGGCGATCCAGCGCTCGGGCAACTGCATGGCCTGGATTGTCCGGTGGAGGGATGCCAGGTGCTGGCAGCATCGTCAGAATGCGTCGGCCGCCCACCTTGTTCGACGAAAGAAGCCCGATGCGCGCCCTGCTGTTTTGCATCTGCCTGGCCCTGAGCGCCTGCGCCAGCGCGCCCATGAACCCGCCGCGCAACAAGCCGGCTGCGGCGCAGACCATGCAGCGCGAGCCCATGCCGCTGGAAGCGGACACCTTCGTCGCGTTGAGCTTCTCGGGTGGCGGGCTACGCGCGGCGGCGTTTTCCTACGGCGTGCTGGAGGGGCTGCGCGGGCAGGCGTCCGCATCGGGGCGCAACCTGCTGGACGAGGTCAGCTTCATCACCAGCGTGTCGGGCGGCTCGCTGACGGCGGCCTACTTCGGGCTGCACGGCGCCGAGGGGCTGCGCGAGTTCCGCGACAAGGTGCTGATGCGTGACGGCGAGGCCGGGCTGCGCTTCAGCCTGCTGAACCCCAACAATCTGCGCCGGCTGTTCGCGGGCGGGTTGAACGACCGCAGCGACTTCAACGATTGGCTGGAGAAGGATGTGTTCAAGGGCGCCACGTTCGCCGACATGTTCAAGCGCTCGAGGCCGGTCGTCTGGATCAGTGCGAGCAACGTGCAGTACCGGCTGGCCTTCCCGTTCCACGAGCGCGCCTTCGACGCGCTGTGCAGCGACCTGGCCAGCTATCCGGTGTCGGAAGCGGTGGCGGCGTCGATGGCGGTGCCGCTGTTCTTCGCGCCGGTGGTGCTGGAGCGTTTCCCGGGGCAGTGCGAGCTGAAGACGCCGCCGGGGCTGGTCGGCCGCCGCGACGACCGGGACGACCAGTACCGCCTGCGCCTGGCGCTGGGGCGGCTGTTCCGCGACAACCTGGACCCCAAGGCCGGCCGCTACCTGAAGCTGGTGGACGGCGGGCTGACCGACAACCTGGGCCTGGTGGCCATCCTGCAGAGCCGCGTGCTGCTGAACACGCCCTACGGTCCGCTGCCCGAGAACGACGCGGCGACGATGCGGCGCATGCTGTTCGTCGTCGTGGACGCCGGCCAGGGCCCCAGCGCCGACTGGGCGCGCGAGATGGCCGGCCCGTCGGGCGTGGACATCGCGTCCGGTGCGGTCGACACGGCCATCGAGAGCACGATGCGCATGAGCTACGCGAGCTTCCTGCCCATGGTGCGCAACTGGGAGCGCGATCTGGTGACGTGGCGCTGCAGCCTCAGCGACGAGCGCAAGGCGGCGCTGCGCGCGCTGATCCCGGACTGGCGCTGCGAGGACATCAAGTTCAGCGTCACGCAGATCAGCTTCGCCGACCTGTCCGAGGCGGAAGAGCAGGCGCTCAACGGCATCCCGACACGGCTCAAGCTGCCGCCGGAGCAGATCGACCGGCTGATCGCCGCCGGCCGTGAGGCGGCAGCGGCGGATGCGACGGTCAAGCGCTTCTCAGCGGCCGTGCAGCGCGGGGAGTGATCACCACAGGCCGTGGACTTGCGGTGCGATGCGGCGCCGGTAGAGATCGGCCAGTGCGTCCATCAGCGGCGCGGGCAGGGCGGCGAGGTCGGCGGCGCTGACGTTCTCGTCCACCTGGGCCGGTGTGCGGCCGCCGGGGATGGCGGTCGTGACGGCCTCGTGCATGACGATCCAGCGCAGCGCCAGCCTGGCCATGCTCACGCCCTCGGGCAGCAGCTTGCGCAACTCCTCGACGGCGGCCAGGCCCTGCTCGTAGTCCACGCCCGAGAAGGTCTCGCCCTTGTCGAAGGCCTCGCCCTGGCGGTTGAAGCCGCGGTGGTCGTCGGCGGCGAAGGTGCTGTCGCGCGTGAACTTGCCGCTGAGCATGCCGCTGGACAGCGGCAGCCGCGCCAGCACGCCGACCCGGGCCGCCTGCGCGGCGGGCAGGAAGACCTCGGCCGGCCGCTGGCGGAACAGGTTGAAGATGATCTGCACCGACTGCACGCCGGGGAACTTGAGCGCCGCCATCGCCTCGTCGATGCGCTCGACGCTGACGCCGTAGTGACGCAGCTTGCCGGCCTTCACCAGGTCGTCCAGCGCGCCGAAGACCTCGGGCATGGTGTAGACGGCCGTGGGCGGGCAGTGCAGCTGCAGCAGCTCGATGGCGTCGGTGTCCAGGTTCTGCAGACTGCGTTCGATGAAGGGGCGCAGGTCCTTGTAGCCGTCGGCCACATGCGGGTTCAGCCGGCGGCCGGCCTTGGTGGCGACGTGGAAGGCGTCGCTGGGGCGCTCCTTGCGCAGCCGGGCCAGCAGGCGCTCGCTGTGGCCGTCGCCATAGACGTCGGCCGTGTCGAAGAAGTTCACGCCGCGGTCCAGCGCGCGGTGCAGCGCGGCCATCGCGGCCGTGTCGTCGGTGTCGCCCCAGGTGCCGCCGATGGCCCAGGCGCCGAAACCGATTGCAGAGACGTTCCAGCCGGTGCGGCCGAGGGGGCGGTAGATCATGTGCGGTCTCAAAAGAAAACCGCGCGCCGGCAGGGCGCGCGGTGATCAAATGGTAGCGCGAACAGCAAGCCCTTGCGGGCTGTGCGTCACAACACCTCGGATGCGAAATCCGCGAGCCGCGAGCGCTCGCCGCGCGCCAGCGTCACGTGGCCGCTGTGGGCCCAGCCCTTGAAGCGGTCCACCGCGAAGGTCAGGCCCGAGCTGCCTTCGGTCAGGTAGGGCGTGTCGATCTGTGCCAGGTTGCCCAGGCAGACGATCTTGGTGCCGGGACCGGCGCGGGTGATCAAGGTCTTCATCTGCTTGGGCGTCAGGTTCTGCGCCTCGTCGATGATGACGAACTTGTTCAGGAAGGTGCGCCCGCGCATGAAGTTCAGGCTCTTGATCTTGATCTT
>CBFGPX010000091.1:0-15119 GCA_965650725.1 uncultured Comamonadaceae bacterium | reverse complement strand
TCTGGCGCGCGATGCACAGCGACTGGCTGCCCTCGCGCACGATGGCGAAGGCCGCGTCGCCGCAGGCCGCGCTGATGGTGGCCAGCACGGGCTGCAACCGCACCGCCAGGTTCGGCCGGGCGGTGGCCTGCGCCAGACCGGCGAAGCGGGGCCCCGGCACGTAGCGGAAGCGGTCGCGCCGCCGCACGTAGCGGCCTTCCAGCAGCGGTTCGAGCAAGCGGCACACGGTGGGGCGCTGCAAGCCGGTGGCGCCGCACAGGTCGGTCAGGCGCAGGCCGTCGGGTCCGGCGTCCAACACCGCTTCGAGCACCGCCAGGCCGCGGCGCAGCGTGCGGCCGGCGGCATCGGGTGCTTCGGCCGGAACGTCCGCTGAGCGGACTTTTGAATTCGTGTGACCAGGGGGCATGCAGGAACAATGCGTCGGCATCGGGGGCAGTGCGGCAGTGTGCCGCAGTGCCCCCGCCCACCCCGCGGCCGCCGAGCTGCCAGCCTGGAGACACCGATGAGACTTCCGCCCTTTTCACGCCGCGGCCTGCTGGCACTGGCGTGCGCCTTGCCCGCCGTGCTGCCGTTCGCCGGCACGGCCCGCGCAGAGTCCTGGCCTGCCCGGCCGGTCAAGCTGGTCGTCGGCTATGCCGCCGGCGGCGCCACCGACCAGGTGGCCCGGCTGGTTGCCGGCCGGCTGAGCGAGCAGCTGGGCCAGCAGGTGCTGGTGGACAACCGCGCCGGCGCCAACAGCAACCTGGCGGCCGAGGCGGTCGCCCGCGCGCCGGCCGACGGCTACACGCTGTACGTCTACACGGTGGCCAACACGATCAACGCGACGCTGTATCCCAAGCTGGGCTACGACCCGGCGAAGGACTTCGAGCCGGTCGGCCTGATCGCCAAGATCCCCAACATCCTCGTCGTGCATCCGGCGCTGCCGATCCAGACGGTGGCGGACTACCAGCGCTTCGCGAAGTCGGCGAAGGACGGCATCTCGTTCGCGTCGGCCGGCAGCGGCTCGTCCATCCACCTGTCGGGCGAGCTGTTCAAGATGGAGGCCAAGCTGCCGATGCTGCACGTGCCGTACCGCGGCAGCGCGCCTGCGATAACGGATCTCGTGGGCGGCCAGGTGCAGTCGATGTTCGACAACGCGCCCTCGGCGCTGCCGCACGTGAAGGCCGGCAAGCTGCGCGCGCTGGCGGTGACCAGCCCGCAGCGCCTGCCGCAGCTGCCGGACGTGCCGACGCTGGCGGAATCGGGTTTTCCGGGCTTCGACGTGCATTCATGGTTCGGCCTGGCGGCGCCCGCCGGTACGCCGCGCGCGGTGGTGGAGCGGCTCAACGCCGAGCTGGCCCGGGCGCTGGCGCAGCCGGAGCTGCGCCAGCGGCTGCTGGACATGGCGGCGGCGCCCGAACCGTCCACACCCGCGCAGATGCGCCAGTTCGTCGCCGCCGAGATCAAGCGCTGGCGCGCGGTCGTCAAGGCCTCCGGCGCCACCGTCGACTGACCGGCCCGACGCCGCGGAATCACCGCCATGCTGCCGATCGACTTCTTCTGGCGCGCCGCGCAACGCTGGCCCGCGCGCACCGCCATCCAATCCCCGCAGGGGCCCGTGACTTTCGCCGAACTGGCAGGCCGCGTCGCCGCGCTGGCCGTGGCCTATCACGATATAGACGCGTCCGTGCGGAGCCGCGTCGCCATCTGCGCCGGCAACGGCGTCGACCACCTCGTCGCGCTGCTGGCGGTGCTGGCGGCGGGCAAGGTGTGGGTGCCGTTGAACCCGAAAAGCACCGCGCCGGAACTGCGCCGCATCGTCGACGTGACCGAACCCAGCATCCTGGTGCTGGACGGCAGCGGCGTGGCACTGCTGGACGGCGCGCCGGGCCGGCGCATCCATGCCGGCGCCGCGCCGGAGGGCGCCGACACGGTGGCCGCACTCTGCGCCCGCCACGCCGGCGCCGCGCCGCCGCGGCCGGCTCCCGACCGCGACGCGCTGCAGGCGCTGAAGTTCACCGGCGGCACCACCGGCATCCCCAAGGGCGTGATGCAGCCCTGCCGCGCCTGGACCGCCTGCATCGTGAACCAGATCCACACCTGGGGCCTGACGGAGGACGACCGCTGTGTCGTTGCCGCGCCGATCACGCACGGCACGTCGACCTACCTGCTGCCGGTGCTGGGGCAGGGCGGATGCCTGGTGCTGCCCGACGGCATGGGGCCTGAGCCAGTGCGGCGCGCCTTCCGCGACCAGGGCGGCACCCTGGCCTTCATGCCGCCGACGCTGATCTACATGCTGATGGCGCTGCCGGGCACGGTGCGCAGCGACTACCCGCGCCTGCGCCGGCTGATCTACGGCGGCGCGCCGATGCCGACCGAGAAGGTGCGGCAGGCGCGCGAATTCTTCGGCCCGGTGCTGTGCACCACCTATGGCCAGACCGAGGCGCCGCAGATCCTCACCGCGCTGCGGCCCGAGGACTTCGACGATCCCGCGCTCGCCGCATCCGTCGGCCGCGCCAGCTGGTTCACCGAGGTGGCGATCATGGCGCCGGACGGCCGGCTGCTGCCCGCCGGCGAGATCGGCGAGGTCGTGGTGCGCGGCGACCTGGTGATGACCGGCTACTGGCGCCTGCCGGAGAAAACCGCCGAAACGCTGGTGGACGGCTGGCTGCACACCGGCGACCGCGGCCTCGTGGACGCGCGCGGCTACCTGTTCCTGAAGGACCGGCTGCGCGACGTCGTGATCACCGGCGGCTTCAACGTCTACCCGGTCGACGTCGAGAACGCGCTCGGCCAGCATCCGGCGGTGCACGACTGCGCGGTGTTCGGCCTGCCCGACGACAAATGGGGCGAGGCCGTGCGGGCCGCCGTGCAACTGCGGCCCGGCATGGCGGCCGACGAGGCGGCGCTGCAGGCCTTCGTGCGCGAGCGGCTCGGTGCCGTGGCTACGCCCAAGCGCATCCACTTCCACGCCGACCTGCCGCGCTCGCCGGTCGGCAAGGTGCTGAAGAGCACGGTGCGCGCGCTGGCACTGGCCGCGCTGGACGACCCCAAGGAGACCCCATGACCGACACCCGTTCCACCCCGCCGCCGGTGACGCGGCTGTGCCGCCACACGCTGACCAGCCTGCACTACCGCGAAGCCGACCTGGTGCAGGACCTGCTGGGCAAGAGCAGCTTCACCGAGGTGATGCTGCGCCAGGTCCTCGGCCGCGTGCCGCGCGCGGTGGACCTGCGCATCGCCGACCTGGTGCTGATCGTGCTGATGGAGCACGGCCTGACGCCGAGCGCGATTTCCACCCGGCTGGTCTACATGAGCGCGCCGGAGAACCTGCAGGGCGCCGTCGCCGCGGGACTGCTGGCGGTGGGCAGCAGCTTCGTCGGCACGATGGAGAACTGCTCGCGCCTGCTCGACCGGCTGCTGGCCGCGGCGGACGCCGAAGCCGAGGCGCTGGCCATCGCCCGCGAGCACCAGGCACGGCGCCAGCCGATGCCGGGCTTCGGCCACCACCTGCACAAGCCGGTCGATCCGCGCGCCTACAAGCTGCTGGCGCTGGCGGATGAAGAGCCCGAACTCGCGGGCAAGCACCTGCGCGCGCTGCGCACGCTGTCGCGGGCGGTGGATGCGGTGGCCGGCCGGCCGATCACCATCAACGCCACCGGCGCGGTCGCGGCGCTGCTCGGCGAGATCGGCGTGCCCACGGGGGTGATGCGCGGTTTTGCGGTGATCTCGCGCGCCGCCGGGCTGGTCGCCCACATCGTCGAGGAGCAGCAGTCGCCGTCCGGCCGCTTCATCTGGGAGACGGTAGAGCAGGCGATGCCCACGGCCGCCAGCGAGCCGCCGCCGGACCACCTTTGAGCCGCCAGGGCGTCCGGGGCCAGGATCTCTTCCAGCGAGATGCCGTGGGCGGCCATCAGCCTTCGCACCTCGCCGATGCGCTCGGCCAGCGCGTTGCGGCGCGCATTTGGCCAAGGCCGGGAAACGGCGCGATTCGGGTCCACGGGTGTCGCGCAATGGACGCACCTTCTGAGAGTTATCGAATTCCTTGTCGTAGCAGGGTGGGTGCTTCAGTGCGCCGAGGCGAAGGCGGTCCATGCATCGATGCTGTCGCGTATGACCTCGTCGCCCTTGCGGGCCGCGTGGAACGCGCGGGCGTTGGCTGGCCGCTCGCGTTCCATCAACGACGGCTTCCCGCCCATCGGCCGGCTGGACGGGCTGGCGCGCACCGCCGAGGGCCCGTTGCCGATGCGCCTCAAGACCGACCCGAAAGCCAGGCTGTCTCCGACTCACCCGCGCATGTGGTTCGCGGAGGGCTACCGCGTCGTGTCGGCACTGGGAAGCCACAATCGTTCTTATGTAAAGTGAAGTGACTTCCCGAAGCCGCTGGTTGGTGGCGATGCCGGGCGTGGACAACCTGCGGGTGCACCACAGCAAGCCGGTCAAGAAGCGGTTGGCCGCCAATGCGCTTGCGCCCAAGCACCTGAGAAGCGTTCAGCGACAGCACGATCGAATTCCGAACTACTGAACATGAACCGGTTCGCTATGCAGCTTGATTCAAGTCGAACAAAGCCGGATCAATGGTCTTACGAAGCCCCCTTTAGCAGCGTCTCGAGATGCTGTCGAATCACCGCAGTAACGTGTGACCTGGGTCCGTGCTCCAAGAAGCCAACTCGGCGGGCAATCGAGGGGCCGGGCAGAGTCAATACCCGAAGGTCGGGATCTTTGCTCCACCCGAAGTTCTTGAGCACAGGGATGACGGTTACACCCGCGTTCTGCTTTACCAGTTGAACGATATCCGCCAGTGAGTTCAGTTCGAGAAACTCGTTGACCACAAGGCGCTGCTTCCGAAGCTCCTGCTCGATGCGCGCTCCAGTCGGCGTCCGTCTGTCAAATCGCAGAAAGGGATTCGCACGCAATAGCGCTGCGAGGTCAGCGTTCGCGGCAGCTGCCTGCGTGTTGGCAACAACCTTGATAGGTTCCTCGTAAAGCCAAGTCCACTGCATCCGCCCCAGATGAAGGCGTGACTCCTCAACGAGAATCCCCGCGTCCAGCTCCCCTGAGCGAACCGCCTCCGCCAACAAGCTGGAATGGACAATCTGAAGCCTGACGTCAAGTCCCGGATAGCGCTTCTTCAATTCCACAACGGCCCGGGCGAGCAGCCCCATCGCCGACACGATGGTGCCCATCCTCACCGTACCAGAGATGTCTGCCGCACCGGTGCCCGCACGAAGCATCTCGTCGTATTGCTTCAGCAACCCTTCCGCATAAGGAACCAGTGCGCGTCCCTCCTTGCTCAGTACCACGCCGCGTCCGGAGCGTTCGAACAAACTTCTTTTCAACTCTCCATCAAGCGCCTTCATCTGTGCGGCGACGGCAGCGTGCGTCAACGCGACACGCTCCGCGGCGCCCGCAAACGAGCCCGTCTCGGCCACCGCCAGAAAGGTGCGAAGAAAACGGATCGTGCTCATCACGTGACCCTACACAAACGGAAAGTTTTCTTTTCCAATCATCAAACAAGATTTCAATGGATTTTTTTCATTCTTGCACGAAGAATATGTCGAACGGAAAGAAAAAGTGGCCAGATGGCTTCGACACGAGGAAGCTTGGTGGCCGCTGCGGCACGGCCCGCTGAACCCGGCGCCGGCCGATCCCTTCCCTTCCCGGCGCGCGCCCGCCGAACACCTGGAGCTCGTCCATGAATCATCCCCGATCCGCCGCCCCGGCCTTGGTCTGGGCCGTCGCCCTGCCGTTGGCCCTGGCCGGCTTCAGCGCCCCGGCTGCCGCGCAGACCGTAAGCGTCTCGCTCCGCGCAGACATCCGCAGCCTCAACCCCGGCGTCAACCGCGACGACACCACCGACTCGGTGGTCCTCCACATGGTCGAGGGCCTGGTGGCCTTGAAGGAAAACGGCACGGTTGGCCCGCTGCTGGCCGCCAGCGTGTCGCCCTCGGCCGACGGCCTGGCTTATACCTTCGCGCTGCGCCGCAACCTGAAGTTCCACAACGGCGCCGCGCTCACCTCGGCCGACGTGCTGTGGAGCTGGAACCGCTACATGGACCCGAAGACGGACTGGCGCTGCCTGAGCGAATTCGACGGCCGCAATGGCTTGAAGGTGGAATCGGTCACCGCGCCCGATGCGCACACGGTGGTGATGCGCCTGAACAAGCCCAGTGCGCTGTTTCTCGATTCACTGGCGCGCCCCGATTGCGGCATGGCGGCGGTGCTTCACAAGTCCTCCGTCAATGCGGACGGCAGTTTCGTCGCCCCGGTAGGCACCGGCCCGTTCAAGTTCGGCGAATGGAAGCGCGGCGAATCGGTGACGGTGACGAATTTCGAAGGCTATGTCTCGCCGCCCGGCAAGGTGCCCGACGGCTATACCGGCGCCAAGCGGCCGCTGGTGGACGCGGTGAAGTTCGTCGTCATCCCCGATCCGGCCACCACCAAGGCGGCGCTGCTGTCCGGCGCCATCGATGCGGCCGAGGTGATGGCCACCGACCTCACCGACGTGCAGAAGAACGGCAACTGCGAGGTCAAGACGACCGTGGCGGGCGGCAAGCGGGTGCTGCTGTTCCAGACCCGTGATCCGGTGCTGGGCAACCTGAAGATCCGCCAGGCGATTGCCGCTTCGCTGGATCTGCGTCAGATGGTGGCCGCCCTTACCCGCGGCCTGACGCGGCCCAATGCCTCGGTGATTCACCGCGGCTCGCCCTATTACACGGAGGTGCAGCGCCAATTGGGCTACGTGCACGACCCCGCGTTAGCGCGCAAGTTGCTGCAGGGGGCGGGCTACAAGGGCGAGAAGATCAAGCTGCTGACCAACAAGCGGCCGGGCATGGGGAGCTTCGAGCTGGCGCTGATGGCGCAGCAGATGATGCAGGCCATCGGACTGAACGTGGAGATCGAGGTGCTGGAGTGGGCCACGCAGCTCGACCGCTACAACAAGGGCAACTACCAGATGATGGCGTTCTCGTATTCGCCGCGTCTGGACCCGGCCCTCAGCTTCGAGCAGATCGCAGGACCGAAGGACAAGCAGCCCCGCAAGGTGTGGGACAACCCCGACGCGCTGGCGCTCATCGACAAGGCCAGCGTGGTCTCCAACGAGGCCGAGCGCTCGCGCATGTTCGATGAGCTGCACAAGCATTTCATGCGCGACCTGCCGATGATCATGATCTACAACCCCGTGGACGTGAACGCGCTGCAGAAGCGGCTGCAGGGCTACACGCCGTGGGTGGCCTCGAAGCCGAGGTTGTGGGAAGTCTCACTCGCGAAGTGAGCGTCCCATGATCCGCTTCATTCTCCAGCGCCTGCTCACGTCCGCGCCCACGCTGTTCATCGTCGCGGTGTCGGTCTTCGTGCTGGTGCGGCTGGTGCCGGGCGATCCGGCCTCGCTGCTGCTGGGCGACACGGCCACGCCCGAGGCCCTGGCCGACCTGCAGCGCCGCATGGGCCTGGACCGCGACCTGTTCACCCAGTTCACGCTCTGGCTCGCGCGGGTGCTGCAGGGCGACCTGGGCCACTCCATCACCTCGCAGCAGCCGGTCCTGCCGCTGGTGTGGGACCGCTTCCTGGTGAGCGGCCGGCTGGTGGTCGTGGCCGTGCTGATGGCGGTGCTGGTGGCCGTGCCCGCCGGCATGCTGGCCGCCTGGCGGCAGAACAGCCTGACCGACCTCGTGCTGGTCGGCACTTCCACGCTCCTGCTGTCCATTCCCACCTTCTGGCTGGGCCTGCTCGTCCTGCTGCTGTTCGGGCTCAAGCTGGGCTGGCTGCCGGTGATCGGCTACGTGTCGATCGCCGAGAACCCGGCCAAGGCGATGCTGTACATGGTGATGCCCATCGCCACGCTGTTCCTGCACGAGATCGGCGTGCTGATGCGCATGGCGCGCGCCAGCACGCTGGAGGTGCTGCGCCTGGACTACATCACCCACGCCCGGGCCAAGGGCCTGCCCGAGCACGTTGTGATGTGGCGCCATGCGTTTCGCAACAGCTTCGGCCCCACCTGGACCTTGATCGGCCTGGTGCTGGGCAACCTGCTGGGCGGCATCGCGGTGGTGGAGACGGTGTTCACCATTCCGGGCCTGGGCCGGCTGCTGGTGGATGCGATCTTCGGCCGCGACTACCCCGTCATCCAGGGCTGCCTGCTCTTCGTCGCACTCATCTATGTGGTCGTCAACCTCGTTGTCGACCTGCTGTATCCCCTCTTTGATCCGCGAGTCACTGCGTCATGAAGTTCCCTTCTCGCTTGCCCTCGCTCGGTGCGCTGCTGGGCGGGGCCATCCTGGGTGCCTTGGCGCTGGCCGCGGCCGTGGGCGCCGTGTGGACGCCGCACGACCCGCTGGCCCTGAACTTCGAGGCCCAGCTCGCGCCGCCCGGCGCCACGCACTGGCTGGGAACCGACGAATTCGGTCGCGACCAACTCAGCCGATTGATGGTGGGCGCCACCACCAGCGCGCTGATCAGCGTGCTGGCCGTGGGCAGCGCGGTGCTGCTGGGCACCGTGCTGGGCGTGCTGACCGGCTACCTGCGCGGCACGGTCGACCGCATCGTCATGGCCGTCAACGACGCGCTGCTGGCCTTTCCCGGCATCCTGCTGGCGCTGGGGCTGCTGGCGGTGTTCGGGGCCAACCGCTACGGCATCATCGCCGCGCTGGCGGTGGCCTACACGCCTTCAGTAGCACGCATTGTGCGCGGCAGCGTGCTGTCGCTGCGCGAGCGTGAATTCATCGACGCTTCGCGCGTGATGGGCAATTCCGAGCTTTACACCATGTGCCGGCACGTGATGCCCAACTGCATTGCACCGCTCACCGTGCTGGCCACCTCGATGCTCGGCTGGGCGCTGCTGTCGGAAAGCGCGCTCAGTTTCCTGGGCCTGGGCGTACCGCCGCCCGCGCCCACGTGGGGCAACATGCTGGCGGCCAGCCGAGCGCATTTCGAGGAGGCGATTTGGCTCGGCATCTTCCCGGGCGCCTGCATCTCGCTGATCTTGCTGGGCATCAACCTGCTGGGCGATGCACTGCGCGACCGCCTCGATCCGCGCATGCGGGGTGCCCGATGAGCGGGGCCGTGGTGTCCACGCTGCCCACGCCCCTGCTGCGGGTGCACGACCTGTCGCTCGAGCTGGCGCACGGCGCCCGCCGCGTGGTCGACCGGGTGAGCTTCGAACTGCAGCCGGGCGAGCTGGTTGGCATCGTCGGCGAAAGCGGCAGCGGCAAGACGCTGGTGGCGCGTGCGCTGATGGGCCTGGAGCCGCCGGCCATCCGGCGTGCCGGCGGCGACATCATGTTCGAAGGCGCAAGCGTGCCTGCGATGACCCCGCAGCAGCTGCAGGCGCTGCGTGGGGCGCGGGTCGGCATGGTCTTCCAAGAGCCGATGACCTCGTTGAACCCGGCCATGCGCATCGGCCGCCAGCTGGAGGAAGGCCTGCTGCGCCACCGAAGCTTGACGGCTGAACAGCGCGGCCAGCAGATCGCCGACATGCTGCGTCGCGTCGGCATCCGCGACACCGCCGTCGCGCTGCAGGCCTATCCGCATGAGTTCTCGGGTGGCATGCGCCAGCGAATCATGCTGGCCTCGGTCATGCTGCTGAAGCCAGCGCTGCTGCTGGCCGACGAGCCCACCACCGCGTTGGACGCCGTGGTGCAACGTGAGGTGGTGGAGCTGATGGTGGATCTGGCGCGCGACCACGGCACCGCGGTGCTGATGATCAGCCACGACCTGGCCATGGTCGCCCGCTACACCCACCGCATGATCGTGATGCGCCAGGGCCAGATCGTCGAGCAGGGCAGCACCGGCGAGATCCTGCGTGGCCCGCGCCACGCCTATACCCGCGGGCTGCTGGAAGCCATGCCGCGGCGCGGCTCGCCGCGTGTTGTGGCGCCGGTGGAACCGCTGGTGGACGTGCGCCAGCTGGTCGTCGACTACGCGGCCGGCGGCGGCCTGCTGCGGCGCCGGTCGCCAAAGCGCGCGCTGCATGGCATCGACCTGGCCATCCGGCCCGGCGAGGTGGTGGCAGTGGTCGGCGGCAGCGGCTCGGGAAAGACCACGCTGGGCCGCGCCATCGCCGGGCTGCTGCGTCCTTCTGGCGGCAGCATCCGATTCGCCGGACGGCCGCTCGACGAGCGCGACCACGCCGTGTGGCGGGACTATCGGCTGAACTGCCAGATGGTGTTCCAGGACCCCTACTCGTCGCTGGACCCACGCATGACCATTGGCGCGCTGGTGGGCGAGGCGCTCCGACATGTTGCGGGCCTGAGCAAAGCGCAGCGGAAGGAACGCGTGCTGCAGGCGCTGGATGAGGTGGGGCTGGAGGCCGCTCATGCACGGCGCTATCCGCACGAGCTGTCCGGCGGGCAGCGCCAGCGCGTGGCCATCGCCCGCGCTGTTGTGCGGCAGCCGCGCTTCGTGGTCGCCGACGAGCCCGTCTCCGCGCTGGACATGACAGTGCGCGCGCAGGTGCTGGACCTCTTCGCCCGGCTCCAGGACAAGCACGGCTTCGCTTGCATGTTCATCAGCCACGACCTGGCCGTGGTCGAGCAGGTGGCCGACCGGGTGGTGGTGATGCAGGAAGGCCGCATCGTCGAGGAAGGCTGCCGCGACGCGGTGTTCGACCACCCGCAGCACGAGTACACGCGGCGCCTGCTGGCTGCCATTCCCGCGCTGGAGCCGGCCGCCGATGGTGGCGTGCAACTGAAGTGGCGCAGCGACGCGCCCGCGGAAGTGGCGGCCCATGAGTCGCTGCCACTGCGCGCGCCCGGCCTGGTGCCCCCGGGCTCCTCGCTGCGGCGCGCCGCGAACGGCTGATGGCGCGCGCCACACGTGCCATGAAGCGCCCGGCCTGCCCGCCGTCCGTGGTTCGCGCCCTGCCGGCCCTGGCCGTGCTGGCCGCGGGCACGGCCGGCACGGGGGCTGCTGCCCTCGCCACCATCCCCGCTGCTGGCGCCGCCGCGCAGCCCGGGCTGGTGGTGGCCCTGCCCGCCGACATCCGCTCCACCAACCCCGGCGTGGACCGCGACGACGCCACCGACGGCGTGCTGCTGCACGTGGTCGAAGGCCTGGTGGGCTACCGCGAGAACGGCTCGGTGGGCCCGCTGCTGGCGCAGGACGTCGCGCGCTCGGGCGACGGGCGCAGCTACACCTTCCGGCTGCGCAAGGGCGTGAAGTTCCACAACGGGGCGCTGCTCACCTCGGCCGAAGTGGCGTGGAGCTGGCGCCGCTACATGGACCCGAAGACGCAGTGGCGCTGCCTCGCTGAATTCGACGGGCGTGGCGCCTTCAAGGTCACCGACGTCTCGACGCCGGATCCGCACACGGTCGTCGTGCGGCTGGACAAGCCCTGGGCCCTGTTTCTCGACACGCTGGCCCGCACCGACTGCGGCATGGCCGCGGTGCTGCACCCCGCCTCGGTGAAGGCCGACGGCAGCTGGGACCGGCCGATTGGCACTGGCCCGTTCATGTTCAGCGACTGGAAGCGCGGCGAGTCGGTGACGCTGGGTGCCTTCAAGGACTACCGGTCCCCGCCGGGCAGCCGGCCGGACGGCTACATCGGCCTGAAGCAGGCGCTGGTGGACAGCGTGCGCTTCAGCGTGGCAAGCGACCCCGCGGCGACGCGCGATGCGTTGGCCTCCGGCACCGCCGATGCCGGGCCGATCTCGACCACCGAGGCGCAGGAGCTCACTTTCGGCACCTCCTACAACGCGCGGCTGGCCGGACGCGCGGTCGCGGGCAGCGCGCCCCGGCCGGGCGAGGCTGTGAAGGTGCTGATTGCGCGGCAGGCGAACAAGAACGCGCTGCTGCTGCAGACCCGCGACCCGGTGCTGAAGGACGAACGCATCCGCCGCGCCATCGCCATGGCGCTGGACACGCGCGCCCTGGTGGCCGTGGCCTCCGAAGGCATGGCGGCGGTGAACCCATCCGCCGTGCCGCTGGGCTCCAGCCACCACACCGCCGTGCACAAGCACGGCGTCGCGCATGACCCGGAGCAGGCCCGCAAGCTGCTGGCGCAGGCCGGCTACCGCGGCGAGAAGATCACCCTCCAGGCCAACCAGCGGGCCAACGTGCCCAGCCACACCATTGCACTGCGGGCGCAAGCCATGCTGCGCGAGGTGGGAGTGGCCGCGCAGGTCGAGGTGCTGGACTGGCCGGTGCAGCTCGAACGCTACGCCAAGGGCGACTTCCAGATCAGTTCGTTCACCTACTCGTCTCGCCTCGACCCCGGCCTCAGCTACGAGCAGTTCACCGGCGACAAGAACGCCGCAGCGCGCAAGTTGTGGGACGACCCCGCCGCGCGGCGGCTGGTCGAGGCCAGCCTCGCCGAATCCGATCCGAAGAAGCGCCAAGCGCTCTTCGACGAAGCGCATGCGCTGATGCTGAAGCAGGTGCCGCTGGTGCTGCTCTACAACGGCATCTCCACCTGGGGCGTGCGCCGGCGCGTGTCCGGCTTCTCGGTGTGGGAAGGCAAGCCCAGGGCCTGGAACACCCGCGTCGGCGCGCAACGCTAACGTTCATTGACCATGGAGACTCCGATGCCATCACCTTCCGTCGCGCCCGACCGCGGCCGCCAACTCTACGAGTACGGGAAGACCGCGGTGATGGCCAGCCGCGCCGATGCGCGCTTCAGCTACTGCCTGTACGTGCCGGAGGGCCTGGCCGATGGCGGTCCGCCGGCGGACATCGTCGTCGCCGTGCACGGCACCGGCCGCACCTTCACCGCCTACCGCGACGGCTTCGCCGCCTTCGGGCGCTGGAACAACTGCATCGTCGTCTGCCCGCTGTTCCCGGTTGGCGTGCTGGGCGACGGCAACCGCAGCGGTTTCAAGTACATCGCTGAAGGCGAGCTCCGCTACGACGAACTGCTGCTGGCCATCGTGGACGAGGTGCGCGAACGCTACGGCGTGGAAGAGCGCCGCTTCGCGCTCTTTGGCTACTCCGGTGGCGGGCACTTTGCGCACCGCTTCTTCATGCTGCACCCGCAGCGCCTGTGGGCCGTGAGCGTCGGCGCGCCTGGCTCCGTCACCCTGCTCGACGATCAGCGCGACTGGTGGGTGGGCGTGCGCGACGTCGGGGCGCGCTTCGGCCGCGACCTCGACCTGGCAGCGATGCGCCAGGTGCCGGTGCAGGTGGTGGTCGGCGCGGCCGACCTGGAAACCTGGGAGATCACGCACCAGGAGGGTGGGCGCTATTGGATGCCGGGAGCCAACGATGCGGGTGCCACCCGGCCGGAACGTGCGCAGGCGCTGGCCTGCTCGCTCAGCGCGCACGGCGTCGAGGTGCACCTGGACATCGTGCCCAACATGGCACACGACGGGCTCCGCGCGGTTCCGCGTGCGGAGGCGTTCTTCAAGCACGTGCTGAAACGCAGACGGTCGGCGGCGTGACCGCCACGCCGCCATCTGCAGGGCATGGACGGCCGCCATCCGCATCACGGCAATCCTGGTCAGGTAAGCGAACGGCATCGAGACGACAACAAGAACGCGCAGGGAGCATCGATCGGGAGTCCGTCATGGCCACTGTTGAAGCTGTCCCTGAAGCGGTCGAGCCACCCGCCCACTGTTCCCCGTTCGGGGTGAACGCCGAGCTGGCCGCGCTGGAGCAATGGGTGCGCGACCTGGACGCGTTCTCGCGCCAGGTCGCCCACGAACTGCAGACGCCGCTTGGCCAGCAGCCGCTGGGCCTGCGCACGCTGGTCGCCGGCAAGCTGGCACTGCGCGCGCTGGCGGTGCTGCTGACGATGAGCGTGGTGCTGGCCGCCGTGATGCTGGCCACGCGGCCGGCCTTGCGCTCCGTTGAAGGATTGCCTGACATTGGAGCGGCCACGGGCCTCGTCGCCTGCTACGGCCTGTTCTGGCTGGCGCTGGCCGCGGCAGTCAACGCGCTGGGCCGCAGCTCTGCCTTCAACGCGCTGGCGCTCGTTGCGAGCTGGGTGCTGCTGGTGCTGGTGTTGCCGGTGGCGCTGAACCTCGCGGTCACGCTGGCCAGTCCTGCGCCTTCGCGCATCGAGCTGGCCGCGCGCACGCGGCTCGCGGCGATCCAGGGCCTGAACCGCTACCAGGCCATGCTCGGCGCCGACTACCGCTACGTGGCCGAGCCGCAGGCCCTCTTGCCCAAGGACGGCAAGTTCGAGGTCGCCAGCCGCCGGCGCGCGCAATACCTGGTCGGCCGCGACACCGACCGCGAGATCGAGGCGCTGGTCGACCATTTCGACCAGCAGCTCGCCGGCCAGCAGGCGCTGGTGGACCGCTGGTCCTGGCTGTCGCCGGCCATCGTCGCCAACGAGGCGCTGACGTCATTGGCCGGCACCGGCTCGCCGCGCTACCTGCGGCTGCGGCAGCAGGTGGCGCAGTACCACGCGCAGTGGAAGGCCTTCTTCGAGCCTCGGCTGCTGCAAGGCCTGGCCATGACCGAGGCCGACCTGCGCGCCCTGCCTCGCTTCGCCTGGCGTGAGCCGCCGCGCGCGCTGCTGTGGAGCGACGTCGGGCGCGGCGTGCTGCAGCTGGGTTTGCCTGCGCTGCTGCTGGCGGTGTGGACGCGGCGACGGCTCAGCCACTATCAGGTGGCGTAGTGCAGGCATGCTGACCGTGCTGCTGCACCCTCACTGCCTGTCGCTGGACACAGCCTGTGCCCCAAGGCCTGACAGCCATGAAGGACAGCCTGCCGCGCCGCGGCCCGGCCAAGCGCCGGCGCGCTGACCCGGGGCCCCGATGACCACGTGGGTGCTGCTGCGTGGCCTGGGGCGCGAGGCGGCCCCGATGCCATCAAGGCGCCGGCGCTGATCCGGCTGATGCCGGCTCTGGTATCGGGGTGGGTTTACCCTGACCTGGAACCGCAAAGGTCTGCGCCGGAACCGAGCCTACCCCGCACCGCGCTCGCGCCCCGCCGGTCGGGCCCGCGCCAGCCAGCTCCCGCCTGCACCGCCCATCTCCGTCGCACCGGCCGGGTCGTCCATCACCCGCCCGGGTCGCGCCTGACCCGCGCGCTGGCGCACGGGCGCCGCGGCGCGCCCGATGCGCCAGAGGCCACTTCCGCCACCGCCTCGCCACCGTCGCGCCACCATCCACCACCGTTGCCGCGCCGCCGCTTTGGCCGCCCCCGTGTGCTGGCATCGCCTTTGCAACCGCCCCCTCTGTCGCGCGTCGCGAAGGAGATCG
>CBFGPX010000090.1:0-15502 GCA_965650725.1 uncultured Comamonadaceae bacterium | reverse complement strand
CTGGGACTGCGGCCATGAGCGGGCGTGAGCGCGGCCGCCTCTGGCCGCTGCTGTCGGACGCGGCTCTGGTCGTGCTGCTGCTGGCCGTGGGCCTGGCCGGCAGCCTGACCGCCCACCGCTCGCTGGCGCTGCGTGCCGCCGACCAGCAGCGTGAGCTGCTGGCGGCCATGGGCCAGAGCATCGTGGGCGCCTTCGACCTGCAGCAGGTGCGGGCGCTGGAGGCCTTGCAGGTCACGGCGCAGATGCTGTCGGCCCAGGGCGATCCCACGCGCGAGCTGTTTCGGCGCTACGGCGCCAGCCTGCTGGGCGAATCCTCAACCCTGACGCTGCTGGAGTGGCAGCCGGTCGTGCCGCCCCAGCAACTGGCCGCCTTCGAGCGCCGCGCGGCGCAGGAGCAGCCGGGTTTTCGCATTGTCGAACCGTCCGGGGAGGGCGGTGACTTCATCGCCGCCCGGCCGCGCGAGCTGCATGTGCCGGTGCTGTATTCCTGGCCCGAAACCGGCGCGGCGCTGGGCGTGGACATGGCCTTCGACCCGCGTCGCATGCGCTCCAAGCTGCTGGCGCGGGATGCGGGCCTGCCGGTCGCGTCGGAGACCTTCGCGCTGATCCGGCGCGGCCCGGCAGCGCCGGATGCGCAGGGCTTTGCGGTGTCCGCGCCGGTCTACCGCGGCGGCCGGCCGGCGGGCGTGGAGGCGCGCCGCGCGGCGCTGGTGGGCTTTGTCGCCGGCGTCATCGAGGTGCCGGAGCTGATGCGCGAGGCGGCGCTGCGCGCCCATGCCAACGAGCTGGACCTGTTCGTCTACGACCGCGACGGCCTGCAGCGGCTGATCTACTCGTCCACCGGCGCCGCGCCCGCGGGCAGCGACGAGCGCGACACGGCCCACAGCGTGGACGTGGGCGGGCGCGCCTGGCATCTGGTGCTGAGGCCACGGCCGGGTTTCGTCGGCGCCGGCAGCGACGCACTGCCGCTGGCCGCGCTGGGCGCCGGCGTGCTGGCCACGCTGTTGGTGGGCGTGGCGGTGGCGCGCAGCCTCGTCATCCGGCGCCGGCTGGAGCGCGCCGAGACCGTGCTGGCCGAGCGCAGCAGCCACCTCAGCAATGTGCTGGACGGCACGGCCGCCGGCACCTGGGACTGGCGTCTCGACGCCGACCAGCTGGAGGTCAACGAGCGCTGGGCGCAGATGCTGGGCCGCAGCAAGGCCGAGCTGGCGCCCATCACCCACAAGACCTGGGAGCGCCTGTGCCATGCCGGCGATCTGGTCGAGGCCATGCAGGCGCTGCAGCGCCACCTCGACGGCCACGAGGAGCGCTATGCGGCGGAGTTCCGCATGCGCCACGCCGCCGGCCACTGGGTCTGGATACAGAGCATAGGCCGGGTGGTGCAGCGCGACGCCGAGGGCCGCGCGCTGCGCCTGGCCGGCACTCACATGGACATCTCCAGCCGCAAGGCCGACGAGCAGCGCCTGCACGACAACGCCCGCGCGCTGGAGGCCGCCAACCGCCAGCTGCGCGACCTGGCCATCGTCGATGCGCTGACCGGTGCGTTCAACCGGCGCCACTTCAACGACGCCTGCCTGGCCGCGCTGGCCGGCGCCCAGCGCGGCCAGTCCGTGGCGCTGTGCATGCTGGACGTGGACTACTTCAAGGCCTACAACGACCACTACGGCCACCAGGCCGGCGACGAGGTGCTGAAGCGCCTGACGCAGACGCTGAGGGACGGCCTGAACCGCTCCACGGACGGGCTGTTCCGGCTGGGTGGCGAGGAGTTCGGCATCATCTTCTCCGCCACCACCGCCGAGGCCGCGCGTCAGTTCGTCGGACAGCTCAGCGCGGCCCTGCATGCGCTGGCCCTGCCGCACGCACGCAGCCCGCTGCGCATCGTGACCGCCAGCTTCGGCCTGGCCTGGTGGGCGGCACCGACCCCGCGGCTGACGCCCGAGACCATGTACGCCCAGGCCGATGCCGCGCTGTACGACGCCAAGCACGGCGGGCGCGACCAGATCGCCATCCGCTGCTTTCTGGCGGGCGAGGGGGAGACGCCGACCGGCGTGGTGCTTCAGGCGTAGCGTGTCGCGCGGCCTTCACGCACGAAGGCCCACAGCTGCAAACCCAGCCGGGCCGCGCTTGCTATGGCCAGGCTGCTGGGCGCCGACACGCAGGCCAGCAGGCCCATGCCGGCCATGGCGGCCTTGTGCACCAGCTCGTGCGTGGCGCGGCTGGACATCGCGACAAAGCCCGCGTCGCCGCGTTGCGAGGCCGGCAGCCGCGCGCGCGCGCCGATCAGCTTGTCCAGCGCGTTGTGGCGGCCGATGTCCTCGCGGGCCAGCAGCAGGCCGCCGTCGGTGGCGCACCAGGCCGCGCCGTGCAGGCCGCCGCAGCGGGCGTTGAGCACCTGGGCCTCGGCCAACGCCGTCATGGCCTGCGCCAGCGCGCCGTCTTCCAGCGCCGGGGCCTGCACCGGCGCCGGCTGCAGCGCGGCGAAGTCGGCCAGGCTTTCCAGCCCGCACAGGCCGCAGCCGGTGCGGCCGGCCAGCCGGCGGCGGCGCAGCTTGAGCCGCTGCTCGCGTTCGGCGGTGACGCGCAGCGCCAGCTCCAGGCCCAGCTCGTGCGGCTGGCACTCGACGTCCAGCAGCTCGCCGGCGTGCGCGATCCAGCCCTCGGCCAGCGCGAAGCCGAGCGCGAAATCGTCGAGGTCGGCGGGAGTGGCCAGCATGACGGCCTGGGAGACGCCGTTGACGGTCAGGGCGATGGGCATCTCGACGGCCACGTCTTCGTCGACGGCGGCGCCGGGCGGGCGCAGCCTCTGCAGGGCCGGGCCGGCGGGAGCGGGGGGGAGCATGGCCGCCATTATGGGAGGCCGGGCCAGCCGGCCGGGGCTCAGGGCGCCGGCAGGGCCAGTGCGTCGGGCTGGCCCAGGCCGATGTGGCGCCACAGCTCGTCGGCGGGCAGCAGGGTCAGCATGCGGTGGCTGGCGTGGTCCGAGCCGCGTACCAGGCGCGCACGACCGCCCGGGCTGGGCAGGGCCTGGGCGGCGGCGATGCCGAACACGGGGCCCAGCTCGTCCACGCGCACCGCGAGGCCCTGGCCCTGCGGGTTGCGGCAGATGATGACCGGCGCCTCCGCCGTGGCGCTGCTGCGGCCGTACAGCGCCAGGCCCAGGTCCAGCACCGGCAGCATGCGCCCCTCGTGCTGCAGCATGCCTACCAGCGCCCGCGGCGCGTTGGGCAGGGCGGTCAGGCGCGGTTGCTCGACGGCCTCCACCAGCAGGCCGGCGGGCAGGCCCAGCCATTCGCCGGCGACGCTGAAGGCCGCGATGTCCAGGCGCTCGGCTGCCGCCTGCGCGGGCGGCGGCGCAAAGCCGGCGTCGGCACCGCCGGCCGTGGCGGCCAGGCGCGGGCCCAGCGGCAGCAGCAGCACGCCGGCCACGTCCTCGGGCGACGCGGCCTGGCCCTGCCGGTACTCGCGGTAGCCCTGGGACATGGCGATGCCGGCCGCGTAGACCATGCCGTCGATCTCAAGCTCGGTGTGCAGCGCCTCGCCCGCGGCCAGGCCGGCCAGCAGCGCGGGCGGCAGCGGCGCGGTGGCGCCGGGCTGCCAGCGCGGGTCGGCGCTGGCGACGACGCGGCCGTCGCGCGCGACGAACAGGCCGGCCGCGGCAGTGCCGGCGTCCTGCGGCAGCGCGTCCTTCAGCATGGCGGCGAACTGCGGCGCGCCGTCGAACACGAGGGCGATGCCGCCGACGACCTGGCCCTGGTGCTGCAGCGAGGTGGCGTAGACGTAGGTGGGCTGGCCGGCACCGTACAGCGGGCTGGTCTCGTGGCGCGACACGACGTGGGCCTCGGGGTCGCGCAGCGCCAGCGCGGCGGCTACCCAGCCGGCCTGCAGCCGCTGGCCCACGTGGCCGGCCTGCGCCGGGTCGGACACGGCGACCACGCGGCCCTGCGTGTCGAACACCAGCAGCAGCGCGTAGACGGTGTAGAGGCCGTTGATGTGCTGCAGCACCTGCTGCGCCTCGGCCGCGGCGGCCTGGGCCTGCGGACCGCCCTGGGCCGCCAGCGCGCGCTGCAGGCGCACGTCCAGAGCCCACCAGCGGCAGTCGTTGGCGCGCTCGTAGAGGTTGCGGTCCATGATGTCTATGGCCAGCCGGGCCTGGAACAGCGCGGCGTCGAACACGGCCGCCAGCGCCTGGCTCTGCAGCTGGGCGATGGCCTGCTCGAAGACCTCGCGCAGCTGGCCGCCGGTGCGCTGCACCTCGTTCAGCAGCGTGGTGGCGAAGCCGGCGTTGCCCGACGCGCCTTCGGACCGCGCATGGCTGCGTAGCTTGCCGTTCCACAGCGTGCGCGCCAGGTTGCGCTGGATGCGGCGCGCTTCCAGCGGGATGCCTTGCAGCTCGGCGTCGAACAGCTGGCGCGTGTCCAGCGTGGCGCCCAGGCGGCGCAGCTCGTCGCCCGCCGCGCCCGCGTCGGCGTCGAAGGCGCATTCCAGCGGCGTCAGCACGCAGGCCTGCCAGCCGGGCGGGCCCATATAGCCTTCGTAGCCGCTGGCGGCGGCGCGGGCGCACAGGTAGTCGCGGCCGGCGAAGGCGACGCGCTCGCCCTTGACGGCCAGCCGTGCGCCGGGCGCGACCTGCCAGGCGTCGGAGCTTTGCAGCACGCGCTGCTGCCCGTCCAGCAGGCAGATGACGGCGCGTTCGTCCGGGCCGGCCAGCAGTTGCCGGAACACGGCGGCCATCTCGTCTTCCAGCCGGAAGGACAGGCACAGCAGGCCCAGCGTGGCGTCGCCGGCGCGCAGCGCGCGGGCATAGATCAGGCCCTGGCGGCCGCCCAGCAGCGCCGTGGCGCCGTGGCGTTCGAAGTAGGGCGCGTCGGCGGCCAGCGCCTCGGCGATCCAGGGTTCGTCGCAGTGCGTGAGCGCGTGGCTGTCGTCGCGCCGGGCCAGCACCTCGCCGCGGGGCGACAGCACGATGACGTCGTCGTAGACCGAGTACTTGGCCGTGTAGGCCGCGAAGCGGGCCTGCAGCGCCGCACGGCTGGCGGCATGGCCGTCGTCGGCCGGGTCCAGCGCGGCGTGGGCGCACAGCGGGCCGTCCACGGCCAGGAAGCCCACGTCGGCGGTGCGCTCGAACAGGTTGCGCACCAGGATGTCGATGGCCACGCGGGCCTTGCCGCCCATGCGCTGCAGCGCGTGCTGGCGCAGGCGGCGGGCCAGGCTGTCGAGCAGCGTGGTGGTCAGGTTCTGGAACGCGGTGCGGGTGTGGGCGATGTCGGTGGCGGTGCCGCTCATCTGGCCCAGCAGCGCCAGGCTGTCCCACACGCCCTGCAGTCGCAGCAGCGCCTCGCGGTGCTCGTCCACCAGGGCCATGCGGCGCAGATAGGGCGCCACCTCGGCGCTGAAGGGAAGCCCCTTGTGCCAGACCTTGTTCATCGTGAGCCGTTCTCCGAAGCAGGTTTGAACGGCCGACGGGCCTGCATGGATCGCAAGCAGGCACCGACCGTCAGGGGCGGCAGCATGCCGCAGGGCGGGGGCGCCGTCATGAGGGAAAGCCGGCAATGCCCGCGCAAGTCGTCACAGAAAAGGCGTTTGCATGGCGCTGCGCGATGATCGCGGTCCTGCCCGCCTTGCCGCTGCCGCGAAACCATCGTGTACCTGCCCAAGCATTTCACTTCCACCGATCTGGACCACGCCCTGCGCCTGGTGGCCGAGCATCCGCTGGCGCTGCTGGTCGGCCCCGATGCGCAGGGGCAGAGCTTCGGCAGCCACCTTCCGCTGGTTGCCGAGCCCACCGCCGACGGCTTCCAGCTGGAGGGCCACATGGCCCGCGCCAACCCGCACTGGAGCTGGCTGCAGCAGCAGACCTCGCTGCTGGCCGTGTTCAGCGGACCCAGCGCCTATGTGAGCCCCAGCCACTACGACAGCCTGCAGAACGTGCCGACCTGGAACTACGCGGCGCTGCATGCTTACGGCGACATCGAGCTGATCGACGGCGCCGCCGCCAAGGACGCGCTGCTGAAGCGGCTGATCGCCCGCTTCGAGCCCGACTACGCCGAGCAGTGGCGCGGCCTGCCCGAGGCCTACCAGCACAAGCTGCTGGGCGCCATCGTGGGCTTTCGCATTCGCGTGACGCGCTGGGAGCTGAAGCTCAAGCTGAGCCAGAACCGCGCGGCCACCGAGCGCCAGCGCATACGCGACGCGCTGGGTGCTTCTGCCTCCGCCGACGACCGCCTGGTCGCCGCCTGGATGGCGCGGCTGGCGGGCTGATCGGTCGGGGAATATTTGCCGCCAATCGCTCAGGCGTTTGATCCGGTGGCGCAGCGCCTGGGCGCTACCGTCCGGCGGCCTTCAGGCCCGACGAGAACGCCGAATGAACGAGACAAGCCCTACGAAGACCTTGGTACGCCGCGCGGCAGCGCTTGCTCTGGCGCTGCTGGTGTCGCAAGCACTGGCCGATGTGCCGGCCGCCAGGCTGTCGGACACAGGCCCGCGCTGGGGCTTCGAGCTGGCGCAGCGCACGCCCGACCCGGCCGTGCGCTTCGGCCGCCTGCCCAACGGGCTGCGCTATGCGCTGCAGCACAACCAGATGCCCAAGGACGGCGTGGCCATGCGCATGCGCATAGGCTCGGGCTCGCTGCAGGAGCGCGACGAGGAGCAGGGCCTGTCCCACTTCCTGGAGCACATGGCCTTCCGGGGGAGTGCCAACCTGTCGGACGGCGAGGTGGTGCGCATGCTGGAACGCCAGGGCCTGCGCCTCGGTGCCGACAGCAATGCGTTCACGGGCCTGGACCAGACCCTCTACCTCTTCAACTTTCCCAAGGCGGATGCCGCAGCGCTGGACACGGGGCTGATGCTGTTCCGCGAGATCGTCGAGCGGCTGACGTTGGACCCGCAGCTCATCGAGCAGGAGAAAGGCGTCATCCTGTCCGAGGAGCGCCTGCGCGACGGGCCGGCGCGGCGCGCCGCCATCGCGCAATTGCAGCAGCAGCTGGATGGGACACGGGTGACGAGGCGCCTGCCCATTGGCCTCACAGCAACCATCCAGGCCGCCACGGCCGAGCGGCTGCGCCGCTACTACACGGCCAATTACCGGCCCGACAACGTCACGCTGATCGTCGTCGGCAACATCGACGTGGATGCGGTGGAGCGCCAGATCCGCGAGCGCTTTGCCGACTGGCGCAACGACACGCCGCCCGATGCGCCCGACCTGGGCGTGGCCCGGCCGACGCAACCCGTCGTCGAGTTCGTGGCGCCCGATGCGCCCGACGCGCTCACGCTGACCTGGCTGCAGCCGCTGGACCTGCGGCCCCACACGCCGGCGGTGTCGCGCGAGTTCCTCGTCCAGGGCCTGGCCGTCGGCGCGCTCAACCAGCGCCTGAGCGACCTTGCGCAGCAGCCGGGCAGCCCCCTGCTGGGCGCGACGGCCAGCGTTCAGGCTACCGTCTACCGGGTGACCGGCATCGCCCAGCTCGCGGTGCGGGCACAGCCGGGGCGCTGGACCGACGCGCTCGATGCGGCGGCGGCCGAGCTGCGGCAACTGCTGGTCCATGGCGTGACGCAGGACGACCTGCAGCGCCTGCTGCCGGGTGTGCGCAGCCAGATGCAGGCCCGGCTGGCCCAGGAGCCTACACGGTCGCATGGGGCCATTGCGGACCGGTTGGTCAACGCGGTCCATCCGCATGCGCCCTATCTGAATGCGCAGCAGGCGCTGACCGAGACGGAGCCGCTGCTGGCCAGCCTGCAGCCCGAGGAACTGACCGCCGCGCTGCGCCGCTGCTTCGGCGACGCCCGGCCGCTGCTGTTCCGCAGCGGCAGGTCCGCGGCCTTCGGCGAGGAGAAGGCGACGCAGCAGTTGGTGCATGCGATGACGCGGCCGCTCGCCGAGCCGCTGGCCGTCGCGGTGGCGGACTGGCCCTACACCGACTTCGGCCCGCCCAGCGCCATCGTGGCCCGCACGCAGGACGCCGAGCTGGGCACGACGCATGTCCAGTTTGCCAACGGCACGCGGCTGACCGTCAAGCCCAGCGCGCTGCACAAGGACCAGGTGAACGTGCGGGTGCAACTGGGCCAGGGCCGCGCCGGCATCGCAGCCGGTGACGCGCACGCCATCTGGGCCCTGGGGACCGCCGTGACCCTGGGCGGCACCGGGCAGCGGTCGGCCGCCGAGATCCGGCAGTGGCGACAGCGCAGCGGCAAGCGCACCGAGTTCAGCTTCGGTGCGGGTCAGTACGCCTTCACGCTGTCGGGCACGACACGCCCGGCCGATCTGCTGGACCAGCTGCAAGTGCTGGCGGCCCATGCCCGCGATCCTGGCTTTCGCCCGGAGGTCGGTGAGAAGCTGCTGGCGCTGGGCTACTCGCAGGTGGCGCCCGAGGCCCAGCCTGGTGCTGTGCATGCGCGCGAGGTCGCACATGTGATGACCGGTGGCGATGCGCGCCTGGGGCTGCCACCCAGCGCTGCCGACGTAAGGGCCACGCGGGTCGGCGATCTGCCCGCGCTGCTGAAGCCGGCACTGGCCGGCGCGGCGGACATCGTCATCGTCGGTGACGTGACAGAAGCAGCCGCCATCGCCGCGGTGCAGGCCACCTTTGGGTCGGGGGACGAGCGGCCGCGGCCGCCGCGTGCCGTGCTGCAGGTCGAGCCCGTGGCGGGCGGCGGTGCACCCCGCGTGATCCACCACCGCGGTCGAGCGGACCAGGCGGTGCTGGGCTGGGCCTGGGCCATGCCCGATCACTGGACGGACCCGGCCTTGTCGTACACCGCCCGGGTGGCCGCCTCGCTGCTGCGGGCCCGGCTGGCGGACACCGCCCGGGCGCAGATGGGCATCACCTATTCGCCGCAGGCGGCCGCGTTCGCGTCGCTGGATGTGCCGGGTTCGGGGCGCTTCGCCGTGAGCATCGAGACGCCGCCGGAGAAGTTCGACGCCGTCCGCGAGCTGCTGCGCGCACAGCTGCGCGAGCTGGCCGACCAGCCCGTCAGCGCCGACGAACTGCAGCGCGCGCTGCAGCCCCGCATGGAGAGCCTGCTGAAGGAGCCCGAGAGCCCCTGGTACTGGGTCAACTGGCTGGCCCGCATCCAGGCGGATCCGCGCATGAAGGATGCGATGCGGGATGAGGTGGCCGGCATGCGGGCCGTCACGGCGGCGGGTGTGCAGGCCTATTTCCGCGATCACATCGCAGCGCGGCCGCCGGTCGAGGTGGTCGCACGCGCGGCCGGGTCCTGACGTTCAGGGCGCGACCGTTTCGCCCAGCGCGCGCCGCAGCGCCATCGCCGCCTGCGGCGCGCGTTCCTTGGCGCCGCTGATGAAGAAGACGAACACGTCGCGCGGCGCCGCCGGCTCGGCCGCAGCGGCGATGCGCGGCAGGCCCGAGGGCTCGTCGCCGCGCGCCCAGGCCTGCGCGGCGGCGGCCAGCGCGGGGAAGACCTCGGGCGGGCAGCCCAGCGGCTCGTGGGGCTGCGTGCGCATCAGGCGCGTGTAGACGAAGTCGCCGGTCAGGTCGGGGATGGCGGGGTAGTCGTCGGATTCGGTGAACACCGTGGCCACCTGGAAGCGGCGCGCCAGCGCGAGGTAGTCCGCGCAGCGGAAGCTGTCGTGCCGCACGTCCAGCGCATGGCGCAGCTTCAGTCCGTCCACTTGGTCGGGCAGCAGTTCGAGAAAGGCGCTCAGGTCCGCCGCGTCGAACTTGTGCGTCGGTGCGAGTTGCCAGACGATGGGCCCCAGCTTGTCGCCCAGCTCGGCAATGCCGGAATCGATGAAGCGCCTGATGGAGTCGGCGCCCTCGGCCAGCACGCGGCGCTGCGTCGCGAAGCGGATGGCCTTCAGCGAGAACTGGAAGCCGTCGGGCGCCTCGCGGCGCCACTTGGCGAAGGTGGCGGGCTTCTGTGCGCCGTAGTAGGTGCTGTTGATTTCGATGGCGGTCAGGCGCCGGCTGGCGTACTCCAGCTCACGCGCCTGCGGCCAGCCGGCGGGATAGAAGCTGTCGCGCCAGGGCTCGAAGTTCCAGCCGCCGATGCCGACCCTGATCCTGCCGTCCGCCATGCGCCACCTCCCTGGAGATGGCGCGCAGCTTACATGCCGGCGTAGTTGGGCCCGCCGCCGCCTTCCGGCGTGACCCAGACGATGTTCTGCGTCGGGTCCTTGATGTCGCAGGTCTTGCAGTGCACGCAGTTCTGCGCGTTGATCTGCAGGCGCTCGCCGCCGCCAGCCTCGTTCGGCACGAACTCGTAGACGCCGGCCGGGCAGTAGCGGCTCTCGGGGCCGGCGAACTTTGCCAGGTTGACCTGCACCGGCACCGCGTCGTTCTTCAGCGTCAGGTGGGCGGGCTGGTTTTCCTCGTGGTTGGTGTTGGAGATGAACACCGACGACAGGCGGTCGAAGCTCAGCTTGCCGTCCGGCTTGGGATAGACGATGGGCTGGCACTCGGCGGCGGGGCGCAGCGAGGTGTTGTCGGCCTTGTGGTTGTGCAGCGTCCATGGCGGGCTGGAGACGCCCAGCTTGGGCAGCAGCCACTGCTCGATGCCGGTCATCAGCTGGCCGGTGGTCTTGCCCTTCTTGAACCAGAGCTTGAAGTTGCGGGTCTGCTGCAGTTCCTCGTTTAGCCAGCTCTTGTCGAAGGCCGCGGGGTAGGCCGCCAGCTCGTCCTGTGCGCGGCCGGCGTCCAGCGCCGGGGCCAGAGCCTCGGCGGCCAGCATGCCGCTCTTGATGGCCGCATGGCTGCCCTTGATGCGCGCGGCGTTCAGGTAGCCGGCATCACAGCCCACCAGGCAGCCGCCCGGGAACACGGTCTTGGGCAGGGCCTGGGGCGTGCCGTTGTTGATGGCGCGAGCGCCGTAGCCGATGCGCTTGCCGCCCTCGATGTGGGCGCGGATGGCCGGGTGGGTCTTCCAGCGCTGCATCTCCTCGAACGGAGAGAGATAGGGGTTGTCATAGTCCAGGCCGATGACGAAGCCCAGCGTGACCTTGTTGCCGTCCAGGTGGTACAGGAAGCCGCCGCCGAAGGTGTCGCCCTCCATCGGCCAGCCGGCCGTGTGCACGACCTTGCCGGGCTGGGCCTTGTCGGCGGGGATCTCCCACAGCTCCTTGATGCCGATGGCGTAGGTCTGCGTGTCGCGGCCCGCGGTCAGGTCGTACTTGGCCAGCAGCTGCTTGCCCAGATGGCCGCGGGCGCCTTCGGCGAACACGGTGTACTTGCCCAGCAGCTCCATGCCGAGCTGGAAGTGGTCTGTGGGCTCGCCGTCCTTGCCCAAGCCCATGTTGCCGGTCGCCACGCCGCGCACACGGCCCTGCTCGTCGTACAGCACCTCGGCCGCGGCAAAGCCCGGGAAGATCTCGATGCCCAGGCCCTCGGCCTGCTGTGCCATCCACTTGACGACGTCGCTCAGGCTGATGACGTAGCAGCCGTGGTTGTGGAAGTTGCGCGGCACGAGCCAGTCGGGCGTGCGGCTGCTGCCGGTCTCGGACAGGAACAGCACATCGTCGCCGGTGACGGCCTGCGTCAGCGGCGCGCTCAGCTCCTGCCAGTTCGGGAACAGCTCGGTGATGGCGCGCGGGTCCATGACCGCGCCGGACAGGATGTGGGCGCCGGGCTCGGAGCCCTTCTCCAGCACGACGATGTTGGCGTCGGGCTTGATCTGCTTCAGGCGGATGGCCGTGGCCAGGCCGGCGGGGCCGCCGCCGACGATGACCACGTCGTACTCCATGGACTCGCGGGGGCCGAACTGGGCCAGGATTTCTTCTGAGGTCATGCGGGGCTCCGTGAGCTTTGAACTGCGCGCGATTCTAGAGAGGCTGGATAGCAAATAGAACGGTCGTGCTTTTTTAGTGCAAGGGGTCTAGGCGGCTAGGATGGCCGCAACCCACTCAGAAGGCAGTCTCATGAGTTACTCCATCAACCTCGAAGGCCGCGTGGCGCTGATCACCGGGGCCTCCAGCGGGCTGGGTGCGCAGTTCGCGCGCACGCTGTCGCAGGCGGGCGCCTGCGTCGTGCTGGCCGGCCGCCGCATCGAGCGGCTGAAGGACTTGCGCGCCGAGATCGAAGGCAACGGCGGCGACGCCCACGTCGTGAGCCTGGACGTGACCGACGTGGCCAGCATCAGGGCCGCCGTGGCTCATGCCGAGACCGAGGTCGGCACGCTGGACATCCTGATCAACAACTCGGGCGTGTCCACGACTCAGCGCCTCACCGACGTCACCGAGAACGACTACGACTACGTGATGGACACCAACACGCGCGGCGCCTTCTTCGTCGCGCAGGAGGTGGGCAAGCGCATGCTGGCCCGTGCGCGCGGCGCGGCGCCGGGCACCTTCATCGGCGGGCGCATCGTCAACGTGGCCTCCATGGCCGGGCTGCGCGTGCTGGGCCAGATCGGCGTCTACGCGATGAGCAAGGCCGCCGTCATCCACATGACGCGCGCGATGGCGCTGGAGTGGGGCAAGTACGGCATCAACGTGAACGCGATCTGCCCCGGCTACATCGACACCGAGATCAACCACCACCACTGGGGCACCGAGCAGGGCAAGAAGCTCATCGACCTGCTGCCGCGCAAGCGCGTCGGCCAGCCCCAGGACCTGGATACGGCGCTGCTGATGCTGTGCGCCAACGAGAGCCATTTCATCAATGGCGCGGTCATTCAGGCCGACGACGGGTTTGGTGTCTGATGGCGCGACGAGACCTGACCCCTTTGGAGGCCCGCGTCCTCGCCGTCCTGGTCGAGAAGGAATCCACCGTGCCGGACAGCTATCCGCTGTCGGCCAACGCGCTGACCGCCGGCTGCAACCAGAAGACGGCGCGCGATCCGGTCATGGACGTCAGCGAGGCCGAGGTGCTGGCCACCGTGGAGGAGCTGAAGGCGCTGCACCTGGTCAACACGGTGAGCGGCAGCCGCGTGGTGCGCTACGAGCACAACTTCGCCCGCGGCCTGGGCGTGCCGGGTGCTGCGATGGCTTTGCTGACGCAGCTGATGCTGCGCGGCCCGCAGACGGCGGCCGAGCTGCGGCAGAACACCGAGCGCCTGCATCGCTTCGCGGACGTGTCGTCGGTGGAGGGCTTCCTGGAGGAGCTGGCGGAGCGCGAGCAACCCTTTGCCGTCAAGCTCGCCAAGGCGCCGGGCGCCCGCGAGGCGCGCTGGGCGCATCTGCTGTGCGGCCCGGTGGCGTCGGTCGAGCAGGCCGTGGCGGCGGCCCTGCCTCGCGACGAGGAGGTGGCCTTGCTCCGGGCCGAGGTGGCATCGCTGCGCCAACTGGTCAACCGCATCGCCGCGGAGCTGGGCATTCAGCCATGAGGTATGTCATCCCGGCGCAGAAGAAGCTGACCTTCGAGTTGCGCATCCAGATGCGCTGGGGCGACATGGACGCGATGGGCCACATCAACAACACGCTGTATTTCCGTTACCTGGAAATGGCGCGCGTCGACTGGCTGGCCTCCATCGGCGCGCCGCCCAACCCGGGCGGGCAGGGGCCGGTCATCGTCAATGCCTTCTGCAACTTCTACCGGCAGCTGAAGGTGCCGGGCGAGGTGCTGGCGAAGCACTACGTCAGCGATCCCGGCCGCACATCGTTTGAAACCTGGATCACGCTGGAGCGCATGGACGAGCCGGGCGTGATCTACGCCGAGGGCGGCGCGACCACGCTGTGGTTCGACGCCCAGACCGACAAGGCCATCGCCTTGCCGGACTGGGTGCGCGCCATCGTCACTTGAAGCTGTACTTCGCGCTGACGTAGCCGTAGCGGCCGCGTGTGTCGGTGTAGCTGGGGTCGTAGCCCGAGGTGAAGAACCAGGCCTGCTGCGAGAACGGCGGCGACTTGTCCGTCAGGTTCTGCACGCCGGCGCGCAAGGTCAGCGACTTGGTGGCCTCCCAGCCGGCCGACAGGTTCCACAGCGAATAGGCGCCCACCTTGCGGTCCGGCTTGCCGACGATGTGCTGGTCGTCGTAGCCCTGCAGGTAGCTGTTGGACAGCGTGGCCGAGAACGGGCCGTGCTCCCAGTCCAGGCTCAGCGTGTGGCGCCAGCGCTGCACGACGCCGTCGTTGATGAAGCGGCCCAGGTTGCTGACGAAGGGGTCGCCGTTGCCGGTCTGCTGCTGGGACTTCAGCGTCAGCGTGCCGTTCAGGCGCAGGCCGAACTGGCCCAACGCGGTCTTCAGCTCGCTCAGCGCGACACCGATGTCCAGGCCGGAGATGCGCTGCTTGCCGCGGTTCTCCTTGATGAGGTCGATGTGGTCTATCCACTCGTCCTCGTCGCGTATCACCAGGCTGCCGTACTTGGCCAGGTCGGACAGGATGACGTCCACGCCCAGCGTGCTGATCAGGTTGCGCTTCTCGATGTTCCAGTAGTCGAGGTTGAGGTTGACCCCGCGCGCCGGCTCGAACACCACGCCCAGCGAGAACTGGCGCGACTTCTCGGGCTTGAGCTTGGCGTTGCTGTAGTTCAGCGTGGTCCAGGTGTCCGAGCAGTCGGTGGGCGTGGCGTCCGGGTCCAGTTCCAGGCAGCGCGGGTCCACCAGCGTGGCGGCCGTGCCTTCGGTGAGCGGGCGGTAGAGGTCGGACATGCTGGGCGCGCGAAAGCCCTTGCCCACGGAGGCGCGCAGCAGCAGCTCCGGCGACGGCACGTACTTCAGGCCCAGCTTGGGACTGAGCGCGCCGCCGCTGACCTGGTAGTGCTCGTAGCGCATCGCGGCCTGCAGCTCCAGCTGCTTGGTGATGGGGGCGCTCAGTTCGCCGAACACGGCCGAGACCTTGCGCGACTTGCCGAAGTCGGAGTCCGGCCCCTGCGAGGTCTCGCCCAGGATGAGGTCCTGCTTCAGCGCGTCGGACTGGTGGTAGTTCTGCTTCTCGCGGCGCAGCTCGCCGCCGACCGCGACCGCGAGGTCGCCGCCGGCCAGCGGCATCAGCCCTTTGGACATGCGGAAGTCCAGGCTGTCCATGGTGCCGGTGGCGCGGCGCACCTCGCCACGGATCTGGGCCTTCTCGTACAGGGCCAGGCCGGCGGCGGCCGACGGGCCGAACGCGTTCAGCGTGCCGGCGGCGAAGCCGTCCATGATCATCTGCTCGTTCAGATAGCCCTGGGAGTCGCGGTCCGAGACCTTGCTGGTGCTGTGGTTCAGCGCCCACTCGTAGTCCCAGCCGGCCAGCAGGCCATTGGTGCCCAGCACGAAGCGGTTGCCGGTGGAGACCAGCTCGCTGGTCCGCAGGCCGGCCTCGACCAGGCGGGTGCGCACGACCAGGATGCGGCGTTCGTCCCCGGCCGGGAAGGCGGCGATGCTGCTGTTCTTCAGCGCCGCGACCAGCGAGACGTCGATCTCGGCGTCCACGCGGTTGGGCGTGCCGGTGTAGTAGGTCTTGGCGCGGGCGACGGAGGCCTCGGCGAACAACTGGTGGCCACCGCCCAGGTTGAGCACGCCGCGGCCGAACAGGCTGCTCTTGTTCGACTTGGGATACAGCTCGATGTCGCGCATGTAGTCGAAGGTGCAGCCGTCCACGTCGAAGAGGGCGTGGGGGTGCGGGACGGCGCGC
>CBFGPX010000089.1:0-16059 GCA_965650725.1 uncultured Comamonadaceae bacterium | reverse complement strand
GCTTCATCGCGCCGGAGACGACGGTGTTGTACTGCATGCGCTCGTAGTCGTAGCTGACCTGCTTCAGCACGTTGTGGACCTCGCGGCGCAGCGCCTTGCCGTCGCCGCTCAGCGCGGCGTAGTCGGCGCCACCGGTCTTGATCGCGTCGGCGTTGCGCGTACCGAAGTTCCACACGCGCTTCAGGAAGCGGTGCGCGCCCTCGACGGCGGCGTCGTTCCACTCCAGCGTTTGCTCGGGCGGCGACGCGAACATGACGAACAGCCGGGCCGTGTCGGCGCCGTACTGGTCGATCAGCGCCTGCGGGTCCACGCCGTTGTTTTTCGACTTGGACATGGTCGTCATCTCGTATTCGAGACGCGTGCCGTCCTTCTTCAGCGTCGCGCCGGCGATGCCGCCCTTGTCGTCGTGGATGACGTCGATCTCGTGGTCCCAGTAGTAGTCCTTGCCGCCGCCTTCGGGCTTGTGGAAGAACGCGCCCTTCAAGACCATGCCCTGCGTCAGCAGCTTCTCGAACGGCTCGCTGATCGTCACCAGGCCGAGGTCGCGCATCGCCTTGGTCCAGAAGCGCGCATACAGCAGGTGCAGGATGGCGTGCTCGATGCCGCCGATGTACTGGTTCATGCCAACCCGGCCAGGGTTGGCCTTGTCAGCACCCATCCAGTACTGGGTGCCGTCCGCGACCATGGCCTGGTCGTTGGTCGGGTCGCAATAGCGCATGAAGTACCAGGACGAATCGACGAAGGTGTCCATCGTGTCCGTCTCGCGGCGCGCCGGCTTGCCGCACTTCGGGCAGCCGACGTTCAGGAAGCCGGCGTGCTTGTTCAGCGGGTTGCCGCTGCCATCGGGGATCAGGTCCTCGGGCAGCACGACGGGCAGGTCCTTCTCGGGCACCGGCACCACGCCGCAGTCATCGCAATGGATGATGGGGATGGGCGTGCCCCAGTAGCGCTGGCGGCTGATGCCCCAGTCGCGCAGGCGCCAGGTGGTCTTCTTCTCGCCCAGGCCTTGTGCAGCCAGCAGTTCGGCGACCTTGTTGACGGCTTCCACGTGCGAGAGGCCGTCCAGCACGCCGGAGTTGATGCAGCGTGCCTTGGACTTGTCGCCATACGACTCGCGCCAGGTCTTGTCGTCATAGGCACCGTCGTCGACGGCTATGACCTGCTTGATGGGCAGGCCGTACTTGTTGGCGAACGCGAAATCGCGCTCGTCGTGCGCCGGCACGCCCATGACGGCGCCGTCGCCGTAGCTCATCAGCACATAGTTGCCGACCCAGACCTCGACCTGCGCGCCGGTCAGCGGGTGCGTGACGAACAGCCCCGTGGGCACGCCCTTCTTGTCCTGCGTGGCCAGCTCGGCCTCGGTGGTGCCGCCGGCCTTGCATTCCTCGATGAAGGCGGCCACTTCGGGCTTGTCCTTGGCTGCGATGGTGGCCAGCGGATGCTCCGGCGCCACGGCGCAGAAGGTCACGCCCATGATGGTGTCGGCGCGGGTCGTGAACACCCACAGCCGGCCGCCGCCGCCTTCGATGCTGTGCGGGAAGGCGAAGCGCACGCCCTGGCTCTTGCCGATCCAGTTCTCCTGCATCAGCCGCACGCGCTCGGGCCAGCCGCTGAGGTAGTTCGGGTCTTCGGGGTTGGCGACCGCCGACAGCAGCTCCTCGGCGTACTGCGTGATCTTCAGGTAGTAGCCCGGGATCTCGCGCTTCTCGACCAGCGCGCCCGAACGCCAGCCGCGGCCGTCGATGACCTGCTCGTTGGCCAGCACCGTCTGGTCCACCGGGTCCCAGTTGACGACCTGCGTGCGGCGCTCGGCGATGCCCTTTTCGAGCATCTTCAGGAACAGCCACTGGTTCCACTTGTAATAGCTGGGCTGGCAGGTCGCGACCTCGCGGCTCCAGTCGATGGCCAGGCCCATGGCCTGCATCTGGCCCTTCATGTAGGCGATGTTGGAGTAGGTCCACTGCGCGGGCGGCACCTTGCCCTTCATCGCGGCGTTCTCGGCCGGCAGGCCGAAGGCGTCCCAGCCCATGGGCATGAGGACGTTGTAGCCCTTCATGCGCAGCTGGCGGGCCAGCATGTCGTTGATCGTGTAGTTGCGCACATGGCCCATGTGCAGCTTGCCCGAGGGGTAGGGCAGCATGGAGCAGGCGTAGAAGTGCGGCTTGCTGGCGTCCTCGGTGACGCGGTAGGCATCGCGCTCCGTCCAGTAGGCACGGGCGGCGGCTTCGATCTCGTTCGGGTTGTAGCTGGGCGCTTCGGTCTTGGCGTTCATGCGCCAAATTGTAGGTGGCTGTGTTTGCCAGACCGGCGCGGCACCGGGGGCGAAACACGGAGCACGATGCGCTCCTAGGGCTGGCGCGGGCCGCCCGCATCGGCATCATCGGCAGCATGCTGCCGAGACCTCAGGATGAACGCGCCCGCGGTGCCATGCTGCGGCTGTTCTTTGCTCAAAGCGGAGTGAGCCTGGTGGCGGCCGCGCTGTTGACGGCCCTGCATGTCGGCGCGCACTGGCGAGCCGGGCCGCGCACGCCGCTCTTGCTTTGGGCCGCAGCCTTCGGCGCCTTGATCGCGCTGCGCGCGTACTGGAAGCACCAGGTGGCGGCCCTGCCCGACGCCGCCGACCCGACGCCCTGGGAGCGCCGCTCCGAAGTGGGCGCCCTGTTGACCGGGCTGCTCTGGGCGACGGCGTTGCTGATGACCTTTGACGCCCGCGAGCCGGCCACGCAGATGTACGCCGCCATGCTGGCCTGCCTGACCTGCGTGGCCAGCATCAACGTGATGGCGCCGCTGCCGCGCGCCTTCCTGATGTTGTTGGTGCCGGTGACCTGCACGCTGGCCGCGTTGTTCCTGAGCCTGGGCAACTGGGCCGGTCTCTACGACGCCGGGCTGGCGTTGGCGGGCGCGGCGCTGGCCCTGGCGCTGACGCTGCGCCACACACGCTTGCTGCACGAGAGCTACGCGATGCGCTTCGAGCGCGAGACCTTGCTGGCGCAGTCCCAGGCGGCGCGCGACGCGCAGGTGCGTTTCCTTGCCGCCGCCAGCCATGATCTGCGTCAGCCCGTGCACGCGCTGGGCCTGCTCGCCGCGCAGGCCGCGCATGAATTGCAGGGCCGACGCGCCGCGCAGACGGCCGATCGATTGCAGAGCATGGCGCAGGCACTCGACGGCCTGGTGGACAGCCTGCTCGATGTGTCCCGCCTGGACAGCGGCAGCCTGCAGCCCCGGATGCACGCCCTGCGCCTGCAGACCCTGTTCGAGCGCCTGGGCACGGAGTACGCGGTGCTGGCCGACGCCAAGGGCTTGCAGTGGCGGGTGCGGCCGACGCCGCATTGGGTGCACAGCGATGCACAGCAGCTGGAACGGCTGCTGCGCAATCTGCTGTCCAACGCGCTGACCCACACGGTGCGGGGCGGCGTGCTGCTGGCGGCGAGACCGCGCCAGGGGAGCTTGGAGGTGGGCGTTTGGGATACCGGCCCGGGCATTGCGCCCGAGGACCATGAGCGCGTCTTTCAGGAGTTCGTGCAACTCGCCAACCCGGGGCGCGACCGGCAGCGCGGACACGGCCTGGGCCTGGCCATCGTGGCGCGGCTGGCGCGCCTGCTGGACCATCCGGTCAGTCTGCGCAGCCGCCCGGGGCGGGGCAGCTGCTTTGCCTGCAGCGTACCCACCGCCGAGCCCTGCGCGCTCGCCGAGCCGACGGGCGCGCCGGCCGGCGAACCCTTGCAGGGCCGCTGCGTCGCCCTGGTGGAAGACGACGAGGCCGTGCGCGAGGCCACCGCGGCCCTGCTGCACACCTGGGGCTGCGAAGTCTGGGCCGACGGCGCCGTCGCGCCGCTGCTGGCGCGGCTGCGCGCCGTCGGAGCGCAGCCGCAGCGCTTGATCAGCGATTGGCGGCTGGTTCAGGGCGATGGCCTGGACGCCATCGCCCAATTGCGTCGGGCGTTCGGCGCTTCGCTGCCGGCCCTGCTGATCAGTGGCGAAGCGCTGCCCATGGGCGCCGAGGCCCTGCGCGCGCTGGGCGTCCAGCCCGCGCGCAAGCCGCTGCCGCCTTCGGCGCTGCGGGCCTGGCTCAGCGCGCCGACGTCAGAACCGCCCTGAAGCCAACCGGGCCTGGCCCGCCACGGCCGCCTCGGCGCGGTTGCGCACGCGCAGCACGCGGAAGATGGTGACGAGGTGGCCCTTCACCGTCGGTTCGCTCATGCCCAGCGCGCGTGCGATCTCCTTGTTGCTGCGGCCTCGGGCCAGCTCGGCCAGCACCTCGGTCTGGCGCGGCGTCAGCACCTCGTCGGCCGCAGCGCTGTTGCGCTGCAGCAGGAAGGCGGGCAGATAGCAGCCGCCGGCCAACACCAGCTCCAGCGCGCTCACCAGCACGCCGGCCTGTGCGCTCTTGGGCAGCCAGCCGGCGGCGCCGGCCTGCAGCGCGCGCGCGGCCAGTTGGGGATCGTTGTCGGCAGACATCAGCAGCACGGGCAGCAGCGGCCATGCACTGCGCAGCGCCTGCAGGGCCTGCAGCGGTGCGAGGCCGGGCAGGTGGACGTCGAGCACGACCAGACCGACGTCGGGCCGCCGCGTCAGCAGCGCCTGCGCCGTGGCCAGGCCGTCGGCCTCGCTGACCTCGCAGCCGGTCCATTCGGCGCGCAGCAGCTGTGCGATGCCGACGCGCACCACCGGGTGGTCGTCGATGATGAGCAGGTGCAGGGGGGCTGGCGTGGACATGGCCACGCCATCATGCCGCCGCCTGCCGTTTTCAGGAACGGCGGTGGCGCCGCAACGAGCACAGCAGCCCCAGCCCGGCACCGAGGGTCAACCAGACCGGCGGTTCCGGCACGGGGGCAAAAATCAGGAACAGGTCGCCACTGCGCTCGGTGACGGAGAACTGCCCGCCCTGTAGGTCGGGAGCGAAGCCGCTCAGGTCGAGCTGGATGCGTGCGGCGTCGAATGCCCGAACGCCGGCGTCGGTGTCCACGATGAGCCAGGACTGGCCCTGGTGGGCGTCGAATCCGGCCAGTGCGGCGTCGGCGCTGCGCAGTTGCAGCACCGAGGCGCCGAGCGCGTCCATGTGGAGTTCGCTGCCCACGCGCAGGAGGTCCCAGTTCGTGCCCGCCGTGCCCGTGGCGGCCGCGAAGTCGATCTGCAGCACGCCGCCGCGCGACCAGCGGGCAAACTGGGCCTGGGTCTCGCCCACGTCATTGCCGGGCGAGAACTGCCCGCCGAGCGCGAAGCTCAGGTTGCCGTAGTGGCCACTGCCCCAGGCCTTGCCGCTGCTCACGATGTTGACGCTGCCCACCAGCAGACCCTGGTTTTGCATTGTGCCCTCGTCGAGGCTCGCCAGGGTGTTCAGCTCAAGTGTGGCGCCGGCGCGAATCTCGTAGTCGTGCGCCTTGCTGCCACCCATCTGCAGCGTGCCCGCCTCGACCAGCACGCGGCCGGTGAAACTGTTCACGCCCCACAGGCCAACGGTGCCGAGGCCCACCTTGTGGACGCTGCCCGGCCCCATCACGCTGCCGTTGAAGTTCTGCGCTGCGCCGGCTGCGTCGCCGCCCAGCACCAGCGCAAAGTCACCGGCCGGATCGGCCTGCAGGTCGACCCGGCCCTGGCCGGTCAGCGCGCCGGTGGCCAACTGGCCGCCGCCGCGTATGCGCAGCAGGCTGCCGGCGACGATCTGCGTAGCGCCGCCCACCTGAACCTGGCCGCGATTGCTGACCAGCAGTTCGCCGTAGCCGCCGGTCTGGCCGACCTGCAGGCCGCCGTCCAGCCGCCAGTGCGAGCCTGGATCGCTGACTTCCGCCAGGCCGACGCCACCGCCCGCAGCGCCCAGCACGGCGGCGCCCGTGGAGTGCAGGTCGCCGCCCTCGGCGACCCGCAAACGCCCCAGACTGGCCGTGCTGCCGCCCAGTTGCAGCAGGCCCACGTCCATCCGCCCGTTGCGCGCGACCAGCAGTTGACCATTGGCCGGCGTGGCGCCGCCGCCAATGTGGGCCTCGGCGACTACCGTGACGCCGCTGACGGCCATAAAGCTCGCGCGCTCGTAGCGCAGGTCGGTGTCGCGCACCTGCAGCAGGCGCACGTTCAGCTGCGCGCCGGAGCCGGTCTCGACGCCGCTGATCTGGAAATCCGCCTGGCTGTCCAGTCTTTGCACCAGCAGACTGTCCACGCTCAGCCCGCTGCTGCCGAGGTAGGCAGCGCCGTCGCGCAGCTCGAAATTGCGCAACTGACCGCCCCCGCCGCCGAGTTCCAGCACGGCGGCGCCGGTCTTGACGAGGCCGCCTCGCACGGCGCTCAGCCTGCCGCTGTAGTTGCCCTGGCTCAGCGTCAGCGTGGTGTCGCCGAGGTCCAGTGCGCCGCCGCCCGACAGGCCGCCCACCGTCGCCTGCGCCAAGCCTGCAAAGCTCAGACCCAGGTCGCTGCCGAGCGCCACATGGGCGTGTGCGAGGCCGCGTTCGGCCTGCACGGTGATCTGCCCGCCTTCCACGCCGACGAGGCCGCTGTAGGCTTCATTGGCCTGGGCCAGCACCAGCTGACCGCTGCCTGTCTTCCAGAGCTGCGCGCCGTTGCCGACGAGCCGACCCTTGAGGCTCAGGTCGCCGCTGCCGTCCAGGATCAGCGTGGTGTCGATCTCCAGGTCGTTCTCCAAGGTCTGGCGCTGCGCACTGCCCTGCGTCAGGCGAGCGCCGCTGCCGCTGAACCGCAGGGCATTGCCGCTCAACGTGAAGGCGCCGGCGGCGGCGTCGAAGCTCAGCCGGTTCAGCGCGAAGGGCGCCCCGAGGTTCTGCACGCTGTTCAGCCGCCGGGTGCCGGTGAAGACGAGCGCGGTCGTTGCGCCGCCGCCGGGCGCCTGCCCACCCGCCCAGTTGCTGCCCTGGGTCCACTGACCCGAGTTGGTGCTGCCGCCGCTCCAGGTCTGGGCCGCGACGGGCAGGGCTGCGGCCAGCATCAGGGTCAGCGCGGGTTGTGAAAGGCGGCGCGGCATGGAGCTTCCCAAAGGGCAAGACCGGATGCCCGCCACTCTAGGCGGCCGCGGCGCGCGCGCGAATCCGACAAAGGAAGGCCCTCCCCTCCGAAAGGATGGGCCTTGCCGGCTTTGCGGCTTAAGGCGCCGAAGCGGCCGCCTGCGCGACGAAGGCGATGCGGTTCAGCCCGGCGGCCTGCACCCAGCCGATCAGTTCGGCCACCTGGCCGTAGGGCACGGCGCGGTCGGCGCGCAGTTGCACTTCCATCTGCTGGTTGGCGCGGCCCAGCTCGTGGATGCGCTGCTGGAACGCTTCCGGCGCCAGGACGTCGTCGCCCAGGTGCAGCTTGCCGTCCGGCGTGATGGCCACGGCGATGGAAATGGGCGCGTCGCTGGGCGTGGCGGCTTCGCTCCGGGGCAGGTCCAGCCGCAGCGACGCCGTCATCAGCGGCGCGGTGATCATGAAGATGACCAGCAGCACCAACATGACGTCGATCAGCGGCGTCATGTTGATGTCGCTCATGGGCCGCGAGCCCTCGGGCTTTTCGAGGCGGCCGAAAGCCATCAGTCGTGGTCCAGCAGTTCGCGCAGGTCGTGCGCGAAGCCTTCCAGGTCGGCCTCGCAGGCGGCGACCAGCTTGCCGAAGACGTTGTAGGCCAGCACGGCAGGGATGGCGACCGCGAGGCCGGCGGCCGTCATGATCAGCGCCTCGCCCACCGGGCCGGAGATCTTGTCGATCGTGATGTTGCCGGCGGCCGAGATGCTGACCAGCGCGTGGTAGATGCCCCAGACGGTGCCGAACAGGCCCACGAAGGGGGCAGTCGCGCCGACGGAGGCCAGCAGCACCTGGCCGAACTGCAGCTTGGCCAGCACGATGTGCAACGCGTCGCGCAGGCGGCGGGTCAGGCGGGACTCGCGCCGGCCGGCGGCGTCCAGCGTGGCTGCGCGGGTCTCGGCCGTGGCGGCGTCCAGCAGCGGCAGCAGCAGGCCCTCGGTGTCGAAGCTCTGCAGCGCGCAGCGACCTTCGGCCACACCGGCCGCCGACCAGAAGGCCGGCACGGCGCGCACCAAGCCCTTGCGCGCACGGCGCAGCAGCCAGGCCTTCCACAGGATCAGCGCCCAGGCGCTGACGGACATGGCCAGCAGCAGCAGCGCCACAGCGCGGCCGACCAGGTCACTTTGGGCCCAGAAGTCCGCGAACATGTCAGCCCCTCGTCCGGCGGGTACGCTGGACGATCCCCCGAGGGGATGCGGGCCGGCTTGGGGCGGCCCGGCGCTCGTCCCGCTGGCGCCCCTTCATCATGCGAAGCCCAGCACGTCGTTCATGCCGAACAGGCCGGTCGTCTTGCCACCTGCCAGGAAGCGCGCGCAGCGCAGGCTGCCCTGGGCGTAGATGCTGCGGTTGGTGGCCTTGTGGCTGACCTCGATGCGCTCGCCGATGCCGGCGAACAGCACGGTGTGGTCGCCGATGATGTCGCCGCCGCGCACGGTGGCGAAGCCGATGGTGGACGGGTCGCGTGCGCCGGTGACGCCTTCGCGGCCGTAGACGGCGCAGGCTTTCAGGTCGCGGCCGACGGCGTCGGCGACGACCTGGCCCATCTGCAGCGCCGTGCCGCTGGGCGCGTCGACCTTCATGCGGTGGTGGGCCTCGACGATCTCGATGTCGTAGCCCTCGGCCAGCGCACGGGCGGCCATGTCCAGCAGCTTCAGCACGACGTTGACGCCCACGCTCATGTTGGGCGCGAAGACGATGGCCGTGCGCTCGGCCAGCTGGGCGAGCTGCGCCTTCTGCGCCTCGTCGAAGCCGGTGGTGCCGACGACGGCCTTCACGCCCAGGTCGGCGCAGATGGCCAGGTGCTCCAGCGTCGCCTCGGGGCGCGTGAAGTCGATCAGCACGTCGGCACCGGCCAGGCCCGCGCGCACATCGTCGCCCTTGTCCAGCGTGGCGTGCAGCGTGCAGTCATCGGCGGCCTGGACGGCCTCGATAAGCATCTTGCCCATGCGCCCCGAGGCGCCGGTGATCGCGATCTTCAGCATCAGGAGCCCGTCTTCGCCGGTGCGGCGTCCAGCGGCGGGTAGGTGCGGCCCGGGGCCGGACCTTCGGCCGCGGCGGTGGGCGCGGCCTCGGCATTCTTCTTGGGCGGCGGCAGCGCGCCGCGCTCGGCCTCGGTCAGCGCCAGCTTGGGCTGCTTGCCATCCGGCTTGAAGGTGTTGATGGAGGCGACGAATTCGTTCTCGGTCGGCAGGTCGTCCGGCACGGTCAGCGTCTTCAGCTTGTCGCCGTCGAACTCGGCCACGACCAGGCGCTGCTGTTCAGGCGCGCCCTGGCGGCGGATCGTGAACGGGTAGTCCCAGCGCGACTCGTGGAACACGTCGGTCAGCAGCGGCGAGCCCAGCAGGTCGCGCACCTGGCCTTTAGGCATGCCGGGCTTGACGCGGGCGACCATTTCCTTGGTCAGCACATTGCCCTGCACGACTTCGACGCGATAGGGCGTGACGAGGCCCAGCACCTTGTCGCCGGTGACGGACGGGAGCTTGGCCCAACTGGGCAGATAGGAGCAACCGCCAAGCAGCGCGAGCAGCGGGAGAGAGGCAAGCAGGGGACGCATGGGCGGCTGACAGAAGGGACGAAAAACACCTGCCGGGGGACCGGCTGGCTATGATCGCGCGGATTCTAGCGGGGGCCTTCCGGGCCCCGGGACCGCGCCATGCCCAGCTCATCTTTGCCCAAGAACCAGACCAGCGACATCAAGAACAGCGGCCTCAAGGCGACGCTGCCGCGCATCAAGATCCTGGAGATCTTCCAGCGCTCGGCACAACGCCACATGACGGCCGAGGATGTCTACAAGGCCTTGCTCAACGAGGGGGCCGACATCGGCCTGGCCACGGTCTACCGCGTGCTTCAGCAGTTCGAGCAGGCGGGGCTGCTGAGCCGCAACCATTTCGAGACCGGCAAGGCCGTCTACGAGCTGAACGAAGGCCACCACCACGACCACCTGGTGTGCCTGAACTGCGGCAAGGTCGAGGAGTTCTTCGATTCCGGCATCGAGGAGCGCCAGCACAGCATCGCCGCCGAGCGGGGCTTCAGGCTGCAGGAGCATTCGCTGGCGCTGTACGCCACCTGCATCAAGACCGACTGCCCGAACAAGGCCTGATCAGCCCGCCGCGGCGCGGGCGCGGATCGCGGCGAAGCGGTCGTCCACCCGCAGGTGGCCGTCCTCGTAGACGGTGCGCATCATTTCGGCCGCGCCGCCGGCGCTGGCCTCGAGGTAGCCGGGCGCATCCATTCGCAGGGTCGCAAACACGCCGTCGCGTTGCAGCAGCGTCAGCCGGCCGGCCTTGCTGCGCTTGGCGGGATCGGTGACGGGGGCTTTGAAGACGTCACGCCAGGCGCCGTCGACCTGGGCGGCGGACGCCTTCATCGCAAAGCCCAGCGTGTCGCGGTTGACCTGCTGCAGCAGTGCGCCGCCCTGGCCGAACGCGACGTTGTCGGCCGAGTAGCCGGCGCCTTCCAGCGCTGCCAGGATGCGGGCGATGGACTCGCGCGTGATGCCGTCGCCCTGGATGACGCGCACATGCTTCAAGACCTTGTAGCCCTTGGCGTTGACGTCGCTGCCAAAGCTCGCGTCCAGCGACTGCACGGTGCGCAGAACGATGGCGGTCGGCTCGCCGCTGTCCGGGCGGATGACGACCGTGGCGCCGCTGGCGATGACTTCGTCGCGCAGCGCACCACCCCACAGCCGGCGCACGGCGGCGTCCAGGTCGTAGGAGTCGGACACGACGGCCAGCAGCGCGCCCGGCTTGCCGAACTGGCGCAGCATGTTGCGGTAGGCGTCCAGCTCGCCGTCGCGACCCCACGCGGTGATGGTGCTGTGCTCGGCCGCCGGGATGGAGAAGCCGGCCATGGGCTCGCCGTAATAGGCGCGGGCGCCCAGCAGCGCGGTCAGGGTGTCGGTGCCCTGGAAGTTGACCAGGTGCGCCATGCCGCCCAGCATCGCCGACTCCAGCGACGACACGCCGCGCGCGCCGAAGTCGTGCAGCTTGAAGGGCAGGCCGGCGGGGTCGCCGCTGCGCTGCAGCGCGTCGCTGATGGTGCGCCGGGTCGCGTGGCTCAGCGTGGCCACCGTGGTCGGATACCAGACGCGCAGCAGGGCGGTCTCGACGTAGCTGGTCAGCCATGCGCAGGCCGGGTCGGTGTTCTCCACCGTGACCAGCGCGTGGTTGACCGGCACCACCGTGCCTTCTGGCACCGCGCGGATGCGCAGCGGCAGGCGGCCGCCATGGGCCTGGACGACGTGCATCCAGCCGTCGCGGTTGAAGGGCACGCCGTGGGCGGCGCAGACTTCGGCGGCCAGTGCCACGTCGTCGGCCGTGACCGGCTTCGTGAAGTACTCCTTCAGCAGCGCCTGCAGGCCGAAGAACACGGTGTAGGGCAGGCTGCCGCCACGCGCCTCGATGTAGCTGAAGACGTGGGTCGTGCCCGGCGGGTACTGCAGCCAGTGGCTGGCCTTGTAGCTGTCCGTGTTCAGGACCAGCAGGCGGGCGATGTCGGCCAGGCCGTTCAGCATCAATCGATGGCGCCGCTGTCGATGGCGCGCTGGTGGCGCTCGACGAATTCCTTGTACGTGTCGATGCCGCGCAACTGCAGGATGGTGTTGCGCACGGCGGCCTCGACGAGCACGGCCAGGTTGCGGCCCGCATCCACGGCGATCACGACCTTGCGCACCGGCATGCCGAGCACGTCCTCGTGCAGCGGCTCGTAGGGCAGGCGCTCGAAGTCGCGCTCCATCGTCTCCTTGCGCACGAGGTGCACGATGAGCTTCAGGCGCATCTTGCGGCGCACGGCGGTCTCGCCAAAGATGGCCTTGATGTCCAGCAGGCCGATGCCGCGCACTTCCAGCAGGTTCAGCAGCAGCTCGGGGCAGCGGCCCTCGATGGCGGTCTGGGCGATGCGGAAGAAGTCCACCGCGTCGTCGGCCACCAGGCCGTGGCCGCGCGAGATCAGCTCCAGGCCCAGTTCACTCTTGCCCAGGCCGGATTCGCCGGTCAGCAGCACGCCCAGACCCAGGATGTCCATGAACACGCCGTGGCGCGTCGTGCGGTTGGCGAACAACTGCGACAGGTAGCCGCGCACCAAGTCGATGACGTGGCCGGCGGACTCGGCGGTGCGGAACAGCGGGATCTCGGCGCGGTCGCACATGGCCACCAGGCGCGGCGGCGGCACGGTGTCGTCGGCGACGATGATGACCGGCGGCTCCAGCGTGACGATGCGCGAGATGCGCCGGTCCTGGATGTCGGTCGTTTCCTGGCTCAGGTAGGCCACCTCGCGGCGGCCGACGATCTGCACCCGGTAGGGATGGATGTAGTTCAGGTAGCCGACCAGGTCGGCCGCGCTCTGCGCATCGCGCACGGCGGCCTCGTCGAAGCGCCGCTCCGGGTGGGCGTGACCGGCGATCCACTCCCAGCGCAGGGCGTCCAGGTGTTCTTCAAACAGGCGCTCGGCGCTGATCGAGGTGGGCTTCAAGTCGTCCGTCCGGTGCGGTTCAGCATGCCGGCTTTAAGGGTTTGTACGAGGCGCCAAACAGGGGCGGCATCAGGCGACGGACTTCAGCGGCTCCCAGGCCGAAATGAGCTTGTGCAGCGTGGCGGCCTCGGCCTCGGTCTTCAAATGCTCGCGCAGTTCGCGGTCGGACAGCATCTCGGCGATCTCGGACAGGATCTCCAGGTGCCGCTGCGTGGCGGCTTCCGGCACCAGCAGGAAGATCAGCAGGCCCACGGGCTCGTCGTCGGGCGCATCGAAGCCGATGGGCTGCTGCAGCCGCAGCACGGCGGCCAGCGGGTTCTTCAGGCCTTTGACGCGGCCGTGCGGAATGGCGACACCATGCCCCAGGCCGGTGGAGCCCAGGCGCTCGCGCGCGAACAGGTTGTCGGTGACCAGCGCCCGGGCCATCTGGTGGTGGTTCTCGAACAGCAGCCCTGCATGCTCGAAGGCGCGTTTCTTGCTGGACGCATCCACATTCACCAACACGTTGTCGGCGGGCAGGATGGCGGCGAGACGATTCATGGTCGGAAGGCCTGGCTTCGGGGGCGCCGGTCGGGCGCGGCCGCGGCCGGCGTTGGGTCAATCAAGGCCTCGGATTATGGAACTGCGGACCGTTTTGCGGCGACCGGTTCATCCCGCAGGTGTGCAAAACCCGTGTCGTGGCCCCCGAACGGGTGCTTTTGCGGCACTGCAGCAACAACCCAGCGACGGAGCATTGCGCATCGCAAAAAGAAAACGGCCCCGGAGGGCCGCTGGCTTGAAGGCTGACGGCAGTCAGCGGGCCGGGACTTCCATGCGCTTGGCAGATGCGTGGTGGTGATCCTGGACCTTGTCCTTGTGGCGGCAGACCTGGCGGTCCAACTTGTCCATCAGTTGATCAATGGCGGCGTAGAGGTCTTCGTGGGATTGCTCGACGAAGATGTCGCGTCCCTTCACATGCAGCGTGACTTCAGCGCGCTGCCGGCGCTCCTTCTCCTTTTGCTTTTCCACGGTCAGCAGGACGTTGATGTCAACGACCTGGTCGAAGTGGCGGGTCACACGGTCCAGCTTGGTGAGTACGTACTCGCGCAGAGCGGGCGTGACTTCGAGGTGATGGCCACTGATCGTCAGATTCATAAAGCCTCCTTTCAGAGGGTTGGGTCGGGAAAACGGAACCAGAAAACTGAGAACGGGGGAGAGGAGGGAGGGTCTTTTCAGGTAGCGGAGTTGGGATGGGAGTGGGGGAATCGACGAGCCCAGTTTGCGCGCGAAGGGGCGGCGTGACAAGGGGATGACGGTGAGCTTTTGTCGCAGGTCAGGCCTCGTTTTCGCGCCTTCTTTCACGCCTTGTGGCGGTGCAATAATCCTTGGCTATTTCCCCTACGGAGAACTTCTTGGACAGCGATCACCCTCGGTGACCGTCCGCTCCCGTTGCGTGTGCCACAGGCCGCGCAGCCGCCCGGAGTGAGACGGTTGACCTGAATCCCGCCACTCCGGACGGCGCTCCCGTCGTCCCTGCTACAAGCCGCTGAAAGACGACGGATGCTGAATGTGTTCACGCTGGATAACGGGCGCCTGAAGGGCGGCCTGTTCCAGGAAGAAATCGAAACCGCCGAGGACCTGGCCCAGTCGCGCCCGGTCTGGGTCGACCTGGAAAGCCCCAGCACCGAGGAAAAGGGCTGGATACGCGACCGTTTCGGTCTGACCATCCCCGAGGACATCGTCGACGAGGACCTGGAAGAGTCGGCACGCTTCTACGAGGAAGACAACGGCGAGCTGCACATCCGCTCGGACTTTCTCATCGAGGGCGACGACGGGCAGGAGGGCAAGTCGGCGCGCAATGTGCGCGTTGCTTTCATCCTGTTCAACAACGTGCTGTTCTCCATTCACAACGAGGACTTGCCGGTGTTCCGGCTGCTGCGGCTGCGGGCGCGGCGCATTCCGGCGCTGATCGAGGATGCCAAGGACGTGCTGCTGAAGCTCTATGACGCCGACGCCGAGTACTCGGCCGATGTGCTGGAGGGCATCTACGACAAGTTGGAGGCCGTCAGCGCCCGCGTGCTGAAGAGCGACGTAACCGACGCCGAGGCCGGTGAGGTGCTGTCCGCGATAGCGCGCGAGGAAGACTTGAATGGCCGCATCCGCCGCAACGTGATGGACACGCGCCGCGCGGTCAGCTTCATGATGCGCAGCCGCATGCTCAATGCCGAGCAGTTCGAGGAAGCGCGGCAGATCCTGCGCGACATCGATTCGCTCGATTCGCACACCGCCTTCCTCTTCGACAAGATCAACTTCCTGATGGACGCCACGGTCGGCTTCATCAACATCAACCAGAACAAGATCATCAAGATCTTCTCGGTGGCCAGCGTCGCGCTGCTGCCGCCCACGCTGATCGCGTCGATCTACGGCATGAACTTCCAGCACATGCCGGAACTGGCGTCTGAGTGGGGCTATCCCTTCGCGCTGGTGCTGATGCTGCTGTCGGTGGCTGCACCATTCATCTACTTCCGGCGCAAGGGCTGGTTGAAATAGACCACCCCCTACGCGCTTCGCGCGCCCCCTCAAGGGGGCACTGCCGACGGACCGGCGGAGCCGGATCCGTGGCAGTCGCTTGGCAAGGCACTACTGAAGGCAAAGGGCCTATGTCATCGACATAGGCCCTGCTTGTAAAAGTGGCCGCAGAACGCCTCGAAGCCAACGAGGGAGGGAGGGAGGAGGAGGAGAACGGCTCCGAGATTGCTGCTCTGAACCCAGAGAGGTTGCGCGACCCAAATTCGGTGGTGAAGTCAGGCGCGCCTCGTCGCGCCCGGGTTTTTACCTGTGTAGCCTGAGAGTGGTGCCATCGCAGCAAGTTCCCGGGGCCTGTCGCCAGTTCTGGCGACGATTGTTGCGGCAGCCTCTAGACGGCTGTAATCCACCCTAACTTCCAGTTCGGATTACAAACAGTCGCAATCCGGGGTTGTCCGGCGCCGTGCGGAGGGCCGCTTCAGGGACGGCTAGCACCGCTGCAGGGAAATTGGCTGCGCAACTTTAGAATCCCGGCTCTAGGCCGCTCTTTTTGCATCACCGGCCCGCCCAAGGACGTACTCATGCTCTACCCCGAACTTTTCAAGCAACTCGAAGCCGTGCGCTGGAACATGGACACGGACATCCCCTGGGACAAGTTCGATGCGAGCAAGCTCTCCGACGAGCAGGCCCAGACGATCAAGATGAACGCCATCACCGAATGGTCGGCCCTGCCAGCCACCGAGATGTTCCTGCGCGACAACCGCGAGGACAGCGACTTCTCGGCCTTCATGTCGGTCTGGTTCTTCGAGGAGCAAAAGCACAGCCTGGTGCTGATGGAGTACCTGAAGCGCTTCCGCCCCGACCTCGTGCCCACCGAGGCCGAACTGCACGAGGTGCGCTTCGACTTCGACCCCGCGCCCGCGCTGGAAACGCTGATGCTGCACTTCTGCGGCGAGATCCGCCTGAACCACTGGTACCGCCGCGCGGCCGAGTGGCACAGCGAGCCGGTCATCAAGCACATCTACACCACGCTGAGCCAGGACGAGGCGCGCCACGGCGGCGCCTACCTGCGCTACATGAA
>CBFGPX010000088.1:0-16064 GCA_965650725.1 uncultured Comamonadaceae bacterium | reverse complement strand
GTGGGCACCTCGCCCAGGGCCGCCAGCGTGGCGCGGGCGTCGGCCAGCAGCTCGGTATCGCGCTCCAGCTGCACGCCGGACAGGTTGACGGCCACCTCGCCGGTGAACCCCAGCGGCTGCCAGCGCCGCAGCTGCGCCGCGGCCTCCAGCAGCGCCCAGCGGCCGATTGATGCGATCTGGCCGCTGGCCTCGGCCACCGGGATGAAGTCGCCCGGCATGATCAGGCCCTTGGTCGGGTGGCGCCAGCGGATCAGCGCCTCGAAGCCCAGCAGCGCCCGGTCCGACAGCCGCACGAAGGGCTGGTAGTGCAGCTCGAACTGGTCGCCCGCCGCCAGCGCGTTGTCGATGGCGTCACGCAGCCAGCGGCGCGACTGCTCCACCAGCTGCTCGGCGGGGTCGAACTCGTGCGTCTGCCCCGGGCCGCCGGCCTTGGCGCGGGCCAGCGCGCCTTCGGCCGCGGCCAGCAGCTCGTCGGCGCTGCTGGGGCCGTGGCGGCGCTGCGCCCAGGCGATGCCGGCCGTCAGCTGCAGCAGCGGCGTGGCGACGTTGAACGGCGCCTGCAGCAGTTCCTGCACGCGGCGCGACAGCGCGGGCGCCGCGTCGCCGCCTGCCAGCAGCAGCGCGAACTGGTCCGGCCCCATGCGCGCGACGAGATGGCGCGCGCCAAAGGCCTGCCGCAGGCGGGCGGCCAGCTCGGTCAGCACCGCGTCGCCCACCACCGGACCGTGGGTCTCGTTCAGCGCCCGGAAGCCGTCCAGCCCCAGCAGCAGCAGGCCGGTCTCGGGCGCCGGCGCGCCGCCCAGCAGCTGCATCAGCTGCTCGCGGAACAGCACGCGGTTGGCCAGGCCGGTGAGGCGGTCGTGCAGCGCGTCGAAGCTGATCTGGCGCTGCAGGCGCTGGCTCTCGGAGATGTCGGTCAGCGAGCCTGCCATGCGCACCGGCTGGCCCCCTTGGCGCACGGCCAGGCCGCGCGCCAGCAGCCAGCGCTCCTGGCCGCCCTGGTTGAAATGCAGCACGTGATGGAACTGCTGGCTCTCGCCGCGCAGGTGGGCCTTCATCTCGTCGTCGAAAGCCTGGGCCTGGCCGGGCTCCAGCGGCCGCGTCCAGGCCGAGATGTCGGTTCCGGCCTCGGCGGCGGACAGGCCCATCAACGCCAGCCAGCGCGGCGAGTAGTAGACCGCGCCGGCCTGCAGGTCCCAGTCCCACAGCCCGTCGTTGGCGCCCTGCACGGCCAGCGCGTAGCGCTGCTCGCTGGCGGCCAGGCGGCGCGCGGCGTCGCGGCGCCGACCTTGCTCGACGCCGGCGCGCAGCGCGCTGGCGCCCAGCGTCGCCACGGCCAGCGCCAGCAGCGGCGGCGCCAGCGAGAACACCCAGTGATGGCGCTCGAACGCCCACTGCGCGCCCAGCAGCACCGCCACCCCGGCCGCGCCCAGGCACAGCAGCGCAAAACCCAGCGGCCGGCGCGCCAGCAGCAGCACCGCCGCCAGCGGCAGCAGCAGCGCGGCGACCAGCTCCAGCGCGCCGGCCCAGGCCGGGCGCACCAGGCTGCGGCCGGTCAGCAGGTTGTCGGTGACGGTGGCGATGCGCTCCATGCCGGGCAGGCGGGCATCGAAGGGCGACGGCAGGTGGTCACCTGCGGCCAGTGCCGACACGCCCACGACGGCGATGCGCCCGCGCAGCCGCGCCGGGTCCACGCGGCCCGCCAGCAGGTCGGCAAAGCCCACGGTGTCGAAGCTGCCGCTGGCGCCGTAGTAGTTGACGCCCAGCCGCGACAGCTCGTCCAGCCGCAGCCGCAGCGCCTCGCCGGCCTCGATGCCGGCGCCGAACTGCGCGCGCACACCGGCCCAGTCCACAGCGCGCGCGAACGCGGCCAGCCGCAGCGGCAGCGAGGGGTAGACCTCGCCGTCCAGCCGTAGCAGCGGCAGGTCGCGGCGCAGCGTGCCGTCGCTCTCGGCGCGCGCATTGATGTGCCCCAGCCCGGCCGCCGCCGCCGCCAGCACCGGCTCGGGCGCCACCAGCCGCTGGGCGCGGTAATAGCTCTCGCTGCGTGCCAGCGCGGCCTCGTCCTCGTAGCGCAGCAGCGCCTGCGCCAGCACCGGCGCCGGCACGGGCTGGGCCTGCGGGGCGCCGTCGTTGGGCAGAGAGAACGGGATCAGCGTGTTCGCGCCCGCCCGCATGGCCGCGGCCAGCGCGGCGCTGCCGTCGGCCGTGCCGCCGCCGGGCAAAAGCAGGAAGTCCAGCGCGATGGCGCGTGCGCCGCCGGCCGTCAGCACCTGCACCGCGCGGGCGATCTCGGCGCGCTCGGGCACGCGGCCGCCCAGCGCCTCCAGCGCGGCGTCGTCCACGCGCACCAGCAGCAGCTCGCCGCCGGGCTTCAGCGGCCCGCGCCACAGCGTCTGCAGATCCAGCGTCCAGTGGTCCAGGCGCTCGAAGACCGCCACGTCCGCCCGTCCGACCAGCAGACCCACGCCCAGCAGCGCGGCCGCGAGCGCGATCAGCGCAAAGCCGGCAAGGCGCCTCAATCGAGCGCCCCCAGGCGCTGATCGACGCGAGCCACGCGCGCGGCCGACCAGGCCACCGCGGCGCCGCACTGGGCCGCGTCGCACTGCGTGCCGTTCAAGGCCGAGGTCAACCGCACCGGCCCGCGCGGCTTGAGGCCCGGTGCCTGCGGGCCGCTGGATTCCACCTCGACCTCGCCGGTCTTCACGTGCACGGCGGTGGCGCGGTCGTCGCCCACCTCGACGCTGAACTCGGTGCCGCGCACGGCGGTCACGGCGGTGGGCGTGCGCACGCGCCAGCCACCGCCGGCTGCAGGGCTCACGCGCTGGCCCACCAGGCCCAGCTCCAGCAACAGCTCGGCCGTGCGCGGCCGGCCGCGGCCAGCCGTGAAGGCCTCGATGCGCAACTGGCTCTTGTCCGCCAGCACCAGCACCGAGCCGTCGACAAACTTCAGCCGCACCCGGCCGCTCGCGCCGGTGCGCAGCGTGGCGCCCACGTCCAGCTTGTCGCCCACGGCCAGCACCCGGCCGTCGGCGCGCTGCGCGTCGCCGCTGACGGCCACCACCTCGCAGGCCGTCTGGGCGAACACCGCAGAACTCAGCAGGGACAGGTACAACGGCAGCAGACGCATTCCAGGATTCCTATCGAGCAGGGTCGCCGAACGAGGCGCAGCCCACCCAGTAGAACGGATGACTCCAGCGCCCGCCACCGCGTTTTCCTTCGATCGTCTGCCGTTGCGCCGGCGCGGCAGAGGTGGCCGCCGCCGCGGCCCACGCTAGAGCTTGCGCGCGGGGAACTGGGCCAGCAACAGCGCGCCGGCCATCACCCACATGGGGGCCGCCAGCGCCGTCGCCGCGGCCAGCATGCCGAAGCCCACCGGCATGCCCACCGTGGCGCCGTTCAGCGTCAGCATGCGCAGGCCCAGCGCCTGGCCGTGGCGGTCGGGCGGCGTCGCATGGTGCAGCATGGAGAGGATCATGGGCTGCACGGAGCCCAGCGCCACACCCAGCAGCGCCGAGCCGATCATCAGGCCCAGCGTGCCGGGCAGCCAGGCGTAGGCGATGAAGGTCAGCGTGGCCAGCGTCATCGCGGCGCGCAAGGCCTTGGCCTCGTCGATGTCATCGGCAAAGCGCACGATGGCCAGCCGCACGACGGTGGCCGCCGCCGCGAAGCTGCCCAGCACCAGGCCGATGCTGGCCGCCGACAGCCCGCGTGCATGGCCCACCACGGGCACGACGAAGCTGTGCGCGTCCCAGCCGGCCGACAGTGCGAGGTTGACCAGCAGCAGCCGCCGGTAGGCCGGCAGCCGGAACAGGTCCCAGGCGGTGCGCTCGCGGAAGCTCTTGGTATAGACCTTGGGCGGGTTGCGCGGCACCTTGCGCGCCAGCAGCCAGGCCAGCAGCGGCAGCAGCGCGGCGAAGCCGAAGGCGGCCGTCATGCCGATGTGGTCGATCAGCAGGCCGGCGATGATGGGCGACAGCGCGTTGGACATGGCCGGACCCAGCGCCATCCAGCTGAAGATCTTCTTCAGCTCGCCGGGCTGCTCGGCCATCAGCCCGGCCTCGCGCTGCAGCGCCACGGCCGCGACGGCCACCGCGCCGCCGCACAGCAGGCAACCCGTGGCGATGGCCCACAGCTTGGGGATGAGCAGCGCCAGCAGCGCACCGGCGAAGGCCATCGCGACGCCCACGCCCACGGGGCGATGGAAACCGTGGCGATCGGCCAGCCGGCCGGCCCACAGCGACAGCGCGATGGGCGCCACGGCAAACAGGCTCAGCAACATGCCCACGGAGGCCTCGCCATAGCCCTGGCCCAGCACCCACAGGCTGGCCGTCACGCGCGTGGTGGCCATGCAGGCGTGCACGCAGATGATGGTGGCCACCAGCCACACGAAGGCGTCGCGCAGCCCTTTCCTCGGCGCTGGCGCAGCGTCGTTCACTCGGCGTCCTCGCCCAGGCTGATCTGCAGCAGCTGCTGGGCCGCGTCATCGGGCAGCGCCTCAACGCCCTTGAGCTTGCGTGTCATGGCACGCGTGCGCACCTCGGCGGCGTCCAGCGTGTTGCCGGCCTCTTCCAGCTTCTTCTTGGCCTTGGCCAGCACGTCGCCGAACTTGCCGAACTCGGTCTTCACGGCGCCCAGCACTTCCCACACTTCGGCAGAGCGCTTCTCCAGCGCCAGCGTGCGAAAGCCCATCTGCAAGCTGGTCAGCGTCGCCAGCAGCGTCGTCGGGCCGCAGAGCATGACCTTGTGCTCGCGCTGCAGGCTCTCCAGCAGGCCGGGGCGGCGCAGCGCCTCGGCGTACAGGCCCTCGGTGGGCACGAACAGGATGGCGAAGTCGGTCGTGTGCGGCGGGGCGACGTACTTCTCGCGGATGGTCTTCGCTTCCAGTCGCAGCCGGTTCTCGATGGCCTTGCCGGCGGCTTCCGCGGCGGGCGCGTCGGCGCGCTCCTGGGCGTCCAGCAGGCGCTCATAGTCCTCGCGCGGGAACTTGGCGTCTATGGGCAGCCACAACGGCTTGCCGTCGTCGCGCTGGCCCGGCAGCGAGATCGCGAACTCCACCCGCTCCGACGAGCCCGGCAGCGTCGCCACGTTGGACGCGTACTGCTCCGGTGTGAACACCTGGTCCAGCAGGCCGGCCAGCTGCACCTCGCCGAACACGCCGCGCGTCTTCACGTTGGTCAGCACGCGGTTCAGCGAGCCGACGTCGCGCGCCAGGTTCTGCATCTCGCCCAGGCCCTTGTGCACCTGCTCCAGCCGTTCGGCCACCTGCTTGAAGCTCTCGCCCAGGCGCTGCTCCAGCGTCGCGTGCAGCTTCTCGTCCACCGTGGCGCGCATCTGCTCCAGCTTCTTCTCGTTGTCCTGCTGGATGGCGGTGAGGCGCTGCTCCACGGTCAACCGCAGTTCGGCCAGGCGCTGGTCGTTGGTCTTGGACAGCGCCTGCAGCTGCTCGCGCATCGCGTCGTTCAGCTTCTGCATGGACTCGGCCTGGGCCTGTGCGCTGCGCAGCGCGGCGGCGTCCTGCGCCTCGCGCGCGGCCAGTGCCTGGGCGCTGAGCGACTGGTTGCTGCCCTGCAGGCCCTGGGCCAGCACCTGCTGGAACTGGGCCAGGCCCTGCACCAGCTCCTGGCGCGTGCCGCTGGCGCTGCGGCCCAGCTCGTCGCGCAGCTCGCGCTCCAGCCGCTCGTTGGCCTGCAGCAGCTCGGGCGGCACACCCTGCGGCGCCCTCTGACGCACCCAGATCAACACCAGCAGGACAAGGATCAAGGCCAGCAAGGCCAGCAGCAGCACGTCGATCAGGGTCATGCGGGCGATTGTCGCCCGAGGGCTAAAGCGCCTTGAACAAGTGGTGATGCTGGGTCGAGACTTTGAGCCGCTCCGGTCGGCCCTTGATCTCCAGCTCCAGCGTTTCATCCACGCGATGCACGCCGTGCACATGGCGGCGGCTCACCACCACGCTGCGGTGGACCTGCATGAAGCGCGTCGGATCGAGCCGCTCCAGCAGTTCCTTCAACGACAAGCGGATCAGCCCATCGCAGTCCGGTGCGACGACGCGGGTGTACTTGCTGTCGGACTCGAAGTACTGCACCTCGTCCACGTGCAGCAGCCGCACCTGGCTGCCCACCGCCACCTGCAGCCAGTCGTCGGCCGCACTCGCGGGCGGGGCCAGCGCGGCGCGCAGCCGCGCCACGGTCTTGGCCAGCCGCGGCAGCTCCACGGGCTTGAGCACGTAGTCCACGGCCTGCGCCTCGAAGGCCTCCACGGCATGCGCGTCGTAAGCCGTGACGAACACGACGCGCGTGTCCACGCCCTGCAGCGCGTCGGCCACCTGCAGACCGGTCAGGCCCGGCATGCGGATGTCCAGAAAGGCCAGCCGCGGGCGCAGCCGCTGGATGGCCTGCAGCGCCTCGATGCCGTCCTCGCACTCCTGCAGCAGCCGCAGCTCCGGCCACAGCTGGGCCAGCCGCTCGCGCAGCGCGGCGCGCATGAAGGGCTCGTCGTCGGCCAGGATGGCGGTTGTCATCGTGCGTCCAAAGGCAGCACCACGGTCGCCAGCACGCCGCCTTCGGCCAGCCCCACGACGGACAGCTGCGCCCGCTCGCCATGCAGGCCGCGCAGGCGCTCTCGGATGTTCTGCAGGCCCGTGCCACCGTCAGGCGCCGTGATGCCGCTCAGGCCCACGCCGTTGTCCTGCACGCCCACATGCAGCTCGCTCCCCACCTGCCGCGCGAACACGCGGATGCGTACCGGCCCCGGCTTGGGCTCCACGCCATGCTTGATGGCGTTCTCCACCAGCGTCTGCACCACCAGCGACGGGAACTCGGTGGTCAGCAGCGCGTCGGGCAGCTCCACATCCACCGCCAGCCGGCCGCCCATGCGCAGCTGGGCGATCTGCAGATAGGCGTCGGTCAGCTCGAACTCGCGACCCAGCGTGGACGACCGCTGCCGCATGGACGGCATGGCCAGTCGCAGGTAGCGGGTCAACTGGTTCAGCAACACGCCGGCCTTGTCCGGGTCGCTCTTGATCAGGTACTCCACCGTCGCCAGCGTGTTGAACAGGAAGTGCGGCTCGATCTGCGCCTGCAGCACGGCCAGCCGGGCTTCGGCGAGGTGGCGGGCGGTGTCGGCGGTGTGGGCGCGTTCGTCGGCCCGGTCCACGCGCGACTGCCACCGCAGCGCCCTGTGGTGCATGGCCACCAGCAGCAGCAGGTACAGCGGGCTCAGCAACAGGCCAACGCCCTGGTGCATGGGCCGCAGCAGGTCGCCGGCCACATGAGCCAGACCATCCAGCACGAGCCGGCATGCCAGCAGTCCCAGCAGCAGCGCCGGCACCCATAGCGACAGCGCCTGCCGCATCGTCGGGCGATCGCCGGTACGCCAGGCCAGCCAGAAGTTGCTGAACTCGAACGGCAGGCTCGCCGGCACGAACAGCAGCCCCAGCAACAAGTACTTCGCCTCCACCGACGACATCCCCTGCAGCAGCAGCGGCGAGGCGCCCACCACGAGAAAACCGGCGTAGACACCCAGCACGATCGGCAGCGCCATCCATCGGCGATAGGCCGCAAACAGACCCTTGCTGCGCTCGTGTTCGCTGAAGCCCGGCAAACCCTCCCGCATCATGAACGAGATGGCGGCCAGCCCCGTCCACAAGGTCGTCACCATCATGCCCAGCACACCCCAGCGCGGCTGGACCTGCGCCAGCACAAGGCTGGCCAGGGCCAGCACCGCGGCGGGCGTCCAGATCCAGCGCAGCTTGGCGTCGCGCGGCGCCTGGCCGCCGCCGTCCCGGTTCATTACATCCTGCACGTCATCCCTCCAGCATCGCGCTCGCACCTTGCAAGACGCCGGGCGACAGCATCCTCACCCAGCAGAGGTGGCGCCGCCACCATGCGACGAATGTGGCACTGGCGGGACGAACGCCGCTCAGGGCGCGACCAGCCCCGCCACCGCCTTGGGCAGTTCCGCCTCGATCAGCGCCTCCAGCGCCTGCACGCGCTGCTCGGGTGTGGTGGCCGCCCAAGGGTTGGCGGCGGATTCACGCGTGACCGGCAGCCGCGCACCGACGGCCAGCGACTGCTCGCGCTTCAACCGCAGGTCGCCCAGGTCGATGAGCGCGACGCGGATGGACACATAGGGCGCGAACACCGGCAGGCCGCCCTGGCCGTCGAAGCCGATCTGGCCGCTGGGGCGCTGGTCCAGCACGAAGCCGGGGCCTTCCAGGCTGGTGTGGATGCGCGCCGGCAGCGTCGCGATCAGGCCCGGCTCCTGGAGGCTGCGCGTGACCAGCAGCAGCTTGCCGGCGCCGGCCGAACGCACGGCGGCGGAGAGGTTGCTGGGCAGGCTGAGCTTGCCGTCGACGAAGAGCTTGGCCGGGTCGCCGAACAGGCTGCGCGTGGACGAGGTGTAGAGCTTGACTTCGCGCTTGTCGTCGCCGGCCTTGATCGCCGTGTTGAGCGCCTGAAGCACCGCGTTGTCCAGGCTGCCGGCGGGCTTGGCGGTCCATTCGCCGGTCTGCACCGTGTCGCCGCGCGCGGGCGTCAGGTTCAGCAGTTGCACGCTGTCGCCCAGCAGGGACAGCGCGGCGAACTTGTTGGGGTCGCGCGGCGTCTTGTCCTCGACGACGGGTTCGGGCGCGGGCGGCGGGGGCGGTGCGGCCTTCTTCTGGGCCAGGGCCAGGGCGGGCAGCAGCGCGAGGACGTACAGCAGGCGGCGTTTCATCACGGGGGTCACAGGGGCAGGACTTCGGGGTTCAGCGGGGTGGGCGGCGTCGCGCCGGTCAGCGCGGCGACCAGGTTGTCAGCGGCCAGGCCGGCCATGGCCAGCCGCGTGGGCATGGTGGCGCTGCCGATGTGGGGCGTCAGCACGACGTTGGGCAGCGTCAGCAGCAGGGGGTTGACCCTGGGCTCGCCTTCGAAGACGTCCAGGCCCGCGGCCGCGAGGCGCCCTTCGCGCAGCGCGGCGGCCAGCGCATCCTCGTCGACGATGCCGCCGCGGGCGATGTTGACCAGCGTGGCCGTGGGCTTCATGCGCGCCAGCTCCGGCGCGGCTATGCAGTGGTGGGATTCGGCCGAGTACGGCAGCACCAGCACCAGGTGGTCGGCCACGGCCAGCAGTTCGTCCTTGGACAGGAAGCGCGCGGCGAGTTCGGTCTCGATCTGGGCCGGCAGCCGGCTGCGGTTGTGATAGACCACCCGCATGCCGAAGCCGAAGCGGGCGCGCCGCGCGATGGCCTGGCCGATGCGGCCCATGCCCAGGATGCCCAGCGTCGTGCCATGCACCTCGGCGCCGGCCAGGAAGTCCCAGGCCCAGCTCTTCCACTGGCCGTCGCGCAGCAGACGTTCGCCCTCGCTCATGCGGCGGGCGGCGGCCATCAGCAGCGCGAAGCCGAGGTCGGCGGTGGTCTCGGTCAGCACGTCGGGCGTGTTGGTGACCAGCACGCGGCGCGCCGTGCAGGCGGCCAGGTCGATGTGGTTGTAGCCCACGCTCATCGTGCAGACGGCGCGCAGCCCGGGACAGGCGTCCAGCAGTTCGGCGGTGATGCGCTCGGTGCCGGTGATGTAGGCGCCGTCCTTGCCCTGCAGCCGCTCACGCAGCTCCGCGGACGTCAGCACGGTGGCGCCCTCGACCGCGTCCATGTCGAAATGGGCCGACAGCTTCTCGATGACGGCGGCCGGCGCACGGCGTGCCACAAGAATCTTCTTGCGCATGGTCATTCCTCGATGAAGCGCGCAAACTCGGCCACCGGCGCCCGCTCGGTGACCAGGCTGTTCTCGACCGCGCCCGGGTCGGCAAAGCCCAGCGACATGCCGCAGACCAGCATCTGCTCGTCGCTCAACTGCAGCTCCTCGGCGATGAGGCGATGGAACTGCGTGAACGCGGCCTGCGGGCAGGTGTGCAGGCCGCGCGCACGGGCTGCCACCATGATGTTCTGCAGGAACATGCCGTAGTCCAGCCACGAGCCCTGCTGCATGACGCGGTCGATGGTGAAGAACAGTCCCACCGGCGCGTCGAAGAAGATGAAGTTGCGACCATGCTGGTGCTGCATGCGCGCCTTGTCGGTCTTGGCGATGCCCAGCAGGCCGTACAGGTCCCAGCCCACCTTGCGGCGGCGGTCGATGTAGGGGCTGCGCCACTCGTTGGGGTAATAGGCGTACTCCTCCTTGTGGGCGGCGTTCTGCTCGGCGTCCAGGTAGGCGGCCTGGATGCGGCCCGCGATGCGCGTCAGCGCCGCGCCGGTCAGCACGTGCACCTGCCAGGGCTGGGTGTTGGTGCCCGACGGCGCCCGGGAGGCGACTTCGAGGATCTGCTCGATGGTCTCGCGCGGCACCGGCGTGGGCAGGAAGGCGCGCAGCGAGTGACGGGTCTTGATGGCCGCATCGACAGCGGCGGTCTGCTCGGGGGTGGGCATTTCGAAGCGATTCATGGCGTGAGGGCCTTCAGGGCCTGCAGATAGACGGCGGGCAGCTGGGCCACCGGGCGGCGGGTCTCGCGGTCCACGTAGACATGCACGAAATGGCCCCGGGCGGCGCAGGTCGGTGATCCTTCGGCGAACAAGCCGATCTCGTAGCGCACGCTGGAGCGGCCCTGCTGCGCCACCCGCACGCCGGCCTCGATCTGTTGCGGAAACGCCAGCGACTCGAAAAAGTTGCAGTGCGTCTCCACCACCAGGCCGATGACGTCGCCCGCATGGATGTCGAGCGCGCCGGCCGCTATGAGCAGGCGGTTCACGGCGGTATCGAACAGGCTGTAGTAGACGACGTTGTTCAGGTGGCCGTAGACATCGTTGTCCATCCAGCGTGTGGTCAGCGGCACGAAGCGGGCATAGGCCTCGCGGGCGTCTGGCTGGGGGCGTGCGGTCATGGCCTCATTCTTCCATGCGTGCCGGAACGCCCGGATTTGGCGGCTTGATTGCGGCTTATGCACTTGCTGAATCGGTTTTCCAGGGGGCAAACTGGCCCGAAGCCCCCTCGGCTTGCCTGCCGCCCACCCGGGCCGCGCGGGCGACGGTCCCCACACCGCTCGAAAGGAGCACCCTCATGAAGCGAATCCCTTTGGCCGGTCTTGCCCTCGCACTGGCCTGCGCCCTGGCCAGCCCCGCCGCGCAGGCCCAGAACGCCACCCGCGAAGACGCCGTCTCCACGGTGAAGAAAGGCATCGCCTTCATCAAGGCCAATGGCACCGGCAAGGGCTACGCGGCCATCACGGCCAAGGACCCGCAGTTCGTCAAGAGCGACCTCTACCTGGTGGTCTACGGCATGGACGGCAAGTGCCTGGCGCATGGCGCCAACGAGAAGCAGGTGGGCCGCGACCTCATCGAGCTGAAGGACATCGACGGCAAGCCCTTCGTCAAGGAACGGGTGGAGCTGGGCAAGTCCAAGCCCAACGGCTTCTGGCAGGACTACAAGTTCACCAACCCCGCCACGAAGAAGATCGAACCCAAGCAGATGTATTGCGAACGGCTGGCCGAGACGCTGGTCTGCGGCGGCATCTACAAGTAGGCGCCGAATGGCTTGCACGCGAGGACCCGGACGATGAAGCTGGCTGCCAAGATGCTGTTGCCGCCCATGGCGGCGCTCGCGGTGGTGCTGGCCATAGGGCTGGGCAGCACCGCGTACTCGCTGCGCGAGGTGGTGGCGTCCAACGAGGCCGACCAGCAACGCAACGAGGTCTTCATGACCATGGTGGCCGTGCAGACCCAGGTGGGCGAGATGCACGGCGGCGTGTTCCGCACCATCGCGCTGATCGGTTCGCTGGACGACGCCAAGATCAAGTCGCTGCGCGAGCAGCTGAAGCAGCAGGTCGAGGGCCTGGCCCGCACGCTGGGCGCGCTGAACGACATGCCCGGCACGCCGGCCGACACCGAGGCGCTGGTCAAGTCCGCGCAGCCGCTGCTGCAGGCCTACCTGGCCAAGGCGGACGGCGCGATCGATCTGGCCTCGGTGGACCCCAACACCGGCGTGGCCGCCATGCAGGACGCCGAGGCGCGCTACAAGGAGCTGGCCTCGCTGATCGGCAAGGTCGTGCAGGCCATGGGCGCCGAGCAGCAGGCCGCCGCCGAGGCCCAGCAGGCCAATGCCCGCCAGCGCGCCTGGCTGTTCGCGCTGCTGTCGCTGCTGGCGGCCGGCGCGGGCATGGGCGTGCTGCTGGTCATCCAGCGCAAGATCGCCGCCGACGTGCACGCATCGCTGTCGCTGGCCGAGTCCGTCGCCGCCGGTGACCTGACGCGCCGCGCCCAGCCCGCCGGCCAGGACGAGCTGGCCGGCCTGATGCGGGCGCTGAACCAGATGTGCGAGCAGTTGGGCAACACCGTCGGCGACGTCATGCTGGTGGCCGATTCCATCCGCACCGCGTCCGCCGAGATCGCGTCGGGCAACCAGGATCTGAGCCAGCGCACCGAGCAGACGGCGTCCAGCCTGGAGGTCACCAGCTCGTCCATGGGACAGCTGACCGGCACCGTGCGCCAGAGCGCCGACAACGCGCAGACCGCCAACCAGCTCGCCTCGTCGGCCGCCGACGTGGCCCACCGCGGCGGCAGCGTGGTGCAGCAGGTGGTGGACACGATGAACGACATCGCGGCCTCGTCCAAGCGCATCGCCGACATCATCGGCGTCATCGACGACATCGCCTTCCAGACCAACATCCTGGCGCTGAACGCGGCCGTCGAGGCGGCACGCGCCGGCGAGCAGGGGCGCGGCTTTGCCGTCGTCGCCGGCGAGGTGCGCAGCCTCGCGGGCCGCAGCGCCGCAGCGGCCAAGGAGATCAAGACGCTGATCGGCGCCAGCGTGGAGCGCGTCGAGTCCGGCGCGCGGCTGGTGCAGGACGCCGGCTCCACGATGAGCGAGATCGTCGGCGCCGTGCAGCGCGTGACCGACATCATGGGCGAGATCAGCGCCGGCGCCACCGCACAGAGCCAGGGCATCGACGACGTCAACCGCGCCGTCACCCAGGTGGACGACATGACCCAGCAGAACGCCGCGCTGGTGGAGCAAAGCGCCGCGGCCGCCGAGTCGCTGCGCGAACAGGCCCAGCGGCTGGCCCAGGTGGTCAGCCAGTTCCGCGTGCGCTGAGCTGCCGGGTCCGCCACGATTCGGCGGCCAGATTCAGCGTCGTCACCTGCACGGCGACCGTGGTCGCCAAGTCATGCCCATAGCCGCCGGCCATGCTCAAGGCCACCGGGATGCCGCGCTCGCGCAGCGCCGCCAGCACGCGGCGGTCCCGCTCGGCCAGGCCGGCATAGGTCAGCTTCAAGCGCCCCAGGCGATCGCCCTCGTGCGGATCGGCGCCGGCCAGGTAGAAAGCCAGGCCCGGCTCGCAGCGCCGCCAGACATCGGCCAGCCCGCCGTCCAGCGCCGCCAGGTAGTCGGCGTCGCCGCAGCCGTCGGGCAGTTCCACGTCCAGGTCGCTGGGCTCCTTGCGGAAAGGGAAGTTGCGCGCGCCGTGCATGGAGAAGGTGAACACGCTGCCGTCGTCGCGGAAGATGGCCGCCGTGCCGTTGCCCTGGTGCACGTCCAGGTCGATGACCAGCACCTGCAGCCAGCCTGAGCGCTCGGCCTGCATCAGCCGCGCCGCGACGGCCACATCGTTGAACACGCAGAAGCCCGAGCCCTTGTCCGAGTAGGCATGGTGGGTGCCACCCGCCATGTTGGCCGCCACGCCCTCGGCCAGCGCGGCGCGCGCCGCGGCAATGCTGGCGCCCACCGAGCGCCGCGAGCGCTCGGCCATGGACGGGCTCCACGGGAAGCCGATCTCGCGCTGCTGGGCGGCACTCAAGCTGCCCTGCTGCACGGCGGCGATGTAGTCGGGCGTGTGCGCCAGCGCCAGTTCGGCGTCGCTGGCGGCCGGTGCCGGCTGCATGCGCAGCAGCCCCGGCTCTCGCTCGAAATGCTCCCGCAGCAGCCGGTACTTGGACTGCGGAAAGCGGTGCCCGGGCGGCAGCGCCAGACTGTGAGCGTCGGAATGGAAGGCCAGCATGGCCGCGACCTTACCCGCTGCCCGGCAAGCCCGCTGGCCCGCCGTCTTTGCTACGCTGCCCCGCATGCGCTCCACACGCCTGTCTCTCGCCCGGACCGCCGCCGCCCTGCTTTGCTGCGGCATGGCCGCCGTGGCCGCCCAGTCCGCCGAGCCCGCCGTCCGCGCGCTGCGCGGCATGAAGCTGTATCCCGCCCCCGATGCACCACCCATCACCGACGGGGTGGTGCTGGTGCGGGACGGCCGCATCGTCGAAGTCGGCGCGCGCGGCGCGGCTCATGACGGCATCCCACCGCTGGCGCCGGACTGTGACGGTGGCGTGATCGTGGCGGGTTTCCAGAACAGCCACGTCCACCTGAACGGCCCCGCCTTCGCGAATGCCAGACGCGCCCGGGCCGCCACACTGGAGGACGGCCTCACCGCGCTGCTCACCCGCCACGGCTTCACCACGGCCTTCGACATTGCATCGGACCGCGAGAACACCCTGGCCTTGCGCGAGCGACTGGAGCGTGGCGCATTGAAAGGCCCGCGCCTGCTGACGGCCGGCCTGCCGCTGTTTCCGGCTCAGGGGCTGCCGGTCTACCTGGACCACTTCGATCCGGCCTTTCTTGCCAAGCTGCCGCAGCCCGAATCGGTGGGCGCGGCGCTGGCGACCGTGCGGCAGAACCTCGATGCGGGGGCGGAGGCTACCAAGCTCTTCCTGGTGACGCCGCAGCGCGGGCGCCCGCCCCAGCGCATGGCCGCCGACATCGCGGCCGCCGCGGCCGCGGAGACCCACCGCCGCGGGCACCTGGTCTTCGCGCATCCGACCGACCTCGACGGCGTGCGGGCGGCGCTGAGCGCGCGGGTGGACATCCTGGCGCATCCGCCGCTGGGCGCGCCCGGCCCCTGGCCCGCCGCGTTGATGGACGCGCTCCGTGCGGCAGGCATCCACATGGTCCCCACCCTGAAGCTGCTGCGGTATGAGCTGGCCAAGGAGAAGGTGCCGCCCCAGCTGGCCGAGCCCGTGCTGCAGGACAGCGTGCGCGAGTTCGGCCGCTTCGCGGCCGCAGGCGGCAAGGTGCTGTTCGGCACCGACGTGGACTACATGGAGGACAGCGACCCCACCGAGGAGTACGAGTTGCTGGCCCAGGCCGGCCTGGGCCCGATGCAGATGCTGGCATCGCTGACCACCACGCCGGCCGAGCGCTGGAACCAGGCCTCGCGGCGTGGCCGGCTCGCGCCGGGCATGGACGCCGACATCGTGGTGCTGAACGGCGACCCGGTGCAGTCGGTCAGGCACTTCGCCAACGTGAAGTGCACGGTGCGCGCCGGCCAACTCCTCTTCAGCCGCTGAGGGCCGCATCGGTGACGCGACATCGTGTCGCCGACCGGACACCCCCCAATTTGCTGCGGCGCACAAAAAGTTCTTGCATTCCCCGGAACAGCCCCTATCATTCGAGTCATGTTGCAGTGCAGCAAAGCACTGCAAGTCGTTCGTCAACCCAGGATAGGAGCCCAACATGCTGACCGCTGAACAAGTCCTCGCTGCTCACAAGGCCAACGTCGAAACCCTCTTCGGCCTGACGAACAAGGCGTTCGAAGGCGTCGAGAAGCTCGTCGAGCTGAACCTGCAGGTCGCCAAGACCGCGCTGACCGAAGTGGCCGACACCACCGCCGCCGCGCTGTCCGTCAAGGACGCCCAGGAACTGCTGAGCCTGCAGGCCGCGCTGCTGCAGCCGACCGCCGAGAAGGCCGCCTCCTACAGCCGCCACGTCTACGACATCGCCTCCAGCACCGGCGCTGAAGTCGCCAAGGTCGCAGAGAGCCAGTTCGCCGACGCGCAGAAGACCTTCTCCACGCTGGTCGACACCGCCGCCAAGAACGCCCCCGCCGGCACCGAGAACGCCGTCGCGCTGGTGAAGTCCGCCGTGGCCGCCGCCAACAACGCGTTCGAGTCCGTGCAGAAGGCCACCAAGCAAGCCGTCGAAGTGGCAGAAGCCAACTTCCAGGCCGCCACGACGCAAGCCGTCAAGGCCTCGCAGACGGCCACCCGCTCCGCCAAGCGCGCCGCGGCCTGATCCGCCTCGTCGTTTGACCGAAAGCCCGGCGCGAAAGCG
>CBFGPX010000087.1:0-16109 GCA_965650725.1 uncultured Comamonadaceae bacterium | reverse complement strand
GGGCGACCGGCTGCAGCTGCAGATCGCCGCGCGCAGCGAGCAGGCCGTCATCCGGCTGGAGCCGCCGCTGCTGGGCCGCATCGACATCGCCATCCGCCACGAGGGCGGCGAGCTGCAGGTGCGCATGGTGGCCAGCCATGCCGAGGTGGGCCGCCAGCTGCAGCAGCTGACCGAGCCGCTGCGCCAGGACCTGCTGCAGCGCCACAGCGGCGAGGTGTCGGTACAGGTCAGCGCGCCGGCCGAAGGCCCGCGTGGCGGCAGCGACGCCCAGGCCGGCGGCCGCGGCGCATCGACCCAGCAACAGCAGCAGCAACAACACCAGCAGCACCAGGAACGCCGCCCCGGCCGCGGCCTGGCCGAGGAGGGCGAGGCCGGTGGCTTCGCCACGCCGCGCTGACAGGAACGCACCATGACCAAGAAGACCAAGCTCCTCCTCGCCCTGGCCGCCGTGCTGCTGGCCGGCACCGCCGCCGGCGGCGGCTGGTGGCTGTCGCGCCAGACCGCGCCCGCCACCGCCGAGGCCGAGCCGCCCAAGCCCGCGCCCGACTACAAGTACGTGACGCTGGACAAGGTCATCGTCATGCTGCGCGGCCGCGGCGGCGAGGCCGTGTCGCACTACATGGCGGTGGACATCGTCTTCAAGTCGCTGCCCGACCAGGAGAAGCGCGCCAAGGAACACCTGCCGCTGCTGCGCACGGTGGCCGTGAAGGCGCTGTCCAGCTACACGGTGGAGAGCGCATCCGGTATGACGGTGGAGCAGTTCGCCGCCGAGCTGAACAAGGCCTACACCGCCAGCTACGGCGCCGAGCACCGCGAGCCGCCGTTCGCCGAGGCGCTGATCGGCAAGCTCATCATCGAGTGACGCAGGCCGCCGCGATGTACGCACAGACCTCCAGCGCCAGCGTCCACCCGCAGCCCGGCCATGGTGAATACCAGGCCGCTGCGGCGCCGGCCCGAGGCCCGGACTGGGAGCAGCGCCAGCTGCGCCAGTACGCGCCGCTGGTCAAGCGCATCGTGCGCCAGCTGAACTCGCAGGCCAGCGCCGTCATGGACCGCGAGGACATGGAGCAGATCGGGCTGATGGGCCTGCTGGAGGCGCTGCGCCGCTACGGCGAGCCCGATGCGGCCTTCGGTTCGTTCGCGTCGCTGCGCGTGCGCGGCGCCATCCTCGACGAGCTGCGCCGCCAGGACTGGCGCCCGCGCGGCGTGCGCCAGGACAGCCACAAGATCCGCGACGCGCTGCGCGCGCTGACGCGCAAGCTGGGCCGCGAGCCGGCCGAGGCCGAGATCCTGCAGCAGCTGGGCCTCAGCGCGAAGGAATACCAGGCCTATCTGCAGGCCGAGGTGGCCGAGGAGCTGGCCAGCTTCGACGAGCTGCTGCAGGAGATGAGCAAGCTGCCGTGCGAGCGCCAGACGCCCGAGGCCCTGCTGGTGCAAAAGCGCAGCATCGCCCAGGCGCTGGCCAGCCTGAACGAGCGCGAGCAGAAGGTCGTGCAGCTGTACTACGAGTACGAGGCCAGCCTGAAGGAAATCGCCGCGGTGCTCGACCTCACCGAGGCGCGGATCTCGCAGATCAACAAGGGGGCGCTGCAGAAGATGAAAACCTTCCTGCAGTCCGCCTGAGTCAAGCAAGCAAGAAAGAACTGCCATGCAGCCCTTTATCGGAATCCTCATCGTGCTCGGTTGCGTCTTCGGCGGCTTCATGCTGCATGGCGGCAGCTTCAAGGTCATCTGGCAGCCGGTCGAGCTGCTGATCATCCTGGGCGCGGGCCTGGGCGCCATCGTGCTGGGCAACCCCAAGCACGTGCTGTCCGAGATGCTGCTGCAGCTGAAGAAGGTGGTCGGCCGCAAGGCGCCCGGCGAGGAGTTCCAGCGCCAGCTGCTGCTGCTGATGTACGAACTGCTGCAGACCGCCGCCGGCGGCCTGAAGGCGCTGGACGCCCACGTCGAGGCGCCGCACGAGAGCGTGCTGTTCAAGCGCTATCCGCTGATCCTGGACGAGCCCAAGCTGCTGCACTTCATCGTCGACAACTTCCGCCTGATGGCCATGGGCAAGATCAACGCCCACGAGTTGGAGGGCGTGCTGGAGCAGGAGCTGGAGACCATCCACGAGGAGCTGGCGCAGCCCGCCAAGTCGCTGGGCAAGATCGCCGAGGCCATGCCCGGCTTCGGCATCCTGGCCGCGGTGCTGGGCATCGTGATGGCGATGAGCTCGGTCGCCGAGGGCGCCGGCACCGGCGAGATCGCGATGATGGTCGCCGCCGCCATGGTCGGCACCTTCATCGGCATCTTCTTCTGCTACGGCCTGTTCGACCCGCTGGCCAACATGATGAAGCAGGTGGTCAACGAGGAGATGGCGGCGCTGGAGTCGGTCAAGGTCGTGCTGGTCACGCACGTGGCCGGCAAGCCGCCGCTGCTGGCCATCGACGCCGGCCGCCGCCTGGTGCAGCTCAACATCAAGCCCAGCTTCGCGCGGCTGGAGGGCTGGATCGAGAAGATGCAGAACCCCGGCGACGCCGACGCCACGCCGCGCCGCCGCGCCACCGACCGCGAACCGGGAGAGCGCCGTGCAGCCTAATGGCAAGAGCGGGGGGCACGAGACCGTCGTCAAGCGCGCCTCGCGCCGGCACGAGGAGCATGAGCACGGCGGCGCCTGGAAGGTCGCGTTCGCCGACTTCTGCCTGGCGCTGCTGTGCCTGTTCCTGGTGATGTGGCTGCTGGCCTCGCGCAACTCCGAGCGCATGCAGGAAGTGCTGCGCGCGGCCGGTGCCAACCTGCTGGAAGAGGGCAACGGCCTGACCAACTCGCTGGCCTCGGGCTCGCGCGGCAGCATGATCGAGCGCAACCCGGTGCCGGCCCACGGCGAGGTGCAGACCCAGGGCCCGTCGCGCTACACCAGCAACGACCCGGCCAACGAAGGCCCGCACCCGAAGGCGCGCTATGAGAGCGCGTCCGACATGCGCGAGCTGGCCCGCCTCATCGAGCGCATGGGCGCCGAGGAGGGGCTGGGCGGCAACGTCAGCAGCGCCATCACGCCGCAGGGCCTGCGCCTGATGCTGCACGACACCGACTCGCGCGGCATGTTCGAGCGCGGCAGCTCGGTGCCCAGCCTGCGCCTGCGCAAGCTGCTGAACAAGCTGGGGCCGGTGTTCGCCCGCATCGAGAACCAGCTGCTGGTGGTGGGTCACACGGACGCGTCGCAGTACAGCGACAAGGGACCGGCGGCCTTTTCCAACTGGGCCCTGTCCAGCCACCGGGCGATGGCCGCGCGCTTTCATCTGATGGAGGGCGGCATGCCCGAGGCCAGCGTGCTGCAGGTCAGCGGCATGGCCGACAGCGCGCCGCTGGACCCGGCCCATCCCGTCGCGGCGGTGAATCGCCGCATCGAGCTGGTCGTGCTGACCAGCGCCCAGTCGCGCGCCGTCGCGGCCATGTACGGCGCACCGCGCCAGAGCTGGCCGCTGACCGACGGCGTGCGCATGGACCAGCCCCAGGCACCGCGCGAACTGCAGCGCGACCCGGCCGCCCCGTGAGGCCGGCCATGCGAACCAAGGCAAGAGGTGATCGAATGAGGATCCAAGGAAGCAACCCCGCCGCTGGCGTCGGCCCGCTGGGCGGTGCCACGTCCGAGCCGACCGCCCCGGCCACGCCGGCCGCGCCGGCCGAGGCGCTGGCCTCGGCCACGCTGCGCCCGGCCCAGCAGGACCTGGCCGAACTGCCCGAGATCGACGCCGCCAAGGTGGCGCGGCTGCGCGAGGCGCTGGCCAACGGCGAGATCAGCTTCGACGCCGACCGGCTGGCCTCGCTGATCCAGCGCTTCCACGGGGGGCGTTCGTGAAGGCTTCCGACGCCGTGGTCCAGCTGCTGCGCGACCTGCACGCGGACAGCTTCGGCTACAAGCTGCTGCGCGACCTGCTGGAGCAGCAGTTCCAGGGCGCGCTCAAGCACCAGGCCGAGGTGCTGCTGCGCGTGGGCGGCGAGATCGAGACCCTGTGCGGCCAGATGGAGCAGCGCCGCGCCAAGCGCATGGAGCTGGTCAGCGGCCTGCTGAAGGACCATCCGCGGCCGAGCATGAAGCGGCTCATCGAGGCCTTGCCCGGTGCCGCCGCGCAGACGCTGGCCGGTCTTTGGGCCGAGGTCGAGCAGCTGCTGCACGTCTGCAAGGAGCTGAACCAGCGCAACTGCCGACTCATCATGGACCAGCAGGAGCTGATGCAGCGCCTGCTGGGCGAGGACGGAGGCGTCTATGCGGACCGCTGAGCTGCGCCTGCCGGACTTCGGCGACGGCTTCGCCGCGCCCGCGCCGCGTGCCAACGGCGGCGGCGCCGACTTCGGCGCGCTGTACCGCCAGCTGGACGGCGAGGTGCGCCGCTTCATCGAGCAGGGCGGTCCCGCGGCGGTATCCGCACCGCGCCCGCGGCAAGCGCCGGCCGCCGACGCGGCGCCGCTGGACGAGGACCGCCAGGCCTTCCTGCAGCGCATCGCGCCGCTGGCACAGGACGCCGCTGCCCGACTGGGCGTGGCGCCCGAGGTGCTGTCGGCCCAGGCCGCGCTGGAGTCCGGCTGGGGCCGCCAGCCGCTGCGCGGCGCCGACGGCAGCGACAGCCACAACCTGTTCGGCATCAAGGCCACGGGCGGCTGGCGCGGCGACGTGGTGCGCAGCGCCACCACCGAGTACGAACAGGGCGAGGCGCAGAGCCGCACGGAGAGCTTCCGCGCCTATGCCGGCCCGGCCCAGTCCTTCGACGACCTGGCCCGGCTGTTGCTGACCAGCCCGCGCTACCGCGCCGCTTTGGGCACCGGCGCCGACGCGGCCGCCTACGGCCAGGCCTTGCAGCAGGGCGGCTACGCCACCGACCCGGCCTATGCGGCCAAGCTGGCCCGCGTGGCGGCGCAGATCAAGGCGGGTGGCCAATGAGCGCCGCGCCAGGCCGCCCCAAGCAAGCTCGCCCCCGCCTGGCGGGGCAGGCCGCAGGCCGAGGGGTGCACCAATGAACGCGCTAGTTCTGCACCGGCTCGACCCGGCCCGCCTCCACCACGCGCGCCGCGATGACACGACCGCTGGCGCTGTTGCGCACCTTGATGACCGCGCCCACGGCACCGGCCTCCAGCGCCTCGCCACCGGCCTGCACCTGGATGCCGCCGCTGCCGGCCACGATGGCGACCTGTTCGCCGCGCTGCACGACCAGCGCCGGCACCAGCAGCCGCTGGCGCAAGACCTGGCCGGCGCGCAGGCTGCTGCGCGGGGCCTGGCCGATGGCCTGGGCTTCCAGGCCGATGGCGTCGGGCAGCGCGGCCAGGTCGCGGCGCTCGCGGGCCAGGTCGGCCGCGGTCAGCGCCTGGCCGGCGGGCAGGGCGCGGCGCGCCACCAGCACCTCGGCACTGAGCCGGGCGCGCAGCAGGAACTCTTTGCCGGCCTGCCCCGGGCAGCGCGCCGCGATGCGCAGCCGGTTGGCGCTGCGCAGGTCCAGCGCCTGCAGCTGCCAGCCGCCGGGGCAGGGCTGCAGCGCACGGCGGTCCCCGGCCTGGGCTGCATTCAGCTGGATCTCTGGCGCCAGCCAGCCGGCACGCGCGGCCTGCTCGGCCAGCGCGGCGCGCGCGAACTCGGCCACCTGGGCTTCCAGCGGGACGGCGGCCCGCAGCGGGCCGACCAGCCCCATCAACACGATTGCCGCAAGGCAGGAGAGACGCATGAGCATTGATTTCGGCAAGGCGATGGGCCAGAGCGCCGATGCGCTGCGGCTGCGGGCCGAGCGCACCAAGGTGCTGGCCTCCAACATCGCGAACGAGAACACGCCCGGCTACCAGGCGCGCGACATCGATTTTGCCGCGCTGCTGGGGCAGGGCGACAACGCCGACGGCCTGGCGCTGGACAGCGGCGCCGACGGCCTGCAGTACCGCGTGCCGCACCACCCCTCACAGGACGGCAACACGGTGGAGCTGGGCGTGGAGCAGGCCGCCTTTGCGCAGAACGCGCAGGACTTCCAGGCCAGCCTGACCTTTCTCAACATGAAGCTGCGCGGCCTGTCCAAGGCCATCGCGGGGCAATAAGGAGGACGCATGTCGTTCAAGCAGATCAGCCAGATCGCCGGCTCGGCCATGTCGGCCCAGACGGTGCGGCTCAACACCATCGCCAGCAACCTGGCCAACGCGCAGTCCGCCGGCGGCAGCGAGGCCACCACCTACCACGCCCGCAAGCCGGTGTTCGCGGCGCTGGCCGCCACCGCCAGCGGCGGCGACCTGCCGGGCAGCCGCGTGCAGGTGCTGGACGTCGTCGAGAGCCAGGAGCCGCTGCGCAAGGCCTACGAGCCCGACCATCCGCTGGCCAATGCGCAGGGCGAGGTGTTCTATCCCAACGTGAACCCGGTGGCCGAGATGACCGACATGCTGTCGGCGTCGCGTGCCTTCGAGACCAACGTGGAGGTGCTGGGCCGCGTGAAGAGCATGCAGCAGTCGCTGCTGCGCCTGGGGGAGTGAGGCCATGAGCACGGTCAACAACAACACCCAGACCGGCGCGGCCGGCGGCGCGGCCAGCTCCGTGCTCGGCAACGGCGACGTGTCCAGCATGTTCACGACGCTGCTGGTGGCGCAGATCAAGAACCAGGACCCGCTGTCGCCCAGCGATCCGACCCAGATGATCAACCAGCTGACCCAGCTCAGCCAGATGGAGGCGTTGCAGGGCCTGTCCAAGCAGGGCACGACCAACGCCAGCCTGCTGTCCAGCCTGCAGACGCTGGCGCTGGGCGGCCAGGTCGGCTCGCGCGTGCAGGTGCAGACCGACCAGATCCAGCTGGCCGGCGAGGCGGTCGAGACCCGCTTTTCGCTGCCCACCGGCAGCGGCGTGTCCAGCCTGGTGCTGACCGGCGCCGACGGCCGCGAGCAGCGCATCACCGTGGACGCCAGCTCGGCCGCTGCGGGCGCCTACCGCCTCGACCCCGCCAAGCTGGGCCTGGCCGACGGCCACTACGAGCTGCGGCTGGAGACCGGCACCGGCATCACGCTGCCGGTGGGCGTCGTGGCCGAGGTGACCGGCGTGCGCCTGGGCAGCGGCGGCGAGGCCGTGCTGCAGCTGGGCGGGCTGGGCGAGTTCTACCCCGGCAGCATCACCCATTTCCTCGGCAAGGCGCCGATCCAGTCCTGAACCCCTGAACCGGAGAAAACCCAATGAGCTTCGAAATTGCACGCATGGCGATCAACTCGGTCGGCAGTGCGCTGGACGTGATCAGCAACAACATCGCCAATGCCAACAGCTACGGCTACAAGTCGCAGCGCGCCAACTTCTCGGCGATGTACGCCGGCAACGTGGCCAACGGCACGCAGATCTCCTCCATCACGGAAAGCATCACCAAGGTCGGCGGCGTGCGCAACACCGGCGGCAGCATGGACGCCATGATCACCGACCGCGGCTTCTTCGCCGTGCGCGATTCGTCCGGCCAGGTGCAGTTCACGCGCGTGGGCATGTTCAACATCGACAAGGACGGCTTCGTCATCGATGCCAACGGCCGCAAGGTGCAGGGCTATGCCGCCTTCCGCGACGCCTCGGGCCAGCTCATCAGCGGCGCCGCCCTGGGCCAGCTGGGCGACCTGCAGATCGAGACCGGCCAGATCGGCGCCGTGGCCAGCAACAAGCTGGCCTACAACGGCAACCTGTCGGCCGACTGGAAGCTGCTGACCGCCGCCGGCTTCAACATGGACGACCCGACGACGTTCAACAGCTCGGTCACCTCCACGGCCTTCGACTCCAAGGGCGTCAAGCACACGGTGACGCAGTACTTCGTGAAGCTCAGCGACGACCAGGTCGCGGTCTTCAACAGCGTGGACGGCGCGCTGCCCAAGAACGAGGTGACGGCGCCCGTCCCGGCCAACCCGCTGGCCATTCCGCCCACGCCGGCCGTGCCCGGCGTCTACGACCCCGACACCTACCTGAACTTCGACAGCAAGGGCCTGCTGGCCTACGTCGGCGCCACCGCCGCCGTGCCGGCGCCGCTGCCGGTCGATCCCATCGACAGCAAGAACGCCTACACCTTCGCGCCGGGCGGCGGTGCCGACACCGTGCAGCTGGAGCTGGACTACGCCGGCATCACGCACTTCTCGGGCGACAGCTCCACGCTGGTCAACCACGCCAACGGCAACGCCTCCGGCATGCTCAACGGCACCAGCATCACGGCCGACGGCAGCATCATCGCGACCTACACCAACGGCCAGAGCCATGTGGTGGGCACGCTGGCCATCGCCACCTTCGCCAACCCCAGCGGCCTGCGCTCGGGCACCAACACCAGCTGGGTCTCCAGCGTGGACAGCGGCACGCCGCTGTACTCCACGCCGGGCTCGGCCACCGCGTCGCCGCTGGCCGTGGGCGCGCTGGAGGACAGCAACGTGGACCTGACCGGCGAGCTGGTCAACCTGATGTCCACGCAGCGCAACTACCAGGCCAACACCAAGGTCATCGCCGCCGAGAGCGAGATGATGCAGAGCCTGATGCAGGCCATCTAAGCCAGATGGACGCGCTGATCTACACCGTCATGAGCGGCGCCGAGCGCGTGCAGCGCGCTCAGCAGGTGCACGCCAACAACCTGGCCAACCTGGACACGCCGGGCTTCCGCGCCAACTTCGCGGTCTCGGGCGATGCCCAGGTGAAGGGCTACGGCTACGACGCCCGCCACCAGAACCGGCTGGAGGCCGACGCCGTGAGCGGCCGCGAAGGCAGCCAGCGCGACACCGGCCGCGAGCTGGACGTGGCCATAGCCGGCCCCGGCCTGTTCGCCGTGCAGTACGGCGAGGGCGAGGCCTACACGCGCGCCGGCAACTTCTCGCTGGACGCCGAGGGCGCGCTGCTGCTGGGCAAGCTGCCGGTGTTGGGCGAAGGTGGCCCCATCGTGCTGCCGCCGCACAGCAAGCTGGAGATCACCGGCGACGGCCTGATCTCCATCCTGGCGCCGGGCCAGACCGAGCTGCAGCCGGTGGACCGGCTCAAGCGCGTCAACGCGCCCGCCGCCGCACTGACCAAGAACGAGGCCGGCCTGCTGGTGGCGCGCGATGGCCAGGCGCTGGCGGCTGACGAGCAGGTCAAGGTGCAGGCCGGCCGGCTGGAAGGCAGCAACGTCGCTGCCGTCGAGGAAATGGTGCACACGATGACGCTGAGCCGCGACTTCGAGGTGCAGATGCGCTTGTTCAAGGCCGCCGACGGCATGGCCGAGGCAGGCAACCGACTAGTCAGGGAATAACGAGCCCTCGTCCAAGGCAAGCCTTGGCCGGTCCCCCGAGGGGACGGCGATGCCTGCGGCTTCGAGCCGCAGCCACATCGCCAGACGGGCCGGCTTGGGAGCGGCCCGGCGCTCGGCCCGCAAGAACGCAACGAACAACTGAATTACTGGAGTAGCGAGTCATGAACCCCGCCATGTGGATCAGCAAGACCGGCGTGCAGGCCCAGGATGCCAAGCTGCAGGCCATCGCCAACAACCTCGCCAACGTGAACACGGTCGGCTTCAAGCGCGACCGCGTGCTGTTCGAGGACTTGTTCTATCAGATCGAGCGCCAGCCCGGCGCGCAGCGCGACGACGGCAGCAGCTCGCCGGCCGGCGTGCAGCTGGGCAACGGCACGCGCGTCGTTGGCACGCAGAAGGTGTTCACCACCGGCAGCCTGCAGACCACCGGCCAGAGCCTGGACGTGGCCATCGTGGGCAGCGGCTTCCTGCAGGTGCAGGGCCCCAACGACCAGACGGCCTACACCCGCGCAGGCCAGCTGCAGGTGAACGTCGAGGGCCGCCTCGTCAACGCGCAGGGCCTGCCGCTGCTGCCCGAGATCACCATCCCCGCCAACGCGACCAGCGTCACCATCGCCGAGAACGGCACGGTGACGGCACTGGTCGGCGGGGCCACCACGCCCACCGAGCTGGGCCAGCTGCGCCTGGCGCAGTTCGTCAACCCGGCCGGCCTGCTGGCGCTGGGCGACAACCTCTACCAGGAGACCGGCGCCAGCGGCACGCCCACCGAAGGCGTGCCGGGCGAGAACGGCATCGGCAAGCTCAAGCAGGGCGCGCTGGAGGGCTCGAACGTGCAGGTCGTCGAGGAGATGGTCGACATGATCACCGCCCAGCGCACCTACGAGATGAACACCAAGGTGCTCTCCGCGGCCGACAACATGCTGCAGACGCTGGCCCAGGCGGCGCGCTGACCATGAAGGCCCTTGCCCTGCTCATCGCCGCGGCGCTGCTGACCGGCTGTGCCGTCGTCAAGCCGCCCCAACTGCCGGAGGCCGCACCGCTGCCCCTGGCCGTGCAGTCCAACCCGCAGCCTGCCAGGCCGCGCGGCGGCGGCGTTTGGGCGCCGGATCGCGCGTCGGCGCTGGTGTCGGACACGCGCCAGTTCCGCGCCGGCGACGTGCTGACGGTGATGCTGCAGGAGGTCACCCAGGCCAGCAAGCGCGCCGACACGCAGATGGGCAAGCAGAGCGGCGCGGGCCTGCAGGCCAGCACCGGGTCCAAGAAGACCGACCTGAGCCTGGGCGCGCAGCGCGACTTCTCGGGCAGCGCGACCAGCAGCCAGCAGAACCAGCTGCAGGGCGCCATCACGGTGGTGGTCCACGAGGTCATGGGCAACGGCCTGCTGCGCGTGCAGGGCGAGAAGAGCCTGACGCTGAACCAGGGCGAGGAGCTGATCCGCCTGGGCGGCTATGTGCGTGCTACCGATGTGGACGCGGACAACCGCGTGTCCTCGCAGCGCATCGCCAACGCCCGCATCGTCTACAGCGGCCAGGGCCACCTGGCCGACACCAACACCCCGGGCTGGCTGACGCGGCTGTTCAACAGCCCGCTGGCGCCGTTCTAAGGAAACCCTGCGATGAAGCGAATCCTCGTCTCCTGCGCGCTGGCCCTGGCCGCGCTGCACGCCGCCGCCTCGCCGCAGCCGCTGCGCCAGCTCGTCAGCGTGGAAGGCCTGCGCGACAACCAGCTGATCGGCTACGGCCTGGTCGTGGGCCTGAACGGCAGCGGCGACAGCAGCCAGGTCAAGGCCGCCGGCCAGTCGGTGGGCAATCTGCTGAAGCAGTTCGGCGTCAAGCTGCCCGAGAAGGTCGATGCCAAGTCGCGCAACGTCGCGACCGTGATGGTCAGCGCCAGCTTCCCGGCCGGCTACCGCCGCGGGCAGACGGTGGACGTGACCGTGGCCTCGCTGGGCGACGCCAAGAGCCTGCGCGGCGGCGTGCTGCTGCTGAGCCCGCTGCAGGGCGCCGACGGCGAGGTCTATGCGCTGGCTCAGGGCAGCCTGGTGGTGGGCGGCGTGTCGGCGCAGGGCCAGAGCGGCTCCAGCGTGACCGTCAACACGCCCACGGGTGGTCGCATTCCCAACGGCGCCACCATCGAGCGCGAGATCGCCAGCGACTTCGGCAGCCGGCCCAGCGTCATGCTGAGCCTGAAGCGCCCCAGCTTCCAGACCGCCACGCGCATCGTCGAGGCCATCAACGCCCGCTTCGGCGCCGACACCGCCAGCCCGCTGGACGCCACCACCGTGGAGGTGCAGGCGCCCGAGGCGGCCAACCGCCGCATCGCCTTCATGGCCCAGCTGGAAGAGCTGGACATCGAGGCCGGCAAGGCCCGGCCGCTGGTGGTCTTCAATTCGCGCACCGGCACCGTCGTCATCGCCGATGGCGTGCGTGTGCGGCCGGCGGCGGTGTCGCATGGCGCGCTGAAGGTGGTCATCAGCGAGACGCCGCAGGTCAGCCAGCCGAATGCCTTCTCCCGCGGCACGACCGAGGTCGTGCCTCAGTCGCGCGTGGCCGTGGAGCAGGGCGGCGGCGGCCGCATGTTCACGTGGCCGGGCGGCGCCAAGCTGCAGACCATCGTCGACACCATCAACAGCATCGGCGCCAGCCCCGACGACGTCATGGCCATCCTGCAGGCGCTGGACCAGGCCGGTGCCATCGAAGGTGAACTCCAGGTGATATGAGCCCCTCGCCCATCCTTGCATCGCTGGACGCTCGCAAGTCCGGTCGGTCCCCCGAGGGGACGGCGATGCCCGCGGCTTCGAGCCGCAGTCACATCGCCAGCGCGGGCCGGCTTGGGAGCGGCCCGGCGCTCGGCCCGCAAACGGAGCACTGACATGAAGATCAACACGCAGACCCCCGGTGCCGCCGCCGCGGCCGATCCACTGGTGGCCAAGGCCACGCAGGCGGCCGAGAAGTTCGAGGCCTTCTTCGTCAAGAAGATGCTGAACCAGATGCGCGAGAACGGCCGCACGCTGTCCGGCGAGGACGGCCTGTTCCGCGACAAGACCGGCCAGGAGATGCAGGACCTGGCCGACGGCCTGGTGGCCGATGCGCTGGCGGGGCGCCACGCCTTCGGCATCGCCGACCTGATGCTGAAACAGATCCTGCCCGGCTTAAGCGCAACGGCAGCAGCGTCGCCTTCCCCCCAGGACAAAGCGGTTTCGGAGCGCCCATGAGCATGATCTACAACGGCCTGTCCGGCGCGCTGGCCGCGCAGACGGCGTTGAACACCAACAGCCAGAACATCGCCAACGCGATGACGCCCGGCTATGTGCGCCAGGGCGTGCTGCTGTCCACGCAGTCGCAGGGCCGCGGCGCCAACGCGGCCGGTGGCGTGCAGGTCAGCGCGCTGCTGCGCTTCAGCGACGGCTACAAGTCGCTGCAGATGTGGCAGTCTGCATCCAGCCTGGGCCAGTACAGCGCCGCCCAGCCCTACCTGACCCAGCTGGAGCAGGTGATGTCGGACGACGCGTCCAACATCAACCAGGGCTTCGACGCCTTCTTCGCCGCGCTGAACGCGGCCAGCACCCAACCCGACTCCGGCCCGCTGCGCGACCAGGTCATCACCGCCGCCGACGGCCTGGCGCGCCGCTTCGACAGCATGCGCAGCCTGCTGGACAACCAGAGCCTGGCGATGCGCACGCAGCGCGGCGCGGCGCTGAACCAGATCAACGGCTACACGGCCGACATCGCCCAGCTCAACCGCGAAGTGGCTGCGGCGCGCGCCGCCGGCCTGAACGACTCGGCGCTGCTGGACGCGCGCGACCGCAAGGTCGATGCACTGGCCTCGCTGGTGGGCCTGCAGACCGTGGCCCAGCCCGACGGCACGCTGAACGTGTCGCTGCGCAGCGGCCAGCCGCTGGTGGTCGGCGCCGACGCCGGCCGGATCAGCGAGGGCCCGCCCGGCATGCTGGACCTGAGCTTCGGGGCCGGTAGCTTCAAGGTGCTGAACCGCGGCCTGGGCGGCCAGCTGGGCGGCCTGCAGGACTACGAGGACCAGACGCTGGGCACGCTGAAGACCTCGCTGGACGAACTGGCCAAGGGCTTTGCCGACAGCTTCAACGCCCAGCACCGGCTCGGCTACTCGCAGTCCGGCGTGACCAACCAGGACCTGTTCACCTATGCCGGCGACGGCAAGCTGACGCTGAACCCGCTGAGCGGCGCCGACCTGGCCTTCTCGTCGTCGGCCACCGCGCTGGGCGACAGCGCCAACCTGCAGAAGCTGGTCAATCTGCGCCAGACTGCCACGGTGGCGCTGAGCACCTTCGACGCCAACGGCCAGCCCACCGGCAGCACCATCGACGTGTCGCTGGGCGACGTCTACACCCAATTGGTCGGCAAGCTGGGCGTGCACAGCCAGCAGAACCAGGCCTCGCAGACCACCGCGCAGACCGTGCGCGACCAGGCCGACGAGAGCTGGAAGTCGACCAGCGGCGTCAACACCGACGAAGAGGCCATCGCCCTCATGCAATACAAGCAGATGTACGAGTCCAACATGAAGGTCATCGCGGTGGCGAACGAGTTGTTCGACAGCACGCTGGCGATGTTGAGCTGAGGAAGACCAACACCATGCGAATCGCCAGCAGTCAGTACAGCAGCACGATGAACACCGCGCTGCAGACGGCCAACACCAAGCTGTCCGAAGTCATGCAGCAGATGGCCTCGGGCAAGCGCATCCTCAAGCCCTCGGACGACACCATCGCCACCGTGCGCCTGGCCCGCCTGTCGCGCGAAGAGGCGGCGCTGGACCAGTACCGCACCAACATCGGCGCGCTGCGCAGCCGGCTGCAGACCAGCGAGGTCACGCTGGACAGCCTGCAGCAGGACTTGCAGGTCGCGCGCGACCTGCTGGTCTGGGCCGCTGACGGCGGCAACACGCCCGAGGACCTGCAGGCCATGGCCGGCTCGCTGGAGGCGCTGCGCAACAGCCTGTACTACACCGCCAACGCGCGCGACGCCGAAGGCCATTACCTGTTCTCCGGCACGGCCACCAACCAGCCCACCGTCACGCTGGTGCCCGGCCCGCCCGACGTCTACGGCTGGGGCGGCAACCTCGACATGCAGCAGGTCTCGGTGGGCGACAAGATCACCGTGGACGCCAACGTCACGCTGGAAGGCATGGGCGGCTTCCTGACCCAGCTGGACCAGCTGGTCACGGCGCTGAAGGCCCCCACCGTGACGGCGGCCAACGTGCGCGGCACCGTGGACCTGACGCTGGCCGGCGTGGACGACGCCATGGGCGCGGTCGGCGACCGCATCAGCCGCCTGGGTGGACGCCAGAACATGCTGCAGACGCTGGAAGACAACCACGGCGCCGTCAGCCTGTCCAACAAGCAGGCCGCGCTGACGCTGGCCCAGCTGGACTACGGCGAGGCCGCCGTGCGCATGAACAGCTACACCCAGGCCGTGCAGGCCACGCAGAAGTCCTACGCCCAGGTCAGCCAGCTGAGCCTGTTCAACGCGCTGTGAGCTCGCTGACGATCTCCACCCAGGTCGGCGCGCCGACCACGTCGCTGCGCGCCGAGGCGGTCGCGCCCGTCGCGGCCACGCGCGCGGCGCAGTCCGCGTCCCAGCTCGCGGCGGAGGGCGCGCGCGAGCCAGCGCCGTTGTCGGCCAGCCATTCCGGCTCGGCTGCACGCGAGCCCGGTGCCCAGCAGCGCCTGGGCCGCCTTCAGCAGGGCCAGGCCTGGCTGCAGAAGCTCGACGGCGACCTGCGCGCGCTGGCCGCCGCGCTGGCCGGAGGCGCCGACGACACCGCCGTGACGGCCAAGCTCGCGCAACTGCAGTCCAGCTGGGCCCAGCGCGGCGATGCCGGTGGCCTGGTGGACGGCCAACTGCGCGTGCGGATGCAGGGCGATACGCGCCAGCAGTTCCTGCTGCGCGGCCTGGATGCCGCGGCGCTGGAAGACGCCGGCAACGGCCGCGAGACGCTGACGCTGGCCTTGCCCGGCGCGCAACGCCGCGTGCAGGTCACGCTGGACCCCGCCGCCGGCTCGGCCGCCAATCTGCAGACGCTGCAGCGCGCGCTGGCGCCCGCCGGCATCGAGGTGGCCAAGCAGGGCGACAAGCTCTTGATGAGCGTCAGCGAATCGCGCTGGCCGGCGCTGCGCCAGGGCATGAGCCTGATGGGCGAGGGCCGGCGCTACCCCAGCGGCCAGCTGGTGCGCGCGCCGCTCGAAGCCCAGGGTGACGCCTTGCGGCCGGCGCAATGGCGCACCGACAGCGCCACCGGGCGGCAGCAGCTGATGGAGCAGCTGCGCCACGCCCACGGCCAGCTGCAACGCGGCCGCCAGCAGGTCGACGCCGCGCTGGACGCCGTGGCCCTGCCGGCGCTGGGCGATGCGGGGGAGGGCGCGCAGCTGCAGGCCTTTGCCGACGGCTTCGGGCGCGAGGCGGCCACCGAGCTGCTGCCCGCCGTCCAGGGCCTCGGCCGGCAGCGCGTGCGCCAGCTGCTGAAGCCGGACTTCGCGCTGTCTGCTTAAGTCTCCCGGCGCGCGCGTCGCCTTGCCTCCGTCAGAGGCCAACACCCGACCATGCGCGCCGTCCTTACTCCGCCACCGCTGATCCTGGGCGACCCCTTGAGGCAGTACCGCGAGCGCCTTCAGCAGCGCCATCTGGAGCCGCAGCCACCGCCGGTGGAGCTGCGCACCAGCCCGTTCCGCGTCGCCGCCATCGTGGGGTCCGAGTCCTCGGGCATGGCGTCCTATGCGGCGCTGGGGCGCTCGACGCAGCACGGCGATGCCGGTGCGGGCCGGCTGCTGAGCGTCCACGCCTGAAGACCCGTCAACGGGCCTGGTCCCTCCGACAGGAATCGAACCTGTATCTGCCGCTTAGGAGGCGGCCGTTC